>JBGOSW010000098.1:0-15925 GCA_041476145.1 Binatia bacterium
ACGATCCCAAAACGTCGGCGCTCGACGCGCACTGCAAGGCGCACGACGTCGACAACCTGTACGTCGTCGACGCGAGCTTCTTCCCGTCGAGCTGCGCCGTGAACCCGGCGTTGACGATCATGGCGAACGCGCTCCGCGTCGGCGATCACCTGCGCGCGCGCCTCGGCTGAGAACGCGCGTGCGATCGGCGACCACGGCAGGCCTGCGACGGCGCGCGGGCGTCGTCGCGCTCTGCCTGCTGTGGCTCGCGTCCGCCGCGCTCGCGACCGATCAGCCGGCGGCGCAGGTCCGCGCCGTCACCGTCGTCGGCATGACCGTCGCCGACGCCGCGCATTCGACGGCGTTCTTCCGCGACGTGCTCGGGTTCGAGAAGGTCGGCGACGTCGAGGTGTCGGGACCGGAGTACGATCGACTGTGGGGCGTGGTCGGTGTGCGGGCGCGCGTCGTCCGCCTGCGTCTCGGCCACGAGGACCTCGAGCTCACCGAGTATCTGGCACCGAAGGGGCATCCCTTCCCCGCGCGATCGCGTAGCAACGATCGCTGGTTCCAACACGTCGCGATCGTCGTGAGCGACATGGACACCGCCTACACGCGGGTGCGTCCGCACGTCCGCGCCGTCTCGCGCGCGCCGCAAGTGCTGCCGAAGTCGAACACCGCCGCGGCGGGCATCGCCGCCTTCTATTTCCGCGACCCCGACGGGCACACGCTCGAGCTGATCCACTTCCCGCCCGGCAAGGGCGATCCGCGCTGGCAGGAGACCGACGGACGGCTCTTCCTCGGTCTCGATCACACGGCGATCGGCGTCCGCAGCACCGCGGCGAGCCTCGCGTTCTATCGCGATCTCCTCGGCCTGCGCGTCGCCGGCGAGAGCCTGAACGTCGGTATCGAGCAGGAGCAGCTGACGGGTGTCCCCGGCGCAGAGGTTCGGATCACGGGCCTGCGTGCGCCCGGCGGAGGGCCCGGCGTCGAGTTCCTCGAGTACGAGGCGCCGCGCGCCGGCCGTGCGCTGCCGTCCGAGCCGCGAGCCAACGACCTCGTACACTGGCAGACCACCGTGACCGTCGCCGACGTTGCGGTGGCCGCGCGGATTCTACGTGAAGCAGGCTACGGCATCATATCGACCGACGTCGTCACCCTGCCCCGTCCGACGCTCGGCTTCGTGCGTGCCGTGTTGGTGCGCGACCCCGACGGCCACGTACTGCAACTCGTCGCGCCCTGACGGTCTCTCTCACGGAATCGGAACGATGGGTGCGCTGCACTTTTCGGCCTTCGCCGTGCCGAGTCCGCAGCCGACGGCGGGAGTGCCCGCAGTGCTCGAGTCGCGCTCGGTGACACCCCCGGTCAGAGCGGGAAGGGACAAGGTAAAAGTGTACTCCGTATCGTCGCATCCGAGTGAGTGCCTGTGCAGGCCCAACGTGAACCCGGTCCCGTTGGACCACGAGCATGCCGCTCCCTCGACGATGTCGGTGGTGGCCGCCACCCAGCCGGCAACCGGCTTGCACTTGCCCTTTCCCGGCGTCGTGAACGCCTTCAGGACGATGAGCGGCGGGTTGCCGATACCGGACGTGATCGTGAGGCAGAGATCCTTTGCGGCCGCGACCGTCGGCAACGTTGCCGTGAGCAGCGCACAGAAGAGAACGACAACTACCGTTCGGGTCGCTTCGGGCGCTGCGGAGACCGCTCCCACAATTCAAAATCCGCATCCGCTGGAGTTGGCGCCCGTTCCAGCGGGTATGCACCTTGGGAAGGGATCGCCAGGACGACAGACGAGGCCCGCACCGCACGCGGCGTCGCCGGCCAGACCGCATCCAGTACCATCGTCGGCGCCCGTTCCAGCGGTCCGGCAGGTTGCGCGGGAAACGCTGTTCGGACGGCAAACCAGACCCGAACCACAGGGGACGTCGCCGGCTAGACCGCATCCGGTGCCGTCGTCGGCGCCCGTTCCGGTGATCTGGCAGGTTGGCCAGGTTCTGGGGTTGGAACGGCAGACGAGGCCCGCATTGCAGGGAGCGTCGCCGGCCAGACCGCATCCGGTACCATCGTCGCCCGTTCCGGCGGGCTGGCACACTGGGAAGTAACTGTTGTCCGGACGGCAGACGAGGCCGGCATCGCACGGGGCATCGCCGGCTACACCGCATCCGGTGCCGTCGTCGGCGCCTGTTCCGGCGATCTGGCAGCGTGGGTAGGAACTATTGTCAGGACGGCAGACGAGGCCCGCACCACACGCGGCGTCTCCAGCTAGACTGCATCCGTTACCGTTCAGACCCAGTCCGGTGGGCTGGCAGGTTGCCCAGTAACTGTTGTCGAGACGGCAGACGAGACCGGCACCGCACGCGGCGTCGCCGGCTACACCACATGGGGTACCTTGCGCACCCGTTCCGGCGGTCCGACAGCTCGCGGAGGAAGTACTGCTGTCAAAACGGCAGACGAGGCCCGCACCGCACGGGGCGTCGAGCAACATGGCAGGAAGCGTCGCAGGCGCGCAGAGAAGCGATGCCTTGGGCTTCGTGAGTGTCCGGTTCCCGAATTGGTCGGTGACCGCCTCGTCGGCAATCGGCGTCGGCGGCTTTGGGCACTTCACCTGGTAGCAGACGCGGGTGCCGGGGTCGGGACCCGCAACCGGCACCGGTGTGATCGGCAGCTTCGTCGTCTTGTCGATCGCGGCGACGTTCGTCTCCGTGCCGGGAACGCAGAAAAACTTCGCCTTGGAGATCTTGCAGCCGGGATCGACGCCGAACCGGGGTGTGTCCAGGTCCGCCGTACCAGCCAGCTTGAGCGCGTCTTTGACCTTGTAGCACTTGAGCTGATCGGTAACCTGCGCGCGCGCGGGCGCGGCGACTGCCAGGGCAAAAGCGGCGACGACGAGGCTGCGTAGGATGTGCCCCATGGTGAGATCCTCCTTGCGATGCTCGGCCACAGGCGCCCTCGTTGGTTTTCATGAAGGCTCTCTCACAGTCGAGTGTCGCCTGTCGAGGAGAATCGACGGAGAGGGACGCCGTATTTGGAATCCTTCGATGGATCGGGAGAGCCGCGCAGCGCGTCAGTCCCTGGGCCCAAGGGCCTTTCGCGCCCTTCTTTCATTCCGATGGCGCCGCGATAGCGAGCCCGCGAGAGCGCGAGGAACAGGCGCATCGGCATCAGCTCGCGCGTCACGGGGTTCACCATGAGACCCAGACTTTCGAGGGTGACGGCGCCGAGGAGCGGCGTGACGCCGTCGGGAGCAAAGACCACCCGCGAGGTTCCACCCCTCGTGTCGAGCTCGAAGAAGGCCTCGCCCACGTCGTAGGCCTGGTGCGTCCCGTCGGCGAGTGTGAACTCGTGACGGCCGAGACGCGCAACGCCGAGCATCTCGAGGACGTTCGTCGGCATGGCGCTGTAGATCGCGCCGGTATCGATCAGAAACTCGATCTCGATCGCGTCCAAGTCGGGTCGGCGCGGATTGGAGACGTTGACCCGGGCGAAGGTGATGCCCACGGCCGGCACGGTAGTGGGTCCGGTACCCGACATCGAGGCTACGAATACCGCATTCACGCCGAGCTGGCGATCTCGGAAAGCGCTGTAACTCCTCGATCCCTGACGGCATCGAAGGGGCAAGGAGAGTCCGATGCCAAAGTCCATCCCTTCACGCGTCCTCGACGGCCAGCGCGCGCTGGTCACCGGCGCCAATAGCGGCATCGGCGCCGAGGTCGCGAAGGCGCTCGCGGCGGCGGGGGCCAAGGTCGGCGTCAACTACGTGACCGCCAAGGAGCAAGCCGAGCAGGTCGTCGCCGAGATCACCGCCGCGGGCGGCGAGGCGATCGCGCTTTTCGCCGACGTCAGCAAGGAAGATCAGGTGCAGGCGATGTTCCGCGAGATGCTCGCCGCTTTCGGCACCATCGACGTCCTGGTGAACAACGCCGGCCTGCAGCGCGACTCCGCGTTCCACGAGATGACGCTCGCGCAGTGGCAGTTCGTTCTCGACGTCAACTTGACGGGACAATTTCTCTGTTCCCGCGAGGCAATTCGCGAGTTCCTGCGCCGCGGCATGGTGCCCGACGTCTCGTGCGCCCTCGGCAAGATCATCTGCATGTCGTCGGTGCACGAGATCATTCCCTGGGGCGGCCACGCGAACTACGCGGCGTCGAAGGGGGCCGTCGGCATGCTCATGCGCACGTTGGCGCAGGAGTACGGCCCGCATCACATCCGGGTGAACAGCATCAACCCGGGCGCCATCAAGACCCCGATCAACCGCAGCGCGTGGGAGACACCGGAGGCGGAGCGGAGTCTCCTCACGCTGATCCCGTACGGGCGCGTCGGCGTCGTCGCCGACATCGGGAAGGCGGCGGTGTGGCTCGCCTCGGACGACTCCGACTACGTCACCGGCCATACGCTCTACGTCGACGGCGGCATGACGCTCTATCCCGGGTTCAGCACCAATGGCTGAGAAGGCGACGAGCGCCGAGCACCAGCGCCTGCGCGACGACGGCAAGGTGTGGCGCACGTGGGGCCCCTACGTCAGCGAGCGCGCCTGGGGCACGGTGCGCGAGGACTACAGCCCCGGCGGCACCGCCTGGGACTACCTGCCGCACGACGTCGCGCGTTCGCGCGCCTATCGCTGGAGCGAGGACGGCATCGCCGGCATCTGCGACGACCAGCAGCGACTCTGCCTCGCGCTCGCGCTGTGGAACGGCAAGGACCCGATCCTGAAGGAGCGCCTGTTCGGCTTGACCGGCCCCGAGGGCAATCACGGCGAGGACGTGAAGGAGTACTACTTCTACCTCGATTCGACGCCGACCCACTCCTACATGAAGATGCTCTACAAGTATCCGCAGGCGGCGTTCCCGTACGCGGATCTCGCCGAGACCAACCGTCGCCGCGGCAAGCACGAGCCCGAGTACGAGCTCCTCGATACCGGAGTCTTCGCCGGCGACCGGTACTTCGACGTGTTCGTCGAGTACGCGAAGGCCTCGCCCGACGAGATCGTCGCCCGCGTCACCGCCGTGAATCGCGGTCCGGAGGCGGCGGAGCTGCACCTGCTGCCGACGCTGTGGTTTCGCAACACCTGGTCGTGGGGCGGTACGGCGGCGAAGCCGACGCTGCGTGATGCCGGCGCCCGCGCCATGCGCAGCATCGCCGCCGAGCACACCGAGCTCGGACCGTTCACCTTGCAGTGCAGCGACGCCGAGGTGCGCGATCCGGCGGCGGCAGGCCGCGTGCGTGTGGCGCCGTCGCTCCTCTTCACCGAGAACGAGACCAACAGCGCGCGACTCTTCGGCACGGCGAACGCGTCGCCGTTCGTCAAGGATGGCTTCCACGAAGCCGTCGTCCACGGACGCGGCGACACGGTGAACCCGGCCGCGGTCGGCACCAAGGCCGCGGCGCACTATCGCGTCGACGTTCCCGCCGGCGGTAGCGTCAGCGTCGACCTCGTCCTCGCGCCGGCGCCGTCACGGGCGGCCTCCCGCGGCGCAAGCGCGCTGCCAGCCCTCGATCTCGCCGCGGCGCCCCGCATTCTCGCGCTCCGCGAAGCGGAGGCGTCCGATTTCTACGCCGCCGTGCAACCGCCGACGCTCAATGACGACGAGCGCGCCGTCCAGCGCCAGGCGTTCGCGGGGATGCTGTGGTCGAAGCAGTTCTACCACTACGACGTCGACGTCTGGCTGAAGGGCGACCCCGGACAGCCGCCGCCGCCACGTGACCGCGTCAATAGTCGCAACCACGAATGGCGGCACCTGAACAACTGCGACATCATCTCGATGCCGGACAAATGGGAGTATCCGTGGTTCGCCGCCTGGGACCTCGCCTTCCATTGCATCCCGCTCGCGCTCGTCGACCCGACGTTCGCCAAGGAGCAGCTGCTACTCCTCGGACGCGAGTGGTACCAGCACCCGAACGGGCAGATTCCGGCGTACGAGTGGGCCTTCGGTGACGTCAACCCGCCGGTGCTCGCGTGGGCGGCATGGCGCGTCTATCAGATCGACCGCAAGCAGAGCGGTCGCGGTGACCTCGGCTTCCTCGAGCGCGTCTACCACAAGATGATGTTGAACTTCACGTGGTGGATCAACCGCAAGGACGCCGAGGGGAAGAACGTTTTCCAGGGCGGCTTCCTCGGCCTCGACAACATCGGCGTCTTCGATCGCAGCGCGCCGCTGCCGACCGGCGGCTACCTCGAGCAGAGCGACGGGACGAGCTGGATGGGCATGTTCTGCCTGAACATGTTGACGATCGCCCTCGAGTTGGCGCGCCACAACCCGGCGTACGAGGACATCGCGACCAAGTTCTTCGAGCACTTCCTCTACATCGCCGCCGCCATGAACGACCTCGGCGGCGAGGGCGTCTCGCTGTGGAACGAGGAGGACGAGTTCTTCTACGACGTCCTGCACACCGGACCCGGGCAGCACGTGCCGCTCAAGATCCACTCGATCGTCGGCCTCATCCCGCTCTTCGCCGTCACCACGATCGACCCCGACGTACTCGGCGCGCTGCCGGACTTCAAGGCGCGCCTCGAGTGGTTCCTCGAGCACCGGCCCGAGCTCGCCGCGCTGGTCTCGCGCTGGCACGAGCCCGGCAGCGGCGACCGCCGCCTGCTCGCCGTCGTGCGCGGCCATCGCATGAAGTGCGTGCTGCGCCGCATGCTCGACGAGCAGGAGTACCTGTCACCGTACGGGGTGCGCGCACTGTCGCGCCGTCACGCCACCGAGCCCTTCGTCTTCGATGCCGGCAACGGCGCGCGCTACACGGTCGGCTACGAGCCCGCCGAGTCGCAGAGCGGCCTCTTCGGCGGCAACTCCAACTGGCGCGGCCCGATCTGGTTTCCGGTGAACTATCTGCTCATCGAATCGCTGCAGGTCTTTCACTACTACTACGGCGACGACTTCAAGGTGGAGTGTCCCACCGGCTCGGGCGAGTATCGGACGTTACGCGAGGTCGCCGACGAGCTGTCGCGACGACTCATCCGCATCTTCACCCGCGACGGCGAGGGCCGCCGCGCGGTCTTCGGCGGCCAGGACCTGTTGCAACGCGACCCGCACTGGCGCGACTACCTGCTCTTCCACGAGTACTTCCACGGCGACGACGGCGCCGGCATCGGCGCCAGCCATCAGACGGGATGGACGGGGCTGGTCGCGAAGCTGATTCAGCAACAGGGCGAGGCGAGCTCGACCTGACCTCACCCGTGCGCGAGCGATTGCCGGACGGCCGCCGTCGCGCCGTCGGCGATGTCCTGCAGCAGGCGGCGATCGAGCCCCGCGCGCCCGAGCACGCGAATGGCGACCGCGGCGGCGAACACCAGCGCCGCGAGCGGATCGAGGTCGACCGACGTCCCCGCGTCGTCTTGCGCCTCGCGCAGGCGATCGCGGACGAAGCGACGCATTGCCTGCAGCCCGCGCTGGAGCTGGTGTCGCGTCGGCGCGGAGAGGGACGAGGACTCGGGAATCGTGTTGAGGATCAGGCAGCCGCGTCGCTCCGGATCGCTCGCGGTCAAACGCACGACGGTGTCGAGCACGTCCTGGACGCCCGCGAGCCCCCGCACCCGGTTGGAGATCGCGGCGCGGAGTTGCGAGACGTAGCGCTCCACGGCGATCCGGAACATGTCCTCCTTGCTCCCGAAGGCCGCGTACAAGCTTCCCGGCAGGAGCCCCGTCGCCGCCGTGAGGTCGGGGATCGACGTACGCGCGAAGCCGCGCAGCCAAAAGGCATTCAAGAGCCCCTCGCCCACCTCTTCGAGCTCGAATTCGCGCGGGCGGACCATCCTGCCCGCTAGCCGATAGCGACTTCGCGGGCGACCTCGTAGGCCTTGATGTCGAGCGACTTCGGCGCGAGCGCGGCGACGGCACGCTGGAACGTCGCCATGTGCGGGCTCGCCATGTGCGCCCGGATCGCCTCCAACGATTCCCACCGTTCGGTCACGCGAATCATGGTGGGATCGCAGATGTCGACGGAGAACGCATACGTCAGACAGCCGACCTCGTGGCGCGTCGCCTGCTCCATGGCTCGAACGGCGGCGCGGACAGTGTCGGCGGCGCCGGCTTCGGTGACGACCTCGACGTTCACGACGATCATACGACGGACCTCCCCAGGGAACCGAGATTCATCACTACGCGCTCCGACTCGAGCTTCCCATCCGCGTCGAAGCGATAAAAGGCGACATACGGGAGCTCGACGTCGCGGTTCGTAGCCGGGAAGCCCTCGAACTCACCGACGTGCTTGCCACACAGCCGTCCCTCGATCACGATCTCGTCGGCGGTGAAGTGCTCGTGATCCGGGACGGTCCGCAGCCCGGAAAAGGCGCCCTGCGCGGAAAACCCCATGTAGCTGTGGGCCTGCCGGATGCGGTCATGGTCGCGGAAGGATTGCCGGTTGTAGAGCATCTCGGAGTCGGCGGAGAACGTCTCCATGATCCGCTCCAGATCGTTGTTGTTCTCGGCACTGAAGTGCGCGTGCAGCAGCGCTCGCCGCCGCGCGCGTTCCGCATCGTCGATGGGCATCGCGTGACCTCCTACTGGAAGCAACTGCCACTTCTTGAATGATCAGTCAAGAACCCCTCGGACCGTCGGCTCGCGGATCGCGGCGCTACGCGGCCGCGAGCGTCGTCACTCCAGCGGCGGCGACAGGAACCACCCGATCTCAGGATGGCGCCGACGCGCCCGGCGCCGAGCGCACGGCGAGGACCGGTCCGTCGGCGAGCAGCACGACGCGACGGGCGACGCTTCCCAGCGCGACCGCCCGCCATCCCGTCCGACCGTGCGTGCTCAACGCCAGCAGGGTGCCCGGCTGCGTTCGGACGTGGCCGATGATCGCAGCCACGGCCGTGCCGCAGGAGACGGCGGTCTCGACCGTCAGTCCTTCGGCGCGCAGCCCGGTCGCGAGCGTCCCGAGGTACCGCTCCGCATCTTCGCGCAAGACGGCGAGGACGCGCTCGTAGCCGGTGTAGACGGCGCCGAACGGATCGCCCGCGAACGCAACCGTCGTCGTCTCGACGACGCGGAAGAGGCTCAGCGGAACCCGCAGCGCGGCGGCGAGGCGCGCCGCGATCGGCAGTGCCGACGCGGCGAGCTCCGACCCGTCGAGTGCCGCCACCACCCGCCGCAGTTCAGCTGCGACCTCGGCTCCGCCGCCGTGCGGCCGGAGGAGGAGCAGCGGCGTCGTCGTCGTGTGCAGGACCGCATCGGCGACGCTTCCGTATAGCCAGCGCCGCACCCCGGAGCGGCCGTGGGTCGCGAGCCCGACGAGGTCGACGCACTCGCGCGCGGCGTAGCGTACGATCTCCGTCGCCGCCTCGCCGACCGCGGTGGCGGTCCGTACGGTGAGGCCGCTCGTGCGCAGCTCGGCCGCGACGCCGTCGAGGTAGACCTGCGCGCGCCGTCGCTCGTGCGTCACGATCTCGTCGAGGTCGATGGCGACGCCGGCCGCGGTCGCGCGCACCGCTTCCGGTACCGGGGTCACGTGCAGCAAGACGAGCTCCGCACCGAGAGCGGCGGCGAGCGCGCGCACGCTCGCGAGAATCGACTCCGCGACCGGCGAGCCGTCGAGCCCGACGAGGATCCGTTGCAGTGCGATCATGGGGTTTCCTTTCCGGCCGACTCAGCGCGGGTGGCGCGCGTAGAACAGCCGCTTCGCGGTCTCGGCGCTCAGGCCGTAGACGGCGACGATGACGGCAAGGGTCGGAAGGAACGCGAGCGGCACCGGGGCGAAGCTCATCGGCACCGCAAGCGGTGTCAGCGGCATCAGCACGGTCACCAGGACGATGCCGACGGTGGCGACGAGGAGCGCCGTCGCCGGCCGGCTCCGCCAGAGGCTGCCGCGCGTGCGAATCACGAGGACGATCAGCGCCGCCGAAACCACCGACTCGACGAACCACCCGGTGCGGAACTCCGTCGTGTCCGCGCGCAGCCACCGGCGCAGCACCGCGAAGGTGACGAAATCGAACACCGAGCTCAGCGCGCCGAAGGTCAGCATGAAGGCGCGGATGAAGCCGACGTCCCAGCGATGCGGCCGCTCGATCCACTCCTCGTCGACGCGATCGGTGGCGATCGCCATCTCCGGCAGATCGGTGAGGAGATTGGTGAGGAGGATTTGCTTCGGCAGCAGCGGCAGGAAGGGCAGGAAGAGCGACGCCCCCGCCATGCTGAACATGTTCCCGAAATTGGCGCTGGTCGCCATGAAGACGTACTTGAGGGTGTTGGCGAACGTCGCCCGCCCCTCGCGCACGCCGGCGATGATGACGTCGAGGGCGCGATCCAAGAGGACGATGTCGGCGGCCTCGCGCGCGACGTCGACGGCGCCGGCCACGGAGAGCCCGACGTCGGCGGCGTGGATCGCCGAGGCGTCGTTGATGCCGTCGCCGAGGTAGCCGACGACGTGTCCGGCTTTCATCAGCGCCCGCACGATGCGCTCCTTCTGGTTGGGCTCGATCTCGGCGAAGAGATCGACGCCGCCGACGCGGCCGACCAGCGCCTCGTCGGTCATACCGCGCAGATCGGGGCCGGTGAGGAGCCGCGGCGCGGTGAGACCGATCGCGCGTCCGAGTGACTCCGCGACCAGACGATGGTCGCCAGTCACGATCTTGAGTGCGACGCCGAGCCGGCGGAGTTCGGCGATGGTCGCGTCGATGCCCGGCTTCGGCGGGTCGAAGAGCGCGAGCAAGCCGACGAACCGCATCCCCTGCTCGTCGCCGCGGTCGACGGGCGCATCGGTCGCGAGCTCGCGAACGGCGACACCGAGAATGCGCAACCCCTCGGCGGCGAGTGCGTGGCAACGCGCGTCGATCGCGGCGCGGGCGTCGGCGATCGGCAGCACCGAGCCGTCGGGTGCCTCCGCGCTGGTGCACACCTCGAGGACCTGCGGCAGCGCGCCCTTGGTGATCATCAACACGCGGCCGCCGTGGGCGGCGACGATGCTGAGGCGCTTGCGCACGAAGTCGTACGGCACCTCGTCGCGCTTCTCCCACGCGGCGGGGTCGACCGTCCCGAGGGCGCGAATCGCCGTGTCGATGGGATTCGCGAAGCCGCTCTCGAGCGCGGCGTTCACCGCCGCGAGCTCGAGGACGCGCGGGCGCTCCGCGCCGTCGATGCCGAGCGCCGAGTGCACGCGCACGACGCCTTCGGTCAACGTCCCGGTTTTGTCGGAGCAGAGGACGTCCATGCTGCCGAGGTTCTCGATCGACGCCAGCCGTTTCACGATCACCTTCCGCGCCGCCATGCGGCGGGCGCCGTGCGCCAAGTTGACGCTGATGATCGCCGGCAGGAGCTGCGGCGTGAGCCCGACGGCGAGCGCGAGCGAGAACAGCAGCGCCTCGAGGATCGGCCGCGCGAACGCGACGTTGATGGCGAAGATCGTGACCACGAGCAGCAGCGTCACCTCCGCGAGCAGGTACCCGAAACGGCGCACGCCGCGCTCGAACTCGGTTTCGGGCGGCCGCAGCCGCAGTCGCTCGGCGATCGCGCCGAACTCCGTGGCGCGACCGGTGTGGACGACGACCGCCGTCGCCGTGCCGCTCGCGACGTTGGTGCCGAGAAAGAGTGCGTTCACCCGGCCGGCGAGCTGCGTGTCGGCGGGCAACGTCGCCGGTGACTTCTCGACGGGATAGCTTTCCCCGGTGAGCGCCGCCTCGACGATGAAGAGATCCTTCGCCGCCAAGATTCGACAATCGCCCGGCACCGCCTGGCCCGCGGAGAGCCGCAGGACGTCGCCGCGCACGACCTGGTCGCTCGGCACCTGGCGCTCGACGCCGTCACGCAGCACGCTGACGTGCGTCGTCACCAGTGCGAGCAGGTGCTCGACGGCACGGGTCGCGCCGCGCTCCTGCCAGAAGCCGAGCCCGGCGCTCGCCGCGACGATGATGAGAATGATGAGCGCGTCGCCGCGGTCGCCGAGCACGAGCGACAGCGCCGCGGCCGCGAGCAAGACGAGGACGATCGGGCTGCGAATCTGCGCCAGGAAGAGCGCCACGGAGCCGACGTGCACCCGGGACCGCAACGAGCGCGCGCGCGTCGCGGCGAGCCTGGCCGCCGCCTCCGCGCTCGTCAGCCCGGTGACACGGCTGTCGAGCGCGATGATGAGCGCCTGCGCATCGACGCTCCAGAAGGGCGCGCCGACGCCGCCACTCTCATCGCCTGCGGCCGGATCCCGCAGAGGGCCTCCGAGCGCGCGACGCCGTGCTCAGTCGCGCTGCCACGTCGCGAACAGGCTCCCGTCGGTGTCGGACCAGCGGTAGGACGCGCGACCGCGAAACGCCTTCTTGAGCTCGTGGACGATGCGGTGCGCGAGCTTTTGCGACGTCGTGAGCACCTCGAGGACGTGGCCTTCGGCGGCGGCGATCACTCGCCGCTGCGGCTGCGTGAAACGTGCCCGCGCGTCGACGTTCGCGATGCGGCGCCGGATCGCCGCCGCGTTCGCCGCCGCGAACGCGCCGCCGATCAGCACGCGTCCGAAGTACTCGCCATGTTCCGCCTGCGAGCATGCGGGACAGACGGTCCAGGTCGCTTGCCGCAGGAGCGTCGCGGGGACCGCACGTCCCGTGCGCCAGGTTCGGCGTACGAACGTCGCGCCGCATCGCTCACACGCCGCCGGCTCCCGCAGCCGCGTCGGACGGCGCGTGACCGGAGGGCTCTGGTCGCTGCGGGTACCGCGGCGATTGCCGCTCCGAATGAGACTTTTCGTCATGATGAGTCCCGACGAGCAACCGCTATGCCGCGACGCTCGCAGCCGCAAGGCCCTCGGACACGCCGATCCTCGCCCGGGGCGTGTCCAAGCGCTGCGAAAGACTCCGTCGGCGCTTCCCACACCTAGGAAGCAGAAACTCGGCGGTTGCGCCTGCGGCGGGTGAAATCGAACGGCAGCGGTCTTGCACGAGACGGAGGAATGCCCATGACCGAGAAAAATCAAGAGCTGCAAAAGCTGATCGACGACTTGAAGCGCCAGCGCGACGAGATCCACGTCCGACTCCATCTCGCGAAAGCCGAGGTGAAGGACGAGTGGGCGCGCCTCGAGCGCACCTGGGAGCACGTCCGCGCCAAGATGGAGGTCGTCGGCCGCGAGGCCGGCAAGGCGGCCGAGGAGGTGGGCGCGGCGCTGCGACTCGCCGCCGAAGAGCTGCGCGTCGGATACGCGCGCGTGCGGAAACTCCTGTAGCACGGCAGCGTTCTTCTCACCGCGCCGGACGTTCATCGACGTCGATGCCCGGCCGCTGAATGGAGCCGACGTGGGACGCGAGCGCCTCGATCCAGCGCCGGGCGTAGATCGACGCCGCCGCGGTCGCGGCGAAGTCGCTGGGCGCGAAGCGCGCGCTCCAGACCGGCATCCGACGGCTACCGTGCGCGCTCAGCGCGACGTCGCCGCTGAGGACGGCAATGACGCGCTCGCGCGGGAATCGCCCTCCCGCCCGCGCCGCGAGTGACGTGAGGTCGGGCGGTGGCGGCCGCAGCGCAGCAGCAACCGGACCGTCGCCGCGCCCGCCGACGCCGTGGCACGACGCGCACGCACGCAGAAACTCGTCGTGTCCGGAGATCGTGACCTCGGAGCCCAAGACGCCGACGCTGCGCTCGCCGTCGCGGGTGGCGACACACGCTGCCGTGAGCGGGAGCGTGCTCAGCAGCATCGCCGTCACCAATGACCTCATCGACCCACCCACCAGGCCGCCGCTACCGCAAAGCGATTCGCCGCGCAATCGCCCACCGCCCTGGGCGTGACGCTCCGCCGTTCACGCACCGAAGCGCGCGCCCCTGCGTTCATGACCGAGTGCCGTCACGACGGCGCCGAGCATGAAGACCGTGAGCGCGGTCAGCGCCATCGTGTTGGCGTAGCTCGTCCGCGCCGCGAGGACGGCTTCGATCCAGGCGATGCTGCTCGCGAGCAGGACGCCGCATTGGTAGGCGAACCCGGGAAGGAAACCGCGCACGGCGTCGGGCGAAAGCTCGGTGATGTGCGCCGGGATGACGCCCCAGGCGCCCTGCACCATGAACTGCATCATGAATGCGCCCCCGACCAGCAGGGCCAGCGTCGGCGCATACGCCCAGAGCGGAATCGCGAGCACGGCGAGCAGCAGCGCCGTCACTACCGCGCGCCGCCGCCCGATGTGGTCCGAGATGCGCCCGAAGACGATGCCGCCGAGGAGTGCGCCGAGGTTGTAGATCACCGCGATGACCGCGACCTGCCGCGGCGAAAAGCCGCGTTCGAGCCTCAGGAACGTCGGATACATGTCCTGCGTGCCGTGCGAGATGCACGACATCATCGCCATGAACAGCGTGAGATAGAGGAAGAGCCGCCATTCCGACGCGATGCCGCGGCCGAGCGCGCCCCAGCTCCGGTGGCGCGTCCGTTCCCAGACGGTCGACTCCTGCACGCGCGCGCGAACGAAGAGCGCGAGGAGCGCCGGCAGGCCGCCGATGTAGAACATCGGGCGCCATCCCCAGCGTGGAAACACGAAGAAGTAGCAGCACGCGGCCAGGAGATACCCCACCGCGTACCCCTGTTGCAGGACGCCGGAGAGCACGCCGCGCGCGCGCGGCGGTACCTTCTCCATCGCGAGCGAAGCGCCGACTCCCCATTCGCCGCCCATGCCGATACCGAAGAGCGCACGCAGGACGAGGAAGCTCCCATAGGTCGGCGCGAGACCCGACAGCACCTCGACGACCGAGTAGAAGACGAGGTCGATCATGAGCGGCAGCCGCCGCCCGTAACGGTCGGCCATGAGGCCGAAGAGCAGCGCCCCGAGCGGCCGGAACGCGAGCGTGACGGTGACCGTCAGCGCCATCGACGGAACGTCGGTACCGAACTCCTCGGCGACGCTCGGCAGCACGAACACCAGGACGAAGAAGTCGAAGGCGTCGAGCGTCCAGCCGAGAAAGCACGCGATCAGCGCGCTGCGATAGTCGGCATGCGGCTCCTGCTCGTCGAGCACCGCGACGCTCATATCGCCACGGCGGACCGATCGTCCAGCCGTCGGCGGCACGAGCACCACGCAAGCGCAGGGCCCTCCGAAGCCTGCGAACGACGGCGCCCCGTCTCCTTGCCCCTGGGAATCGACGGCGAAAACCGCCGCAACGGCGCTCTTTTGGAGGCCCGGCGAATCGGCAACCATTTTGCAGGCATCAAAGACGTGGGAGGACCTCGAATGGACAAGCGAACGTTCATCCGCGAGGTGGCCGGGCGCCTCGGCTGCGACGAGCGGCGCGCCGTCGGAATCACCTTCGTGGTGCTCCAGGAGCTTCGCAATCGACTCACGCCCGCGGAGGTCGCCGACGTGGCGGCACAGTTGCCACGCGAGTTGCGACATTGGTGGCAGGAGCACGACTACCCCGATCGCCGCGTCGCCCGGACTCATCGCCGGGAGTTCCTCGGACGCGTGCGGCGCTGGACGGCCCTCGCCGACGAAATGGAAGCGGAGCGGGCGGTACGTGCCGTCTTCGCGGTGTTGCAGCGGCTGCTCGGCAGCCCCACCGGCATGGAAGGCGAGGCGTGGGACATTTTCAGCCAGCTGCCGCTGGATCTGAAATCCTTGTGGGTCACCTCCGGCGCAACACCGGCCGTCTCGGCACGCTGACCGCCGAATCACCGTCATCGGTCGCCCTTGACGAGTCGCCGTATCGCAGCCAATTTCAAGGACACCTACGACGGTCCGCGAACGGCGGCCAGCAGAATACACCAGGGGGAGAACCACGATGACGATGATCGGCCAACCCGAACCCGAATGGAGTGCGCTCGCCTACGTCAACGGCGAGCAGAAGACCCTCAGCAGCAAGGACTACAAAGGCAAGTGGCACGTGCTCTATTGGTACCCGCTCGACTTCACTTTCGTCTGCCCGACCGAGATCAAGGGCTTTCAATCGCTCCTCGGCGACTTCCGTGACGACAAGACGGAGGTGATCGGCGTGAGCACCGACTCGTTCTTCTCGCACAAGGCCTGGTTCGCGGATCGCAAGACGTTCCCCGAAACGATCACCCATCC
>JBGOSW010000099.1:0-15852 GCA_041476145.1 Binatia bacterium
CGCCAGGGATCGGAATCCGACATGCTGAAGCTCTGGCGCCGCGTGAAACTCGCGAACCTCTCGGTTCACAAGTTCCGCGAGTCGCGGCAAATCGGGAAGCCGCAGTCGGGGGCCGACGTCATGGCCTCCGCGCGCCGACTGAACCGCAAGCTGCGCGGGTTCGACGCATCGGCATTGGTCGAGGCGGAGCAAAAGCGCCTGGGCCGCGTGCTGCGGCGAACCCGCAAGCGGATCGAGCTGGCGCTGGCGTCGATCTGACGTGTCCGCCCGCTAGGCGCGACCCTCGGGAACCGCGTCCGCGAGGTAGTAGAGGGCGTTGAAGACCAGGTCCCAACGACCGGTCGTCATGTACGCGCGCAAATCATCCGGTAGGCAGGAGAAGTCGGACACGGGGGGCGCCCACATCTCGAGCGACTCGCCATCGATCATCACCGTTTTTCGTTCCAGCATCGCTTGCATGTGGAGATCCTTTCGGCGCGGTGTGTGAGCGCGTTGTCGACCGAACTCAGCAAGGCACGCGCCAACGGTCGGGAGAGCGACCGACCACGTTCGACCACGCCAGCCCTTCGTCAATTCGGGCACGTAGAGCGACACACGTTGCCCAGCGCCCGGGCCGAACGATCACCTGAGCCTCTCGCGGCACACGGGGAGTGCCAGCGGCGTCCGGTGTGCCCCCCGAATGCCATGCGAGCCGGCGCAGCGGAGCCGCGATTACGCGGATTGCGGCGGGCGTTCGTGTTCCGGCGCCGGAGTCAGCAGCAGCTTGCTCACGCGGCGGCCCTTCATCTCGACGACCTTGACGTCGTAGCCGTCGAGCCACACGACATCACCGACGCGCGCGATGCGTCCGAGCCGGGCGATCACGAAGCCGCCGAGCGTGTTGCTCTCGCGCTCGGGAATGTCGATCTTGAGGCGCGCGCCTATTTCGTCGATGAGGACGAGTCCGTCGACGATGTAGCCGTCGCCGGTCGTCTCCATCTTCGGAGGTTCGGCGTCGAACTCGTCCTGAATCTCTCCGACGATCTCCTCGAGAATGTCCTCGAGCGTCACCAGGCCGGAGGTTCCGCCGTACTCGTCGACGACGAGAGCCATGTGGACGCGTCGCTGCTGAAAGTCGCGCTGTAGGAGCTCGAGCGGGCGCGTCTCGGGCACGAATAGGATCTCACGCTTCAGCCGCAACAGATCGCGCACGTCGAGCACCCCCTCCGCGGGCTGGAGAAGGTCTTTGGTGTGGATCATGCCGACCACGTGGTCGATATCGGTCTCGCAAAGCGGGTAGCGGGTGTGTTGGTTGCTGCGGATGATGTCGAGGTTCTCGGCCAGCGACTTGCGCAGGGTGAGGTACACGATCTCCGCACGCGGCACCATGATGTGCTTGGCGGAACGGTGCGTGTAGGCGAACACGTTCTCGAGGAGCTTCCGCTTCGAAGTGGAAAGCGCCCCGGTGCGATTCGACTCCGCGAGCAAGAGACGCAGCTCTTCCTCCGAGTGGACGAGCTCCGGGTCGGCGGCGCGGTTGATGCCGAGCACACGGAGAGTCGCGTTCGAAGAGGTGTTGAGCAACCACAGCGCCGGGTAGAGCATGCGCCGAAACGCGAGGAGCGGGACGGCGACGGCGAGCGCCACCGCCTCGGGCCGTTGGATCGCGAGATACTTCGGCGCGAGCTCGCCGAGCACGATGTGCAGAAACGTGATCGCCGCGAATGCCAGCGTGAGCGAGATGCTGTGCACGACCGCCGGCGACCAGATCCCGACCGCCGCCAGCAGCGGGCCGATCAGGCTCGCGAACGCCGGCTCACCGACCCATCCGAGGCCGAGGCTCGCGAGCGTGATTCCGAGCTGGGTCGCGGAAAGATAGGCGTCGAGGTTGCTCAAGATGCTTTGAGTCGCCGCGGCGCCACGTACACCGTCCCGCAAACGTTCTTGGATACGGGTGGCCCGCACCTTGACGATCGCGAACTCCGCGGCGACGAAACACGCGTTGAGAAACACCAGACAAATCGCGATGATCAGATAAAGTTCGGGGTTCATTCAAACCCATGACGGACGCGCCGGCCGAGGATGGCGGCGGATGAGCGGTCCGGGTCGCGCGGGCATCTTGCGAGGCGGTGAACTGTATCGAATGGCCTGCGCGCCGCGCAAGGCCCGGACGGCCGCGTGACTTCGCCTGCTGACACCTACGGGGCACATCAGCTAAGGTCATCAAGAAGAGAACGAGGAGGTTGCGCATGCGAAGCGGACAGTCGGTGGCGATCGTACTGACGACGACGTGGTTGTTCGCCGGATCCTTCTGCTCGGCGACGAGCATTCCCGTAGGACTGCCGGTGGCGCTTGGGCCTCGTGCCTTCGCGGTCGAGATGGATCGCAACCCCGAGCTCGCGAGCTTCATCGAGCGTCGCGGCTATCCCGATTGGGTAGAGCGGGTGGAGGTGGATAGCGGACCCCCCCTCGATTCGTATGAGGTTCGAGTGTTCTATCTGCGTCTCGACCGAGAGATCGCCTTTACGCGCGCCTTCATTCTCGACCAGCCGCATGCCGGCCTCCGCAAGTTCGACCGACCGATCGCGCCGGCGATGCGCGAGCAGATCGAGCGCTACTATCTAGCGCAAGATCCCGCCCGGCGTGCGGAACTCGCAGCAGAGCGCGCCGCGGAAGCGGCGGAAAGGGCCGAACGGGGCGCGGCGATGGCCGTCGACGCCGCCGATCGAACGACCCGCGTCGCGGAAGAGATGGATCGCTCGTTCCGTCGCCGTTTGCGCAAGTGATCGCAACGAACGCTCCGGCTCCGCTTGCGGTCTTCCGGATCGGGTAGCGGCGCAGGCTTTCGACCGGAACGCGCAGTTCTGCAATCCCACCCGGCGCACGTCCACACGCCACTCCCCCTAGCGAACCTTCCTGCAAATTGGATCGTGCGAGCCCGCGGTGCGCGCCGCGGGAAGCATGATGTGCCGTCACAACTACGCGGTTCGATTCAATTCGCGTAGATCTTCGCGACCCACGGCGCAGACCACGAGCCCTCTCCATCCGTTCGGGCACCGTGCCGCACGCACGCGTTCACCGATGGCACGAAACTTGGTCCTTGCCCCCCTCAGCGTCTACCGAATCGCCGCAACCGATCACGAGCGGTTGCAAGCGATGCGCGCCTTCCGGCGCGGGACCAAGGAGGATGCGTGGCCCACCAGTCGGCGTTCGACATGTACCGAGACTTCACCCCGCAGCTCGCAGCCCAAGCACCTCTGGTCAGCGACATGCAGCTCGATTTCCACACGTCATGCGAGACGTTGTTCTTGCTCGCGGAGCTCTCGGACGCCATGAAGCGAGGCGTCCGTCACTACAAGCTCGATGGCACGCCCCTCACCCGCCTCAACACCGTCGTGCAAGCGCTGATCTTCGAGGGAGAGATCTTCTTCGACGATGCCTCGAGCGCCGCGCCCGCGGGTCATTGATCGACGCGGCCGCTCGCACGTGATCGCACGCGCTCGCCGAGGCGCGGCGAGCGGCGACGAAGTACGACCACCTCGCGATCGTCCACCGCAATCCGCTGCGATTCCGGGAAGACTGACGGCAGGCTCGTGGCCATTCGCCTGGCCTGCTGCCAACGGCGGATCTCGTCGGCGAGGCGCATGCTCATGACGGTCCGTCTCGCTAGGCGCTCTTCTTCAGATACTCGCGCGGCCCCGTGATGCTGTGGCGTTTGCCGTTCACGCGGCGGAACGGGAAACGGTAGACAGTCGGACCGCCTTGCCGTGCCTTCCGGCGCTCCGCTTCCTTCCACCTCGTCATGCCGCTACGGAGATAGTCGGCATTCAGATCGAGCGCGTCGCACACGTTGTCGAAAGAGAACGGCCACTCGCCGCTCGCGCCCGAGATCCACTCCTCGACCTCTTCGACCAGACGCTGACTGCGACGCGTGTCGGCGATCGCGTGCCGCTGGAAGGTCGCGATGGCCTCCTCGAGGACGGCGAGCATGAGGCGCTTCTCGGGTTGAAATGCCACATCCGCACCGACGCGATCGAAGTATTGCGCCGGCACGAGCGTGTCGGGTCCGAAGAGAGTGACACTCTGGTCTTCGACGATTCGGGCGACTCGCGCGTCCATGACAGTGAACCTCCTGCTCTCGGGCGCGTCGGGGACACGGCGTCTGTTCCGTGTCCGGCGCCCGTTGCTCGGCCATTCAGCAGAAGACATGCCACCGGCGGGGCGGGTACCGTGCGAACGCGCGGCGACATAAGTAGCCGAGTGTACACGACCGCCGAAAACTCTGGCCGAAACCTGCACCGAGCTGGAGCGGTGAAACGCGACCGCGAGCTGCCGCGAAATACGACAGACGCATCCCCTAACCCGGCGAAGAACGCGAGCCCACACGGAGGCCAAGTAGCGGATTGCCAGAGGGTGGCGATCTGGTAGCTTCCGGCCGTGTCCGAATTCCAGGCCGGTAGCGAGCCCGGTTCTCTCGAGCCCGTCACCGATACGAACGAGCTCGGCGCGTACATCCGGACCGGCGCAAAGCCGCGCTCGGAATGGCGGGTGGGCACGGAGTACGAGAAGGTCGGCGTCCTGCGTGAGACCGGGGCGGCGGCACCCTTCAGCGGGCCCAACGGCATCGAACGCGTCCTCGCGGGCCTCGCGGAACGATATGGGTGGACGCCGAAGCTCGATCGAGGCCGGATCATCGCGCTCTACGGCCGCCAAGCGAACATCACGGTCGAGCCGGGTGGCCAGCTCGAGCTCAGCGGTGAGCAATGCGAGAACATCCATTGCGCACAGGACGAGCTGCTCGCGCACGTGCGCGAGATCCTCACGGTGAGCGAAGGGCTCGGAATCGTCTTTCTCGGTCTCGGCATTCAACCGCTCACCGGTGTCGACGACATCGAGTGGGTCCCGAAGCGGCGCTACGAGATCATGGGCCCGTACATGCGGCGCGTCGGCACGCTCGGGCAGCGCATGATGAAGCAGACCGCGACCGTCCAGGCGAACTTCGACTTCGGCGACGAGCGCGACGCGATCCAGAAGTTGCGTGTCGCGATGGGGCTGGTGCCGCTCGTCTCGGCGATGTTCGCCAACTCCTCGGTGAGCGAGGGCCGGCTGAACGGCTTCATGACCCTGCGCGGCCACATCTGGACGGACACCGATCCGGCACGCTCCGGGATGCTCCCCTTCGTGTTCAACCCGAACTGCGGCATCGACGACTACGTTGAATACGCGCTCGATGTGCCGATGTACTTCATCATCCGTGGCGGCGAGTACATCGAGGCGACCGCGATGACCTTTCGCGAGTTCATGCGCCAGGGTTACCGCGGCGAGCGCGCGACCCTCGACGACTGGGCCCTGCATCTGACGACGCTCTTTCCTGAAGTCCGACTCAAGCGTTACCTCGAGGTGCGAAGCGCCGACAGCCAACCGCCGGAGATGATGCTCGCGCTTCCGGCGCTCATGAAGGGCATACTCTACGAGTCCGACTCGCTCGGTGCCGCGTGGGACCTGGTGCGCCGATGGACGTGGGAGGAGCGCGTCGCCCTCTATCACGAGGCGCATCGCCACGGCCTGAAGGCGAAGATCCGCGGCATCGGCCTCGACGAGCTGGGTCGCGAGCTGATCGTGATCGCCGCCGGCGGGCTCATGCGCCAACGACGACTGAACGCCAATGGGGAGGACGAGCGCATCTACGTCGATCCTCTCGAAGAGCTGGTGCGCCATGGAAAGTCGCAGGGGCGGCTCCTCGCCGAGCGTTGGGCGGGTGAATGGCACCAGGACATGCAGAAGCTGATCGCGCACACCAGCTACCGCTTCCCGATCGCCGCCTGAGCGGCCGCCCCGGCCGGGGGTTACTGAGTCAAGTATAGTATCCTCTACCCGCTCGACATTCGCTTTTTCTTCGCGTAGCATCCGTTGCGGAGGTGCCACCATGCGTGAGGCGCGCTCAACTGCCGACCTCGGAGACCGGTTCGAACTCGTCGCGGCGCGTGTCGAGCCCGGGCGCCGAATACCGCTCCTCGGAACGATCGCGGCCGGAACGCCGCTTCCGGCGTTTCAAGTGCTCGAGAGCATCGACGTGCCGGGTGGCAGCTGGCGACGCCGCGAGGTTTTCGCGCTGCGCGTTTGCGGAACGTCGATGGTCGACGACGGCATCCTCGACGGCGACTACCTCGTCGTCGAGCCGGGGACCGACATCCGCGACGGCCAGACGGTCGTCGCCGAGGTCGACGGACATGCGACCGTCAAGCGCTTCTATCGCGAGCGTGATGGTGCGATCCGGCTGCAACCCGCGAACGACCGATTGCTCCCGCTCGTGTTGCGCGGCGACCGCGTTCGCATACGCGGCATCGTCGTCGGCGTGCTTCGCAAGCAAGGGTTTCGCGCGCCGGCCTCGGCGCAATCACCCGGCCGCCGTTCCGGGTCGTCGCAGGGAGCCACCGATCTCGCGGTCCGCATCCTCGAGCAGCACGTCGTCGAGGGGAATCGTCTCGTGTCTCGCGCCGAGACTCTCGAAGGGCGGCGCCGGCGAGAATTGAAGGCACTCGCGCAGAGCCTGCGTGCGCTGCACGCGACGTACGTCGAGACCAGCCACCCCCGACTGCGAAAAGCGCTGCTCGAGGAGGCGACGCGCGTGATGCGTCAACTGCGCGCGATTGCGCAGCGGACCCGCTGAATCGCCTCACGCTGAAGCCGATCTCCTCCGTACCGGCTCCCCGCATAAGCCTTGCTTATTGAGCTGTGTAAGTTTTTTCATTTCAACCCAGACGTCGACCCGGCTACGTTGCCGCAATGCGGCATACGAAAGGGAGAACGATGCAAGCACGGACGAAGAAGCTAGAGGGTGGGAGCGGTGCCGGTCTGTTCGAACCGGATATTCTACTGCCGAATCAGTATTTTGCGGCATTCCGACGGGGGCGGGCGGTCGAAGGCGAGCGTCGGCTCATGCTCGCGGTCCTCGAGGATGCGGTCGACAGCTATCGTAAGTACGCGATCGCGCGCGACCCAAGGGAGCAGGCTTGCTTCCTCGAGGCGCGCGAGTGGTTCTTCTCGGCGGATCGCTCGTGGCTCTTCGCCTTCGAGAACATCTGTGACGTCCTCGAGATGAACGCAGACTATCTGCGGTCGGGACTCGACAAGTGGCGCCGTGCGCTCACGGCAGCGGCGATGCGCCGGGCTGAGCTGCGCTACGACGACGCCCTTCAGAACGCTACCGCCTGATCAGTCGCGACGTCTTTCGTCAGTTGGCGGCGGTCTCGACCGTTCGATCACGCTCGATCGCGACGGGAATGCCGCTGCGGTCAACCAACGCCTGCCGGAGTCGTGCGCGATCGATGCGATCCGTCCAACCGTGCCGGCTCAGCAGGCGCTCCGCCTCGTCCTCGAGGCTCGTCCGCAGCCCGTAGATGTCCTCGTGCACCTCGACGTACACGACGCCGCTGCGTATGCCGATCTTGACGGGCTGGTAGACGAACTCGCCCGGGGTGCCGACGCGTACCTCGCGGAAGAGGGCCGCGATGTCCTCGTTGTAGAGACGGATGCACCCGTGGCTCACCTGCATCCCGACGCCCCACGGCATATTCGATCCGTGCAGGGCGTAGAGCGGAAGCGTCAGCTCCAGGCGGTACAAGCCGAGCGGGTTGTCGGGGTCGCCGCCCGCGATCATGGCGCGATCGTCCCCGCGTTCACGGATGTGCTCGGCGCGGATTGATTCCGGAATGACCCACGTCGGGTTCTCGGTCTTTCCCCGCACCCGGAAGCTGCCCTGCGGCGTCCGCCAATCGTCGCGCCCGAGCCCGACGGGATACGTCGTCACCAGCGTGCCCTCTGCGCCCCGTCCGCCGCCGTGAAAATAGTAGAGGCGCATTTCTGGTATGTTCACGACCAGGCCCTGATAGCCGGACTCCGGCAGCACGTACTCGGTTGGAACGAGGAGGACCTCGCCCGGCGGCGGCACCCACGGGTCGACGCCCGGGTTGGCGGCGATCATCTCGTTGTACCCGACGTCGAAATGTCGCCCGATGTCGAGCATCGTGTCGGCCTCTTGCACGACGTAGGTTTCGAGGGCGCCCACCAGCGTGCTCTGGTCCCGGTTGGTGAAGGGATAGTTGGTGGGGACGCGCCCCGCGAAATCCTCCTCCGCCCACCGGCCGGCGCCGGCGTCACGGCTGCTCACCAGCAACGTCATTACCGTGGCGGCCACGGCCCCAATGTACCAGCCCTTCCCCATATCCCGATCACCTCCCGCGCCTGCGCGCGTGTGCTCGAGGATTTAAGCAGTCTGGAGGCATCCCCACAATTCCCGATCCTCGCGCCGAGGTGCCGACAAGCGGGGTGCAAGTCGTCGCTTGTTGCCGGCGAAGCACCTGTGAAATAATTTTCCTTCGTGCGGGAACGCGAAATCAACGCGGGAGGTCGAGGATGAGGAACACTTGGGGTGGGGTGGCGGCAGTGGTGCTCGTGTTGCTGGTTCCTCCGGAAGCGTCCGCGCTGAGCGGGGATTCGCCGCGAGTGACGGCGCGGGCGGCCCTCGTGATGGACGCCGACAGCGGCACGGTGATCTGGGAGCGGAATCCCGATCTCGAGTTGCCGCCGGCGAGCACGACCAAAATCATGACGGCGATCCTCGCGCTCGAGAGCAATGCCCTGGGGCGAAGCTTTCCGGCAAGTCCCGAGGCGTGTCAGGCGGCGCCGAGCAAGGTGAACCTGCAGCCGGGGCAACGGCTGAACCTCGAGGATCTCGTCTACGCGATCCTTCTCAACTCGGCCAACGACGCCAGCGTCGTCATCGCCGAGAGCCTGGCGGGATCCGTCCCGGAGTTCGCCGATCGGATGAATGCCCGCGCGCGGCAGCTCGGCGCATTCCACTCGCATTTCACCAATCCGCACGGTCTCACCGCGGAGGGGCACTACTCGACGGTGCACGATCTCGCGACCATCTTCCGGCACGGCGTGCACATCCCGAAGTTCCGCAGCATCCTCGGCACCAAGTCGGTGATGGTGAGCGTGGAGAACAGTTCGCGGATCATCGCGCTACACAGTCACAACCGGCTTCTCGAGGGCTATCGCATCCCGGTGATCGGCAAGACGGGCTACACCATTCCCGCGAAGAAATGCTTCGTCGGCGCCGGCACCTTCGACGGCCGCGAAATCATCGTCGCAGTGCTCGGGTCGAGTGACCTCTGGGGCGACACGAAGCGGCTCTTCGAGTTCGGCTTCGGTGACGCGCTGCCGCCCGCTCCTTTCCTCCAACACGCCGCCATGCGTCCTTCGCTGCACCGGGCGACGCGCGCAGGGAAGCGCGCCGCCCTGCGCTCCGACGCGCCGCCCGCGGCCCGGCAGGGACGCTACGCGATCCAGGTCGGCAGCTTCGAGCGCATTGATCGCGCCAAGCGTCTGCAGCACGCTCTCGGTCGCCGCGGTTACGATGCGGCGATCAGCCGCGTCGCCAAGGGCAGCGGTAAGCACAAACGGACGGAGTACCAAGTGCAGGTGGGAACGTATCCGAATCGCGGTCAAGCGGAGTCCGCGGTGCGTACGATGGCCGCGCACGTCGACGTGCCGGTACGCGTCGTTCAGCGGTGATCGGGAGCGTCACATGACGGGCACCATCAAGAAGATCGCACGCGACAAGGGATTCGGGTTCATCGTGCCGGACGACGGCAGCGACGACGTCTTCTTCCATCGATCCCGCCTCGGACCCAAGATCCAGTTCGAAGATCTGCGGGACGGAGACGAAGTGGAATTTCAGGTCCGGCCCGGAGACAAAGGACCGCAAGCCTTCGACGTCAAGGTGCGCTGAGCCGGCGATCGCGCTCGAGTGCGGGCTCATGGCAAGAGAAGTGCCGGCAGTTCGCGAATGCCGTTGACGCAAACCGCGGCTCCGCTCGCCGGTCCGACCCCGACGTAGGCGACGCCGGCACCCGCGGCGGCGTCGCGATCGAGCTCGGTGTCGCCGACGTACACGGCCGCGGATGCCTGCACGCCGGCGCGCTCCAGGCAGGCGACGAGTAGATCGGGTGCGGGCTTCGGCCGCGCGACGTCGAGAATGCCGAGCCGGATCGCGAAGAAGGGTGCGAGCCCGAAGCGCTCGACGACGCCGCGCACCGTCGTGCCGCGATTCGTCGCGAGTGCGAGAGGGCAGTGCGCCGCGAGGTGGCGCAACGTCGGCTCGAGCGCCTCGGCGGGCTCCATCAAGGCGTAGAAGGGCCCGTAGTCGGTCGCACGTGCCACCTCGGCGAGCCGCCGTTGCATCAGGGAGTCCGCGGGGAAGAGGCGGGCGTACAGTTGCGGACTCGAGAGAGTGTGGCAGAGGCGCCGCCCCTCGTCGTCGAGCGGCGGCAAGCCGACCGCGGCGAGCACGGCGTCGTAAAAGGCGACGTTCGCCTTCCACGAATCGAAGAGCACTCCGTCGCAATCGAAGATCACGAGACGAAGCGCATCCCGCGCCGGCAAGCGCGGAGTCGCGGCGTTGGGACCGAGCGGTGGAATCACACGTCGCCGCGTGCGAGCGCGACGCGCGTCTTCCAGTGCGCCAATCCCTCCGCGCGCTCTGCCGCCGTCGTGCGCGGCTCGAAGAGACGGTCCCGCTTCCAGATGCGCGCGATCTCGGTGCGGTCGCGCCAGAAACCGGTCGCCAGGCCGGCGAGATAGGCCGCGCCGAGGGTCGCGGCATCGACCACGACCGGACGCTCGATGACGAGACCAGTGACGTCGGCCTGGCACTGCATGAGGAAGTCGTTGCGCGACGCGCCGCCGTCGACGCGTAGTACGTCGATCGGCGCCGTCGGCGAATCGGCTTGCAGCGCCTCGATCACCTCACTGCATCGGAAGGCGATGCCCTCGAGGACCGCGCGCGCAATTTCCGCGCGGCCGGTTCCCCGTGACAATCCGCCGAGCAGCGCCCGCGCCGAGGCGTCGAGGTAGGGAGTGCCGAGACCCTGGAACGCCGGCACGCACCACACGCCGCCCGAATCGCGGATGCTCGTCGCCAGCGTCTCGGACTCCGCCGCGTCGTGCAGGATGCCGAGCCCGTCGCGCAGCCATTGGACGGCGGCGCCCGCGGTGACGGCGCTGCCCTCCAAGCAATACGTGATGCCGTCCTCCAGTCCCCAGAGCACCAGCGGGAACGCGCCGTGGGGCGACAAGCGGAGCGAGGGACCGACGTTCAGATCCATCATCGCCGCCGTGCCGTAGGTGATCTTCATCATCCCCGGTTCGGTTCTGAGCTGGCCGAACATCGCCGCCTGCTGATCGCCGGCGCGGGCCGCCAAGCGCACCGCGGCGCCGAGGACGGCACGGTCGGTGGTGCCGCAGATCGCGCTCGTCGGTACGATCGTCGGCAGGCACGCCGCGGGGAGCTCGAGAACGTCGAGAAGAGTCTCGTCCCAGCGGTTCGCCACGAAGTCGTAGATGCCGGTGCAGGACGCATTCGACGGGTCGGTGACGTGACAGGCGCCGCCGGAAAGCTTCCACGCGATCCAGCTGTCGATCGTACCGAAGCGCAGGCGCGCGGCCGCCGCACGCGCGCCCGCCACGTGCTCGAGCACCCAGGCGTACTTCGTGGCCGACTGCATCGGGTGTACGAGATGGCCGCGGCGGCCCAACTCCTCGCAACGCGCGACGGTGCGCAGATCCTGCCAGCCGATCGCCGGATACACGGGAAGGCCGGTGTCGGCATCCCAGACGAGCGCCGATGCGCGTTGGTTCGCGATTCCGATCGCGTCGAGCGCACTCGCCGGGATCGCGGCACGCTCGATCGCGGTGCGCGTGACCGCGAGCGTCCGCTCCCAGAGCGCGAGCGGATCGTGCTCGACCCATCCCGGGCGCGGACAGGAAAGCCCGATCTCCGCATACGCGGTCGCGATCTCGCGACCGTCGTGATCGAAGACGTAGGCGCGAACGCCGGTGCCGCCTTCGTCGATCGCGAGAACGTGCGAGCTCATCGCGGCCGCAACAGCGCCCCGGGGTTCATGATGCCGGCCGGGTCGAGCGCCCGCTGCACCGCGACCAATGCCTCGTACCCGCCGCCGAGCTCGCGCGGCAGCCACTCGCGCCGCACCCGGCCGATGCCGTGGTGGTGCGAGATCGTGCCACCCGCGGCGAGCGTCGCCTCCATGGCGGCGTTCCAGATGCGGAAGTAGAGGGGCTCGGTCTCCGCGGGCACGTCGGGTTTGGCGGCAAACGTGAAGTAGATGTTGGTGCCGGTCGAATACGTGTGCGAGCTGTGACCGGAGGCGACGATCAAACCCGGGACGGCACGCATCGCAGCGAGCACGCCCGCGTAGAGACCGTCGATCTTGTCCCACAGCGTCGCGACCTCGATCGTGTCGACGATCATGCCTTGCTTGAGGAACACTTCGAAGCCCGGGACCGTGTTCCGATGCTGCAGCCAGCTCTCGACCGGGGCGGCGCCGACGAGCCGACCGCCGGCCTCACGGCACGTCGCCTCGACGGCGGCGCGCTCGGCCGTCACCAGCGCCGCGGCGCCCTCGCAGAGGACGAGGAGCAGGCTCTCGTTCGCCTGCGCGACGCCCGCGAAGGCGCGGCCGGCCTCGACCTCGTCGTACAGGCGGAGGACGGCCGGTCGCCATCCGGCGCGCACGATGCGGCGCAGCGCATCGAGCCCGGCGCCCATCGTCGGGAACGCGACCGCCTGGCGCTCGGTCGCCGCGGGTAGCGGGTGGATCTCGAACGTCACCTCGGTGAGGATGCCGGTCGTGCCCTCGCCGCCAAGGAAGAGGTGGCGGAGATCGGGACCCGTCGAGGCGCGTGGGACGGGTCGCGTGCGGATGACGGCGCCCGACGGCAGCACCGCCTCGAAGGCGACGAAAAGCTGCTCGATATTGCCGTACTTGGTCGAGAATTGGCCGGCGGAGCGCGTCGCGACCCAGCCACCGACCGACGACAGCGCGATCGACTGCGGAAAGTGACCCATCGAGTAGCCGGCTTCGTTCAACGCCGCCTCGAATTCGCTGCCGAGGAGGCCCGCCTCGGCGGTCGCGAGGAGATTGTGGCCGTCGATCGTGCGCAGCGCCCGCATGTCGCCGAGATCGACGACGATCGCCTCGGCATCCGGCTGGATGCCGCCGCAGACCCCGGAGCCCGCTCCAAACGGTACGATCGCCACGCCCTCGCGCGATGCGTAGGCGAGGAGTGCCGCGACCTCCGCCGTCGACCGCGGCCGCACGACGCACGCGGGACGCACCGGGGGGCTCGCCTGCAGACTCCGCCAGACCGCGATGACCCAGGAGTCGCGGCTGGCGCGCGCGATGCGCTCGGGATCCGCGACGACACGATCGTCGCCGACGAGACCCGCAACGTCCGCGCCGACCCGCGCTCCGCTCCGGCCACTCACGCGCGCGTCCCCGATGCGGCGACGCGTGCCACCGGCGACGGCGTGCCGCGCCAGCCGAGGCGCGCCTCGCACTGATGGGTGAACGCGGCGAGCTCCGCGTCCCGCCGCTCGTCACTCCACCCGAGCTCGGCGCCGACGAGCGCGGCGACCTTGGGCGCGACGGCGCACGCGCGCTCGGTCGCGAAGAGTGCAAGGCGCGAGCGCCGCTCGAGGACGTCAGCGAGCGTGCACGCCATCTCGCGCCGCACGGCGTGGCGCACCTCGGCCGGCGAGAGCGGGACGTCGGGTGCGAGCGGTTCCCACGACGCCAGGTCGTCGGCGAGCGCGCACACCTCGCCGGCGTCGCTGCCGTGTACGGCACGAAGACGCGCACGGATTTCCGCTGGCACGAGACCCGCCACGACCGGATCGGCGGCGAGGTCACCACCTGCGAGCGGCTCGCTGCTCGAGCGTCCGGCCGGCGCCGTCCGCTGCAGGAGTGACAGCGCCGCCTCGACGACGCGCTCGGCCATGCGCCGGTACGTGGTGAGCTTTCCGCCGGCGATGGTGATGAGCCCGCTCGGGCTCACCGCGATCTCGTCCTTGCGGGAGATCTCCGACGGGCTGCGCCCTTCCTCGTGCACCAACGGCCGCAGGCCCGCCCACGCGCCGACCACGTGCCCAGACGCGAGGTGTAGATCGGGGAAGCTCCGCGTCAGCGTATCGAAGAGGTACTCCGCGTCCTCGGCGGTTACCGCCGGCTCCTCGAGCGGGCCCTCGTAGCTGGTGTCGGTGGTGCCGACGTACACGTAAGGACCACGCGGGACGGTGAAGAGCGGACGCCGGTCGCGCGCGCGCATGACCACGCAGTGGCGTACCGGCAGATCCTCGACGCGAAAGACGAGATGAATGCCCTTGGTGAGGTGCAGCACCGGACCGGGCGCCTCCACGTCCAAACGCCGGACGGCGTCGACCCACGGCCCGGCGGCGTTCACGACGACGCGCGCCCGTGCCGTGAAGGTCGCGTCGCTGTGCACGTCGCGGACCTCGAGCCGTCGCTCCGCGCCGCGTCCTCCCAGGCCGACGACCCGCGCGTGGTTCGCCACCACCGCGCCGGCGTGATGGGCCGCTTTCAGCGTATCCAGTACCAGCCGGGCGTCGTCGGTGACGTACTCCGGGTAGACGGCCGCGCCTTGCAAGCGCTCGGCGTTCAAGCGGGGCTCCGCCGCAAGCGCGTCCTTTCGCGACAGGATGCGGTGGCGCTCGCCGGCATCGACCGCCGCGAGCTTGTCGAAGAGCGAGAGCCCGACGCGCAGCTTGTAAACCCCGGCGCTGGTGCGGCCGTAGACGGGTACCAACATCAGAGCAGTGTCGGTCAGGTGGGGCGCGATTCGGCGCAGGACCTTGCGCTCCGTCGCGGCCTCGCGCACGAGCGCGATCTCGCCTTGCTCGAGATAGCGCAGCCCTCCGTGGATCAGCTTCGACGATCGACTGCTGGTACCCGAGGCGAAGTCGCGTGCCTCGACGAGCCCGACGGTGAGGCCGCGCAGCGCGGCCTCACGAGCGACGCCTGCCCCGGTGATGCCCCCGCCGACCACCAGGAGGTCGAACGTCTCGGTGGCGAGCCGGCCGAGGTTGCGAGTACGGGTCGTCGGCTCAAAGCCCGGCATGTGCCGCTTCCGTGGGCGCGGCGACGCCGCGTCGTCCCGGCGTCAGTAGCCCCATGACTCGAGGTCCTCGTCGTCGATGCCGAAGAAGTGCGCGACCTCGTGGAGGATGGTGGTGCGAATCTCCGCGCGGATCTCCGCCTCGCCGGCGCACGTCTCGATCAGGGGGCGGTAGAAGATGGAGATCTTGTCGGGCAGCACGGGAAGCTCTGCGGTCCGTTCCTCGAGCGGGACGCCTTCGTAGAGGCCGAGGAGCGTGTCGGCGTTGGGATCGAGGCCGACGCTTCGCAGCTGCGCGCGCGACGGCTCGTCTTCGACGACGATCTCGACGTTGGCGAGGCGGGAGGCGAACTCGTCGGGCAGGTCGTTCACGACCTCGATCACCAGGCGTGCGAATCGTGTGCGGTCCATCGGGGTAGCTCCGGCCCCGCGCCCGCGGGTGCCGAACGCGTCGTCGACGGCGAGATCGGATGGTCGCGAGCGCGGCGGTGAAGTCTCGAGTGCGTGCCGACGTTGCCACGCGGGCGCCATTCTTGACAAGCCGCGCACCCTCGGGCACGAAAAAGGCCGCGGCCGGCCGACTGCGGCCGTGATGCCGCTCACCTACCTAACTCAAGCTCGTTCCGGGGAATCCCCGAGGAGGTCGCTCATGCTGCTCGACGGCAAAGTTGTCGTGATCACCGGCGCCGGCCGCGGTATCGGCCGCGAGGAGGCCCTGCTCATGGGCAAGCTCGGCGCGAAGATCGTCGTGAACGATCTCGGCGCCCACTTCGACGGCACCGGCGCGAGCGCCGGGCCGGCGCAAGAGGTCGTCGACGAGATCAAAAAGGGCGGCGGCGACGCGGTCGCCAACGGCGACAGCGTCAGCGACTTCAA
>JBGOSW010000100.1:0-15839 GCA_041476145.1 Binatia bacterium
TCGGCGACGACATCGCCTGGCTGCGCATCGGCGCCGACGGCCGGCTGTGGGCGGTGAACCCCGAAGCCGGCTACTTCGGCGTCGCTCCCGGCACCAACTTCAAGACCAATCCCAACGCGATGAAGTCGATCGCGCGCGACACGATCTTCACCAACGTCGCGCTCACCCCCGACGGCGACGTGTGGTGGGAGGGAAAGGACGGCGAGTCGCCGCAGGAGCTCATCGATTGGAAGGGCCGGCCGTGGAAGCGCGGCTCGACCGAGGTCGCGGCGCATCCGAACTCACGGTTCACGGCACCGATGACCAACAACCCGATCCTCTCGCCGCACGCCGACGATGCGAATGGGGTACCGATCTCGGCGATCATCTTCGGCGGACGGCGCGCGTCGACGGTGCCGGTCGTGCTGCAGTCGTTCACGTGGAGCCATGGCGTCTATCTCGGCGCGACGATGGGTTCCGAAACGACCGCCGCCGCGACCGGCAAGGTGGGCGTCGTCCGCCGCGATCCGATGGCGATGCTGCCCTTCTGCGGCTACGACATGGGCGACTACTTCGCGCACTGGCTGCGCATCCAGGATCGCCTGACGAACCCGCCGCCGATCTTCCTCGTGAACTGGTTTCGCAAGAATGCCGACGGCAAGTTCCTGTGGCCGGGCTTCGGCGAGAACATGCGGGTCCTCAAGTGGATTCTCGCCCGTGCCTACGGCGAAGTCGGCGCGCGCGAGACCGTCGTCGGAGCGGTGCCGCGCGTCAGCGACCTGGATCTCGCCGGCCTCGATTTGCCGGCGGAGTACCTCGCCGCCGCGATGACGGTCGATCGCGACGAGTGGCGCGCGGAACTCGGGTCGCAAGGCGAACTCTTCGACAAGCTCGATGCGACCATGCCGGCCGCACTGCGCTTGGAGCGCCAGCTGCTGCAGTCGAAGCTCTAGGCCGAACCGCGCGCAGCGGGTGCGCCGACGCCATTTCGCGGCCGCGGAACGCGCCGGACGGCCCGCCATGGACAATTCTTGTCCGCGAGCGTCACCGGGACTACGGACCCGCCGGACATCGGCCGCCGGCAGACCCGTCAACCTCATGTTCTCGCTGATACAGGCGGCGATGCGCGGAAGTCGTCGGCTGGCATCGAGCTTGCTGAAGCAACTCGGCATGTCAACGCGAGCACAGCAGCGTGGCTTTACGTTGATCGAGCTACTCGTCGTGACGTCGATCATCGGCATCCTGGCGAGCATGGCGATCCCGCAGTACGCGAGCTATCGGGCGCGGGGTTTGGACTCCAAGGTGGCCTCGACCGTCCGTAACGTCGCGACCGGCGAGGAGGCGTATTACGCGGGCCACCAACAGTATGCCACCGACGTCGCACAGCTCGACGGCATGGTGCTCGCCGACGTAACCGTCACGATCTCGGCAGGAAACAGCGGTGATCTCTCGTCGTCGTTCCACATTCACGGCTCGCACCCGCAGGCGACCCACGAATACGACTGGATCAGCGATCCCTTGCCGGGCGACTCGAACTTCGCCGGTAACTAGACCCCCGCCCGCTCCGCCGCGCCGACGCGTGCATCACGCCCTGCTCGGCGTGTAGAGTCGGTAGCCATGGGCTCCGAGGGCATCGTCGCGGCGGAACGGCTGACGGCCCTCTTCCTCGAGCTCGTCCGCATCGACAGTCACTCCCGGAAGGAGCTCGCGGTCGCGCGGCGCCTCGAGCGCGAGCTCGTCGCCCTCGGCGCCGAGCTGTGGTTCGACGACGCCGGGGTGAAGGTCGGCGGCAGCGTCGGAAATCTCCTGGCGCGCATTCCCGGCACGGTCGACGTCGAGCCCCTGCTGCTGTCGGCACACATGGACACGGTGGTGCCGGGCGAGGGCGTGAAGCCGATCGTCGAGGGTGACGTCATTCGCAGCGACGGCACGACCGTCCTCGGCGGCGACGACAAGTCCGGGCTCGCGATCATCTGCGAGGTCCTGCACGTGCTCAGCGAGCGCCGCATTCCGCACGGCGACGTCGAGGTGGCGTTCACCATCTGCGAGGAGGTCGGGCTACTCGGGGCGAAGCATCTCGACATCACGCGGCTGCGCGCCCGCTCCGGCCTCGTGCTCGACAGCGATGCCCCGGGATATCTCTTCACGCGCGCGCCGGCGGCGAACCATCTGGAGTTCGTCGTGCACGGGCTGGAGGCCCATGCGGGAATGGCGCCCGAGGAGGGAATCAGCGCCATCCAAGTGGCTGCCGAGGGAATCGCGGCGATGCGTCTCGGACGCATCGACGCCGAGACGACCGCGAACATCGGCACGGTGCACGGCGGCGCCGCGACCAACATCGTGCCGAACGTCGTCCAGCTGCAAGGCGAGGCGCGCAGCCACGACGTCGCGAAGCTCGAAGCGCAGTGCGCACACATGCGGCAGTGCCTGGAGGCGGCGGCGGCGCGGCACGCGGTGACGCGCGGGGACGGCGCGTTTCGCGCCTCGATCGAGTCGCGGATCGCCCGCAGCTACGAGGAGATGGCGGTGCCGGACGAGTCGCCGATCGTCCAGTTGGTCTTCCGCGCCGCCGCATCGCTCGGCGCGCCGGTCACGAGCGCCGCCATGGGCGGAGGCTGCGACGCCAACATCCTCAACCGCCGTGGCTTCGAGGTCGCGAATCTCGGCACCGGCATGCAGCACATCCACACCGTCCACGAGTGGCTGCGCGTGAGCGACATGGTGCGAACGGCGGCCGTCATCACCGAGATGGTGCGCCTGCGCGGCGCCGGCACCGCCTGACGATCGAGTGCCCGCGCCGCCGACGTCAGCGGCCGCGGCGCAGTCGCGGCAGCCGGGCACCGCTCGCCAGGAACACGACGCCGCCGAGGAGGCTGTTCACCACCAGGACCACGAGCCACAAGACGCCGTAGGCGACGGCGTTCGCCTGCGGGATGCCGATGTGTTGCAGGAAGAAGAGGTAGCCGGTCTCGCGCAAGCCGATTCCGGCAAGCGCGATCGGGATCGAGCTGAACGCGCTCACCAGCGGATGAAAGACGCAGATGTAACTGAACGGCACGTCGAGCCCGAGCGCTCGTCCGACGATGAACTGGGTGGCGATCTGCAGGAAGTGGAACACGAGCGACACCGCCGAGGCGGCGACGAGCATCGCGCGATCGCGCCAGAACGGTCCGAGGTCGTGCTCCACGAAGCGGCGGATGCGGTGGTCCGCGGGCAGGACCAGCCGTACGAGCGTCGGGGCGAGGCACCATGCGAGGAAGAGGCCGCTCCCGAACGCGACGGTCGCGTAGAAGAGAAGCGGCGGCAGATCGTAACCGGGGAACAGCAGGAACGCCCCGGCGCCGATCGCGACCAGGACGACGAGGCCGTTCAAGCGGTCGAAGACGACCGAGTTGAACGCCCGCGCTCTGCTGCCGCTGCCTTCGGCGAGATAGAGGCTGCGCACGAGATCGCCGCCGAGCGTGCTCGGACCGAAGAACATGAAGAACATGGCGATGAAATAGTATCGGACGTAGCGTGGGAAGCTCTCGACGAGCCCCACGGAGACGCCGATCAAGCGCCAGCGATAGGCGCTCATCACCTGGCCGATGGCGTACAGAACGAACGCGGCGAGCACGTAGTCGATGCGGGCCGAGGCGACGACACGCGCGCTCTCGCGGAGGTCGACACGGCGGGCGATGAGCCAGACGGCGAGCGCGCTCACGGCGAGCTGGAGGAGTTTCTGCCAGCTCCCGCGCGGCGACGCGTCGGGACGGTTCGTCATCGCGCGCGAGACTCGTGTGCCACCCCGCAAATTGCAAGCGCCGCGCGACGGCGCCGCATCGCCGCAGGTGCGGGTCCAGTATCGCGTTTCCGCTGGCATTCCCGGTTCCCCGATTGCCTTCCTACGCGTCTCCGCCACAATGGCGGCGCTGGGACGATCCATTCGTCGTTCGCAGAGGAGGAGTGCGTATGAGCAGAGAGGTTCGTGTGCGCCCGTGGCAGCTGGTGTTGCTCAGCATCGCCGGCGGCGCCGTCGGGGCATTGATCTTCGCGGTCGTGATGCCGGCGCAACTGGAGTCGCAGATGGACGTCGGCATCCCGTCCTTCGCCGGGCTGGCGCAACAGGTGATGCCGGCGGTGGTCAACATCAACACCACGAAGACCATCGCCGCCGGACCGCGGCGTCCCTATCCGCGCGGGCAGGATCCCTTCGAGCAGTTCTTCGGCGAGGACTTCTGGGAGCGCTTCGGCGGCCGCCGCGGCCCGCAGAAGCAGCGCAGCCTCGGCTCCGGGTTCGTGATCGACAACGCCGGCTACATCGTCACCAACCGCCACGTCGTGAACGGCGCCGACGACATCGACGTACAGTTCTCGAACGGCAAGGCCTACAAGGCGAAGCTCGTCGGCGAGGACGCGAAGACCGACGTCGCGCTGCTGAAGATCAAGCCCGAGGGCAAGCTCCCGACCGTGCCGCTCGGCGACTCGTCGAAACTCCAGATCGGCGACTGGGTGATCGCGGTCGGCAACCCCTTCGGCCTCGAGCACACCGTCACCGCCGGCATCGTCTCGGCACGCGACCGCGTGATCGGCGCCGGCCCCTACGACGATTTCATCCAGACCGACGCCTCCATCAACCCCGGCAATTCCGGCGGCCCGCTCTTCGATCAGCACGGCCGGGTGATCGGGATCGCCACCGCGATCTTCAGCCAGAGCGGCGGTAACATCGGCATCGGCTTCGCGACTCCGATCAACCTCGCGCGCGCCGTCGTCGATCAGCTGCGCACCAGCGGCAAGGTGGTGCGCGGCTGGCTCGGCGTCGGCATCCAACCGCTCGGACAGGACCTGCGGCAGGCGTTGGGTCTCGGCGACCTCGAGGGCGCGCTCGTCGCCGACGTGCAGCGTAACAGCCCGGCGGAGAAGGCCGGCTTGAAGCGCGGCGACGTGGTCATCGCCCTGAACGGCAAAGCGGTCGTGGAGCCCGGTGCCCTCAGCCGCGAGATCGCGATGATGAAGCCCGGATCGGAGGTGCAGCTGCGCGTCATCCGTGACGGCCACGAGCGCGAGCTCACCGTGCACATCGGCCAGCTACCCGAGGACCGCGTGCCCGAGGAGGAGTCCGAAGACCTCGGCGGCCAACCGGGGGGGCAGCGACACGGAGGCGGTGAGACCGTCGGCGATCTCGGTCTCGCTCTCGACACCCTGAACGACGCCATGCGCCGCCAGTTGGGCTACGGCCGCGAGGTCACCGGCGCCGTCGTGACCGGCGTTGCGTCCGGCAGCCCGGCCGACGATGCCGGGCTGCGGCCGGGCGACGTCATCCTGCAAGTCGATCGCAAGGAGGTCGGGAACGCGGCCGCGGCGGCGCACGCGCTCTCGGGAGCGGAGCCGCCGATCCTACTGCTCGTGCGGCGCGGCGATAGCACCGTGTTCGTGACGCTCAGTCCCGCTCGCGGGTGAGCGACGGCGCGCGCGGCGGGGCGTCGTCGGCGCTCCGCCTCTCCCGCGCCGTCTCCGTGAGCGGCCGCAGCGCCGCGAGCGCGTTCACCGACTGGCGATACGCGCGGTAGTACGGGACCAGGTTTCCGGCCAGCACCGAACCGTGGCCGGGCGCCAGCATCACGGGCGAACTCGCCTCGACGTGATCGAGCACCCGCTGCAGCGGCACCTCGGGAGGCGTGCCGTAGAACGTGCGGTAGAGCTGCACCGACAACGACGAGCGATCGTCGTGGATGACCGGCTCGGCATGTCCCGGTTGAAGGAAGAGATCGCCGCTGAAGACGATCTGCGCTTGTTCCTCGACGAGCATGATGCCGTCCCACGCGTGCACGTAGGGCGCCTCGACGACGCGCAGCGCGTGCGCACCGGCGGCGATCACCTCGCCGTCGCCGAGGCCGCGCACCGGACGCACGGCGAAGTCGGAGAGCGACGCCATGACCGTCCGCATCGACGCCAGCGCCGCCGCACGCGGCGCCCGCGCCAGGAACTCGTTCAACGCGCCGCACTCGTCGGACTCGAAGTGCAGGACGACGATGTGGCGCAAGGTGCTCGGATCGAGCACCTGGGCGATGGCCGTCCAGGTGTCCTCGAAGTGGCAACGCATCCCGGTCGAGATCAGCACCGGCTCCTCGCCCGCGAGGAGGTACGCGTTCACCGAGCTGCGCCACGGCTCGTGGTACGAGCTGAGGCGATGAATGCCGGGGGCGATCTCGGCGACGGCGGCGCGGCGGTCGGACGCGTGGTCCTTCATGGCGCCCTCGACGCTAGCATCGGGGGGGCGGGTGCGGGAATCAGCGATTTTTTTGCGTCGCTCCCGTCACGACGTACGGATCGCCGCGATGTACGGCCTCGAGCGCGCGCACGAGCTCGTTGGGGCGGGCGTCCTTCACGAGGTAGCCGCTCGCGCCCGCCTCGAGCGCACCGCGTACGTAGACCTCCTCTGTGTGCATCGTGAGCGCGAGGACGCGCGTCGCGGGAAATTCCTTCCGGATGATGCGCGTCGCCTCGATTCCGCTCATCTTCGGAAGCGACAGGTCCATCATCACGATGTTCGGCTCGAGGTCGCGAACGCGCTCGATCGCCTCCTCGCCCGTTGTCGCCTCGCCGACGACGATGACGCCGATCATCGAGCTCAAGACGCGCTTCAAGTCCTCCCGCACGAGGGGATGATCGTCGACGAGCAGGAGCCGCATCGTAGGACGGTCGTCGGCCGCACGGCCCTTGGTCGCATGGGAACGAGAGGCAGCACGGTCGGATTTCGCGGTCGCAGTCATGAATCGCTCGAGCTCGAGGGGGGCACCTCATCTCCTAGACCACTCCGGGGTGGCGCGCCAGTCGATCCCCGGTGAACGGCTTTCTCTCCGCCGTACCACCACTTGACACGTCACGTACCGCGGCTCGGCAACTCCGCGACGCTGTGCTAACACGCCCGTCGATCGCGATGACTCGAACCTCCGACCGTACCGTGACGGCGCTGCTCGCGACGGCTGCCGCACGCGACGCCGATCGCCCTCTCGTCGAGGACGAGCAGGTCGCGCTCACCGGCGCCGAGCTCGCCGCGCGCGTCGCGCGTGCCGCCGCCGAGCTCGCGGCCGCGGGCATCGGTGGCGGCGACCGTGTCGCCCTCTGGCTCGTGAACTCGATCGGCTTCGTCGAGGCGTTTCTCGCCGTGCTCGCCTGCGGCGCCGAGGCATACGTGTTGGCGCCCGTCGCGCCCGCGGCCGAGGTCCGCCGCGCGCTCGGCGACGGCGCGGTCCGTGCCCTCGTCGGTCCGCAGCAGGCCGCCGAGGTCGCCCCGCCGGGAGTGGCGGCGCTGGTGAGCGGACGCACCGGGCTGGTGATCGCGCGTGCGCTCGCGGCCGCGGGCCATACGCCGCGCACCGCGACGGCGGCCGACCCCGCGCTGGTTGCGCACTCGTCGGGCACGACCGGCCGCCCGCAGCTCGTCGTCCGCACGCACGAGAACCTGTGGTGGGAGGCGGAGAACATCGCGGACGCGACGCACCTCGGTCCCGCCGACACGATCCTCGGGATCGTCCCGCTCTCGCACTCGTACGGCCTCGGGAACGCGCTGCTCGCGAGCCTGCGGACGGGCGCGCGTTTGATCCTCCGGCCGCGTTTCCTGCGGCGTCAGACGCTCGATCTCCTCGCGACGCGCGCGATCACCGTCTTCCCGACGGTGCCGTTCATGGCGCGCATGCTCGTCGCCACCGATCGTCGCCGCAGCTGGGACCTCTCCGCCCTGCGCCTCTGCATCAGCGCCGGCGCGCCGCTCACGCGCGACGTCTACGACGCTTTCGCGGCGCGTTTCGCCGTGCCCATCCGCCAGCTCTACGGCCTGACCGAGGCCGGCGACGTCGCGCTCAACATGGCGCCGGCGGCGGAGCTCGACCCGACGAGCGTCGGCCGTCCGATCGGGACGGTGCGCGTCACCATCGAAGACGCCGCGGGCGCCGCGGTCGGGCGCGGCGAGAGCGGCGAGATCGTCGTGCGCAGCGCCTCGGCGATGGGCGGCGCCGAGCAGCCGCTGCGCACGCACGATCAAGGGCGATGGACCGAGCGCGGCGATCTCGTGATCACCGGACGAACGAGCCTCTTCATCAACAGCGCCGGCAACAAGGTGAACCCGACCGAGGTCGAGGCGGCGTTGCGTATCCACCCGGCGGTCGCCGACGTCGCCGTCTTCGGCGTACCGGCGCCGCACGGCGATCAGCTCGTCGCCGCGGTCATCGTGCCGAACGCAGCGTGCACGGCGGAGGAACTGCGGGTACATTGCGGAACGATGCTCGCGAGCTACAAGATCCCGCGCCTGGTGAGCTTCCGCGACGCGCTGCCGCGATCCGCGTTGGGAAAGGTCCTGATCGGGCAGCTCCTCGCCGAGGCCTGAGCGGGAGCGAATGAGTTTGACACCATAGGCCTCCCATTGTTTACCGTAGGAGGGCTGACGCCTGAGCGGGCATGACCAGGACGCCGCACAAGCACGTGGTTCCGCCGGCGTCGGACGCTGTCGTCACCCGTGTCTTCACCGCGCACGCGCTCGCCGGGCGTCGGGCGCTGGTGACCGGCGGCACGCGCGGGATCGGCCGCGCGATCGCGCTCGCACTCGCGGGCGCGGGCGCGACGGTGACCGTCACCTGGGCGACGCGTGAGGCCGACGCCGACGCCGCCGCGCGCGCCTTCGCCGAGCGCGGCGGCGAACACGCCGTCCGCCGCTGCGACGTGCGCGACCCCGACGCGGTCGCGGCGCTGTTCGCCGAGCTCAAGGAGCGCGGTGGCACCGACGTGCTGGTCAACAACGCCGCGATCGCGCGCGACGCCCACTTGATGATGCTCTCCGACGACGCCTGGCAGGACGTGTTGGCGACGAATCTCACCGGGCCCTTCCTCTGCGTGCGCCGCGCGCTGCGCGGCATGATCGCCGCACGTTGGGGCCGGATCGTGAACGTGATCTCGCCGGCGGGCCTCGTCGGCAAGGCGGGGGCGGCGAACTACGCCGCGTCGAAGGGCGGACTCCTCAGCATGACGCGCTCGCTGGCGCGCGAGGTGGCGCGCTTCGGCATCACCGTCAACGCCGTCTGCCCGGGAATCGTCGAGACCCCGATGCTCGACGCGTTGCCGGCGCACGTCCGCGAGGAGATGACGGCGCAGATTCCGCTCGGGCGGAGCGGACGTCCGGAGGAAATCGCCGACGCCGTCCTGTTTCTCACTTCGCCCGCCGCGTCCTATATTACCGGAGCGATGCTCGCCGTCGACGGTGGGCTGGTGATGGGATGACGGACTCCAACGACCTCAAGCGCCGATTGAAAGAGCTGCTGATCACCGGACTGCGCCTCCAAGACGTGGCGCCCGGCGGCATCGCCGACGACCAGCCGATCTTCGTCGACGGGCTCGGGCTCGACTCCATCGATGCGCTCGAGTTGGTGGTCCTCATCGAGGAGCATTTCGGTATCGCGATTCCCGACGAGGAGGTCGGGAAGAAGGCGTTCGCGTCGATCAGCGCGCTCGCCGAGTTCATCGCGGCCGAGCAGAGTCGTGGCGCCTAGCGCGCAGCAGGTGGTCGTCACCGGCCTGGGGACGGTGAACGCGCTCGGGAGCGCGGTCGCGGAGTTCGCGGTCGCGCTGCGCGCCGGCACGTCCGCGATCGCGCCGCTCACGCTCTTCGACACCGCCGGCCACCGGAGCCGCATCGGCGCCGAGGTGCGGGACGACGCCCCGCCGCCGGGCCTCGCCGCGTCGCTGCGTCGCCGCCTCTCGCGCTCGGACGTGTTCGCGCTGCGTGCGACGGCCGAGGCGCTCGCCGACAGCGGCCTCGCGGGCACGACGGCGCCCGAGCGCATCGGTCTCGCGCTCGGCGGCACGACGGGCGGCATGCTGCGCGCCGAAGAATGCTTGCGGGCGCGTGCCGAGGGACGCATTCGGCGCTACCTTCCCGATCCGATCCTCGGCAGTCCGATCTCGGCGAGCGCCGACGTGCTGGCGAGCGTCTTCGACTTCACGGGGCCGCGGCTGTCGCTCAGCACCGCCTGCTCGTCGAGCGCCAACGCGCTCGGGGTGGCGCTCGACTGGATCCGTCTCGGGCGCGCCGACGCCGTCGTGACCGGCGGCACCGAGTCGCTCTGCCGCATGACGTTCGCCGGCTTCAACGCCCTGCACGCGCTCTCGCTCGAACCCTGCCGTCCCTTCGATCGCCGTCGCAGCGGCCTCTCGCTCGGCGAAGGCGCCGCGATCTTCGTCGTCGAGTCGGCGGAGCGCGCGGCGCGGCGGGGCGCACGTATCCACGCCGAGCTGCTCGCGTCCGGCAACAGCGCCGACGCGCATCATCTGACGGCGCCGCACCCCGACGGCATCGGCGCCGTCCTCGCCATGCGCCGCGCCCTCGCGAGCGCCGGCGTACGCCCGGACGAGATCGGCTACATCAACGCCCACGGCACCGGCACCCCGTTGAACGACGCCGTCGAGGCGGGCGCGATCCGCACCGTCTTCGGCGAGGCGACGGCGCATCTCGCGGTGAGCTCGACCAAGGGCGCCGTCGGCCACACGCTCGGCGCCGCGGGGGCGATCGAGGCGCTCGCCACCATCCTCGCGCTGCGCGACGGCTTTCTGCCGCCGACGGTGAACCTCGAGGATCCCGACCCCGCGTGCGGCCTCGACCTCGTTCCCGGGCGGAGCCGGGCGGCGAGCGTCCGCTACGCGCTCTCCAATTCCTATGGGTTCGGTGGCAACAACACCTCGGTGGTGATCGGACGTGCGTGAGCTACCGCGCGTCGTCGTGACCGGCGTCGGCATGGTGAGCCCGCTCGGGCCGCTGCCGCTCTTCTGGGAGCGCGTGCGCGCGGGCGCGAGCGGCATCGGCCCCATCGACTGGTTCGACACCGGCCCGTCACCACCCGATACGGCGGCGCGCGTCCGCGACTGGCAGCCGAAGGAGCACATCAAGCCCGCCGCCCTGCGGCGCATGGATCGCTTCTCGCAAATGGTCGTGAGCGCGTGCCGCATGGCGCTCGCCGACGCCGCGTTCGCGCCGACATCCGCGGAGGCGGAGGCGGAGGCGATGGGCGTCGTCGTCGGCGCCGCCTACGGCAACCTGCTCGAGACCGAGACGTTCCTCCGCGGCGTGATCGCCAAGGGACCGGCGCTGGCGAACCCGATGCTCTTTCCGAACCTCGTCCTCAACGCCCCGGCGGGCTACGTCGCGATCGAGCTCGGGCTGCGCGGCCCGAACTTCACCGTGTGCCACAGCGAGATCTCGGGCGAGGCGGCGTTGGCGCTCGCGTACGATACGATCGTCTGCGGCCGCGCCGACGTCGTCCTCGCGGGCGGCGGCGACGAGATCTCGCCCGTGCTCTTCCACGTGAGCAAGGATTTCGGGGTTCTCTCCCCGGGACGCCGGCGCAAAGGCGGCGCCGCGACCGGACGCGAATGGTCGAGCCCGTTCGACCGCGACCGCAACGGCATGGTGATGGGCGAGGGCGCGGCGATGCTCGTGCTCGAGCGCGCCGAGCACGCGCGCGCGCGCGGCGCCGTCGCGTACGCCGAGCTCGTCGGGCACGCGGCGCAGACGGTGCCGTCGTCCCCGCACCTCTGGCCCAGGGCGACGGCGGCGGCGCCGCGGGCGACGGCCGAGCAGTTGCGGGCGCTGCGCGGCGTCGACGAGGTCGATCTCATCGTCTCCTGCGCCAACTCGACGCGCGACCTCGACGCCTTCGAGGCCGCGCACCTCGCCGCGCTCCTCGGCGAGAGCGCCCCGCGCGCGCTCGTCACCTCGGTGAAGGGCGCGATCGGCGAGTTCGGCGGCGCCGGCGCGTTCAGCGTCGCGGTCGCGGCGCTGGCGCTGCGCGATTGCGCCGTACCGCCGCTCGCCGCGCTGCGCCGGCCCGATCCTGCCTGCACGCTTCGACTCGTCACCGCCGACACGCCCGCACCGGGCGCGCTGCGCGCCGCGCTGGTCTCCGGGACGGCGCGCGGCGGCGCCTGCACGACGCTGCTCCTGGCGCGTCCGTGACGATGCGAACCGTGCGCGTTCTCGCCGTCCTCGTCGCGGGCGCGCTCGCGGCGCGCGACGGCGCGCCGTGGCGCGGGCGTCCCGCGGGCGCCGCCGAGACGCCGCCGCACTCGCTCGCCGCACGCGCCCATCGCTTTCGCCCGGTCACGAGCTCGCGGGCGGTCTTCGAGCAAGAGCGCGAGGTCTCCCTCGTCGACGAGGTGCTGCGCGCGAGCGGCACGATCGAGTTTCGCGCCCCCGATCACATGCGCCTCGCACTCACGACGCCGGAAGCGATGACGATCGCCGTCGACGGCGACACGCTCACCGTGCTCGACGCCCAGGGGACCGCCGTCGCCGTCCCCCCGGAGTTCTCCGGGTTCACGCGCTTCGGCCACGTGCTCACCGACCTGATGCTCGGGGGCCATGGGCCGGAGCAATTTCGCGAGGAGTGGCACGGACCCGACGCGGTGACGCTCCGGCCCGACGATGCCGCCGCCCCGTTCAGCGAGATCGCGCTGCGCTTCGCGCCCGACGGTCCGTTCGCGACCGAGGTGGTGCTGCGCGAGCGCGGCGGCGACCGCACGACGATCCACCTCCGCCCGCTCCCCGCGACGGCGTCGCCGGCGGCGAGGCCCGCGTCGTGAGCGCGCGCCTCCCCGCGGCCGGCGACCTCGCCGCCGACTTCCTGCCGCACGCCGCCCCCTTTCTGCTGCTCGATCGCATCCTCGCGATCGACGAGCAGGGCGGCCGCTTCAGCAAGGGGATCACCCGCGACGATCCACTGGTCGGCAACGCGGGCGTCCTCTCCCCGATCCTCGTCGTCGAGGCGATGGCACAGGGAGCGGGCCTCGTGCTCATGCGCCGCGAGCCGGCGCTGCGCGCGCGCGAGCGCGCCGTGTTGGCGGCGATCGATCGTTGCGAGGTGAGCGCGACGGCGCGCGCCGGCGACATCCTGATCGTCGAGATCACGGTCACGCGTCGCTACGCCGACATGGCGCGCATCCATGGCCGCGCGACGGCGGGCGGCCAGCTGTGTGCGACGGCGATCCTGACCTTGGCATTCGCGCCGCTCCGGAGCGTCGGGGCGTGACGCGCGGCACGGTCGCGCTCTGCGCGCTCGTCGCCCTCGTCGCCGGTTGCGTCGCCCCACAGGCGGCGCGGCGACGCGCGCCCCAGGCCGCGCCGCCGGCGGCGATCCTCGCGGCGCTGGCGCGGCGCGAGGACGCGACGCGCGGGCTGCGGCTTTCGATGACGGTGCGTCTCGCCGGCACCGATCACGCGAGCCCCCTTCCCTCACCCGCCTATCTCGCGATCGATCCCGCGGGCGCGATCCGGCTCCAGGTGCTGTCGGCGTTCGGCATGACCGTTCTCGACCTGGCGATCCACGGCGAGTCGTACACGCTCGACTTGCCGCTCCGCCGACAGACCACCGACGGCACGATCGACCTGCGCACGCTCGCGGATCCGACGGTCGCCGTCTCCGATCGCATGATCGTCGCGCTGGCGCTGCTCTTCCGCCCGAAGGCACGCACGGACGCGTGCACCGGCGCGGCGCCGGCGACGGTCGCCTGCAAGGTCGGGCCGACGCTGGTCGCGCGCGTGACCGTCGATGACCGCCTGCGCCCGATCCGTGAGGAGTACGTGCGCGACGACGGCAGCCGCCTCCTCGTCGCGACCTACGACGACTACCGCGGCGACGACCCGAACGCCGCTCCCGGATCGCTGCTCATCGAGGATCCGGCAAGCGGCGCCAGCATGGCGATCCGCGTGCAGCGCGCGCGCATCGCCGCCGCGCCGCGCTCGTGAGCCCGCCGAGCGTCGCCGGCAGGATCGGGGCGCTCGCCGTCCGCCACCGGCGCGCGGTGCTCCTCGGCTCTGCCGTGCTGACGCTCGCGAGCCTGCTCTCGCTCACGCAGCTCCGGCTCGACGTCGACCTGCTCTCGACGTTGCCGACGGGAACGGCGGCGTTCGACGACTACAAGCAGTTCCTCGAGACCTTCGGCGCGCTGCAAACGGCGCCGGTCCTGGTCTCGGGCGTCAGCGGCCCCGAGCTCGGCCGCGCCATCGACCGACTCGCCGCCGGCTATCGCGCGCTCCCGCAGATCGCGAGCGTGATCGCCGGCATCGACGCCGGCGCCGACGTGCCCTTCCTCGATCCGCTGCACGTGCCGGCGATCGTCCCCGCGGAACGCCTCGGCGATCTCGCCGCGCGCCTCGAGCCCGACGCGATCGCGACCGCGCTCGCGCAGACGAAGAAGCTCCTCGCCATGCCAAGCGGCGGTGAGCTGACCGCGCACCTTCGCCGCGACCCGCTCGGCCTCGCGCTCGTCGCCGGGCAGACGATCCGCGCGCGCTACGCCGACCCGCTCGCCGCGGCGACCGACCCGCACATTCTCGCGCCCGACGGCAGCGCCGGGATCATGCTCCTCGAACCCAAGGGCTCGCCGTTCGACGGTGTCTTCACCGCGCAGCTGTTCGACGGCTTCGCCGCCGTGGAGCGCGAAGTGCGCGCCGATCCCGCCTTCGCCGCGCTGCGTGTTCAGCACGGCGGCGCCCACGCGCACGCGCACGAGGACGCGCGTCTCATCGAGCGCGACGTCTTCCGCTACACGCTCCTCGCCTTCGTCGGCGTGATCGCCATCTTCCAGGTCGGCTTTCGCAACCTCGGCATCTTACCGCTGATCGGTTACCAACTCGCGGCGGGCTCGCTGTTCGCGTTCGCGACCTCGGTGATCGTCTACCGCCAGCTGAACGCGCTCTCGCTGTGCTTCGCCGCGATCTTCTACGGACTCGCCATCGATTCGGTGATCTATTTCTACTCCCGCCTCGTCGAGGAGCGCCGGCGGGCGCCGCTCGCCGAGGCGATCGCGCGCACCTGCGCCGGCCTCGGCAGCGCCAACGTCGTCGCATCGACGACGACGGCGGCGGCGTTCGCGGTGATCGCCTTCTCGGCGATGTCGGCGGTGCGCCAGATCGGCGTGCTGACCGCGATCGGCATGCTGGTCAACATCGCCAACACCTTCATCGTCCTGCCGGCGCTGGTCGCGACCTTTCCGGGCCGCCTCGCCGATCACACGCCGGCGACGCTCGACGCCCCTCGTCTGGGTGCCGTCGCCGGCGCCTCCGCACGCCACCCCGCGTTCGCGCTCGCGGTCACCGCCGCGATCGTGGTCGGATGGCTGGTCTTTCGCCCGCCGCTGCCGGTGGACGCCGACGTGCTCCACTTGCGCGCCACCGACTCGCGCGCCGCCGAGGCCGAGGACGCGATGCAGGAGAAGTTCGGCGGGCTCGCTCCCCAGGCGCACGCCATCGTCGTCGCGCCCGACCTCGAGGCCGCGTTGGCGCGCGAGGAGGACGTCGTCGCCTGGCTCGAGGCGCATCGCGCGCAACCCGACGGGGAGCGTGACACGCAGCACGAGGCGCAGCACGAGCGTCGCGACGACGCGACGCTCGCGATCGACGGCTATCAGGCGCTCACCACCTTCCTCCCATCGCGCGCGACCGAGGCGACGCGGCGCGCGGCCTTCGCGCAGCTGCCGCTGGCACGCGCTCGCGAGACGCTCCACACCGAGCTCGCACGCCAACGCTTTCGCGTCGACGCCTTCGCCGACGCGGAAGCCGCCTTGCAGCCGAGCGACGCGGCGCTGCCGCGCGACCTCGATGCGCCGTGGCTGCGGCCGCTCGTCGCACGCCACCTGCATCGCACAGCCGCGGGCGTCGCGCTCGTCGTCCTGTTCACGCCGGCGCCGGGCGCGAGTCTCCCCGCCATTCACGATCGCCTGCGCGCCGACGTCGGCGGCGACGTCGTCGTCACCGGCCGATCGCTCATGGAAGCGGCGCTCGACACCGTCATCGCCCGCGAGCTCGTCGGCTTCACGATCGCGAGCCTCGTCCTGAA
>JBGOSW010000101.1:0-15109 GCA_041476145.1 Binatia bacterium
GATCGATCCGATGACGCGCGCGATCGACAGCACGCGTGCCGGTCGACGCGGGACGGTTGTCGGCGACGTCTGCGCGTAGTCCCTGATCGATGGGGGCGGTGAAGGACGCGCCGCCTCGGTGTGGCGCGCCGCCTCGAGAACGCGAGCCCGAAGGTCGGGAGGCGGCGCGGCCACGACGGCATACGGCATCAGGCCGAGGATGCGCTGCAGGCGGCCGATCTCGACGCGGAGCTCGGGCCGCTCTTGGACGAGCCGCGCCATCTCCCGCGCCTCATCGCCCCCGAGCTCACCGAGGACGTAGCGCGTCATCAAATCCTCGAGCGCTTCGCGGTCGGCCGGGTCGATCATCGAATCATCCCAAGCGGCGCGAGCGACTCACGCAGGCTGAAGAGACCCCTGCGCGCCCAGCTCTTCACCGTTCCGAGCGGCGTCTCGAGCTCGGCCGCGATCTCGCTCTGGCTGAGGCCGCGATAGTACGCCAGCTCGAGCACGCGTCGCTGTGTTTCCGGAAGATCGGCGAGCGCCGCGCGCACGCGCGCGGAGCATTCCGCGATCGAGAGCTCCTCGAACGGCGACGCGCCGGCCGCATCGGGGATCACGGCCTCGCCCCAGTCCTCCAGGAAACGGGTCTTCCGCGTCCGGGCGCGAATCTTGTCGATCGCGCGCGAGCGCGTGAGCGTCACCAGAAACGCGCTCAGTGAGCCCCGCGTGGGATCATAGTCGCATTTCGTACAGAACGTCAGAAAGATCTCCTGTGTGAGATCCTCGGCCTCGGACGGTGCGCCGAGAATCTTCATCGCCAATCCGTACACCAGTCCCGCGTAGCGATCGTACAATGCCCCGAGCGCGCCCGGCCTATCGACCGTGAGCGCCGCGAGCAGCTCCGCGTCCGTCTTCGCCTGAGCAACGGCGGGGTCAAGTGGCGTCGCTGCCATGCGCTTTCGGATCCGCCATTCGACCATGATACGCCGGCCGAGACGGATCGGATGCACCGCACCCTCCGTCCGGCCATTCATGCGCCTCAGTGACCCTGGACTTCCGCCTCCGGAACGACGGTGAGGCCGACGAGACTCGCCCCCGGAGGCGCGCCGACGGCGCCGAGCGGGCGTGCCGCACCGGTCGCGAGCTCGATCGCATAGAGTGCCGAGCCCGACACGGCAAACGCCCGGTCGACCCCATCCTCGCTCACGATGTCGAACCCGGCGAGGGGGCTGAAGTCGACGCCGAGGGGCCCGATCGTCACCAGTCCGCCATCGTTCGGCGGGTCCTGCAAGGCCAGGATGTCGAGGTCGCTGTCGATGTCGAAAAGCTTCGTCGCGGCGGCATTCGCGACCGAGTTCGTGTACGCGGCAGCGGCGATAGCCGGTCGCTTGCCGGAGTTCGGGTCGTTCGGCGCGTACCGGAGCGGGGCGTCTGTCGCCGCAGCGCCGAGATCGACGTGGACCCGCAGGTTCTGACCGTTGCCGCCCACGAGTCGGAGCCGGTCCGTCTGCGGGTTGAAGTCGAGCCCTGAGCGCGGGCCCGCGTCGAACGCGACGGTGAGCGTGCTAGCCAAGCGCGCGACACCCGACGCGCGATCGATCGTATAGACGTCGTTCGCATCGCTGACCCCGTAGAGGAGCCGATTCGCGGGACGATGGTCGATGCCGATGAGTGTTCCGGCGACGCCACGCACCTTCGTGGTGATCACGTCGCCCGGTCGCGCCGAATTGAAACGGAGCAGCGTGTTCGACTCGTCGAGCGCGATGAACTCGAAGTCGCGAGCGGCGGCGGCGAATGGCGCAGCCGTCACGAGGATGACGGCGACGGTCAGGGCTCTCATCAGCATGGAGACACATCCCTGCCACAACGCGCGGCGACCGCAAACCTCCGGCCCCGCGCGCTCGCCGCATCCGAGCGCAGCGATGGGACGTAGCGTCAGTAACAAATCGATAGTGGGTCGACGACCCACCCAAAGGAGAGAGCGATGGAAAACACGATTGGACACACGGGTATCAAGAGTCACATTCTGGCAGCGGCGCTGTGCGCGCTGGTCGGAAGCGCGGGCGCGGCGCACGCCGCGTTCGTCACAGGCACGAACGGCGACGACCTGCTCTTCGGGCTGGACGACGACAGCCAGGCGAACGCGCAGATTCAGCCTGCCGGCGCGGTGAACCAAAGCCTCGACAAGGCAGACGTCATCGAGGGGGGTGCCGGTGATGACGTGTTGGTCGGCCTCGGTGGCAGCGACGTGCTGCTCGGCGGCAAGGGCAACGACATCCTGATCGGCGGCACCGAACAGGGCGTGACACCGAACAGCGACACGATGATCGGCGGCGACGGCAACGACATTGCGCTGTGGCGCGCCGGCGACGGCAGCGAAGCCTTCATCGGTGGACACGGCAAGGCCGATGCCCTGATCTTCGGCAACATCGACCGCGACGCCAACAACATCCCGATCATCAGCCCGACGACTGGGCGTCACTCCAAGACCGGCATCCCTACCGCGGACGTCACGGGGCAGGGCGGCTGGTGCGAGCTCGAGCGCGTGCAGGATCCCGACGCCGGCTATCAGTTCCTGGTGCGTTTCTTCGTCCGCGCCACCGGCAAGCTCGCGGTGACACTCCGCACCGTCGACGTGGAAGAGGTCTACTGCACGAGTGAGGCTGGTGGGCAGATAACCTTCGCCGATCTCACCGCCAAGGACCCCGACTTCGTCGTCGTCTCCCTCGACCAAGTGAAGAAGATCAACCCGACGGTCGGCAAGATCATTCGCTAGCCGATTCCAGTAGCTTCTCGGCACCGCACACCCGAGGCGGCACGGCTCCCGTGCCGCCTCGGAACGATTCGAAGCTCGGCGATCTCCGTTGCCGCGGCCGACCCGTTCTTGGTACTCAGCCGCGGCTCCGCGAGTTGCTCGGACTCGGAAACGTGACGCTGCCCTGACTACGGTCGTCGGCAAGCCTGGTGTCAGAAGTGGCGCCGGTTGCATCGCGAGAAATGGGTTGAACGGCGGCGAGCATTTCTTGAATTGAAAGCGCGTCTTCGTTCCAGCTAAACGAAAAAAGGGGCTTGTAGGAAGCACGTCAGAAGGTCGAAGGTTTGATGACGCGCATACCGGTGACCAGAAGAGGCCGTCATCCCCGAGCGGGCCTCCGATCTTCTCCCCCTTCTTCCCAAGCACGGCTTCGGCAGCGGCGTTTCCTGCTCGCGCTCGGCGCCACTATATTGACGACGGGCGCGTTCGCCACCTGGCTCGGGTGGCGTGTCGGCGGCGAGACGTCCGTGCTCTACGTGTCGGATGCGGGACAGGCCCTAGCCGCGCTCGTCGCCACCGTGGCCTGCCTCCGCGCGGGCATTCGACACGAGGAGCGGCGGCGGGTTTTCTGGTGGCTGCTCGCCGGATCGTGTGGCGCATGGATGTTCGGCCAGGTGATCTGGACGGCCTACGACCTCGCCAGTTCCGAGGGACCGCCGATCCCCTCCTGGGCCGACATCGGCTACCTCACATTCATCCCGTTGGCCGTCGGCGCGCTCCTCTGCCATCCGGGGATTCGCGGCAGCGGAGCGCGAAAGGCGCGCTTCCTGCTCGACGGCCTCGCGATCGCGGCCGCGCTGCTCTTCTTGAGCTGGACGTTCGTGCTCGGGCCGCTCTGGCGGAGCAGCGACCTGACCACGCTCGGCGGCGTCGTGACTCTCGCCTACCCGTTCGGCGACGTCGTCATCGCCTTCTTCGTCGTGCTCGCCGTGCGACGGATGACGACGGCGGATCGTCTGGAGCTCTGGTGCCTCCTCGCCGGTCTGATCGCCCTGGCGCTCGCCGACAGCACCTACGCGTACGTCGTCCACGTCAAGCGCTACACGACGGGAGACCTGCTCGATACCGGATGGTTCGTGGGGTTCCTCGCGATCGCGCTCGGCGCGCTCGCCTCGGACGCGCGCAATCTTTCCGTGCGAGCCGACTCCTCCTCGTCCGCTCTCCCGTCGCTCGTCGCCCCGCTCCTGCCGATGCTCGTCGCCCTCGGCGTCGCCGGCGTCAGCATCGATCTCGGGCATCGCCCGGATTGGGTCGCCCTGACGATGGCGTTCGCCCTCGTCCTGCTCGCGTTGGTGCGGCAGACGCTGCTCGTACTGGACTTCGTCGAGACGGGCAGAAGTGGGCGGCAAGGGAATGCGGTCGACAGACTGGCACGCGCCGCTCTCGGCCGCGCGATCTCCGAAGAGCCCGGGGTCGAGCCGTCCCGACTTCGGCCGCCGGAAGGCTCGCGGGAATGAGCCGCTCCGACCCTCCCTCGTCGGGACCGACCGCTCGCAAGCCTGGTCGTGCTGCCGTGACGGACACAGGCCGGGTCTCACCGAAGCCAGGGACCGTCGCCACGCGCACCTCGGGGTCCCGCTCCAACGCTGCGGCGACGACGGCGGTCGAGGAAGGCGAGCGCTTCTCCGCGTCGGTCGTAGTGGTGCTCATCTTCGCGACCACCGCGCTCTCGCTCTACGACCTGTACCTGTTCCTCGCGCTCCTCGGCCGGTGACGCACGGGCGTCAGTCGGACAGCGCTTTCTTCACGGTGGCTACCTTGTGAGCTTGCTCCGCGTCGTCATTGTCGGCCGTCGTCACTTCCTTCAGGTCGATCGTCACCTTGGTAATCTTGCCGGTGAACTTGAATGGTACCTGGTAGGCCTCGGTGACTGGTGTGCCCTCATCCGTGCCGACGTCGGCACCTTCGTCGGCTGAGAAAGCACAGCACTCAGTCTCTTTTATGAGACCCGTGGCGACGTTCTTCCCGTCGACGAAGATCGTGCCTGTGCCGCCCTTGCCGATGCCGCCGCCGTCATAGGCAAAGTCGAAGCGAACGGTGGCGGCCCCGGCGGGCAACGGCTGCTTGGCGGCGATGGTGTACCGCTGCAAACCCAGCCAGTTGTAGGTATACGTCGGTTTGCCATCCTTCAGGTAAAGACTCCATCCGCCGAATCGCCCGGCCTGGGCCAGGATGACGCCGTTGGCCCCGCCCTTTGGGATCTCGACTTCGGCGGTGATCGTGTGTGACCGGTTCTTCACGTCGATGAAGACGTTCTCGGACATCCCGATCATCCCCTCGGCGAGTGTCAGGGAGGTGCGACCGGCCATCAGGTCGGGCCGCCCGACCAATCCGGGATTCAGGCGCTCCAACGTCCGGTCGTCGATGGGCAAGACGTGATACTTGGCCGCTTCCTTCAAGAAGAGCTTCTGAAGCTCCTTGAGCTTCCCGGGGTTCTTCGCAGCCAAATCGTTTGCCAGGCTGAAGTCCGTTCGCGTGTCGTAGAGTTCCCACGTGTCGTTCTCGAGCGTCGTCCGGGGCTTGAACTCCCACGCGGCCCGGTGAACCGTGCCGGCGAGCCAGCCATCGTGGTACATGGCGCGGTTGCCGAAGATCTCGAAGTACTGCGTCGTGTGCCGGCTCGGTGCCTGCGCATCCTTGAAGGTGTAGGCCAGGCTCACACCCTCGATGGGAGTCTGCGGCGTGCCGTTCACGCTCTTCGGCTCGGGTAGGCCGGCCACTTCCAGGATCGTCGGCGCGATGTCGATGACGTGGTGCCACTGTGATCGCTGCTCGCCCTTCGCCGTGATGCCCTTGGGCCAGTGGATCACCATGCCGTTGCGGGTCCCGCCGTAGCTCGACGCCACCTGTTTCGTCCACGCGAACGGCGAATCCCCCGCCACCGCCCACCCCGCGGCGTAGTGGCCGTAGGTCGTGGGGCCGCCGAGCTCGTCGTAGTGCTTCAGGATGTCCTCGACCGCTTCGTGCTGGCCGTTGAAATAGGTCATCTCGTTGAAGAGCCCGTTCATGCCGCCTTCGGCACTCGCCCCGTTGTCGCCCACGATGTAGAAGATCAACGTATTGTCCATCTCGCCGGTCGCCTCGACGGCGTGAATCAGCCGGCCGATCTCCGTGTCGGCATACTCACCATACGCGGCAAACACCTCCATCTGGTGGGCAAAGAGCTTCTTCTCATCCGGGCTGAGCGCCGCCCAGTCCTTGATGGCTTCGGGCTTGGGTGCGAGCTTCGTATCCGCCGGCACTACGCCGAGCCGCTTCTGCCGTGCCAGCGTCTCTTCGCGCACCGCGTCCCAGCCCTGATCGAACTTGTCTTTGTACTTGGCGATCCACTCTTTGGGCACGTGATGCGGCGCGTGGGTGGCGCCGGGCGCGAAGTACATGAAGAACGGCTTGTCCGGCGTGAGCGATTTCTCATAGCGCATCCAGTGGATGGCCTGATCGGTCATGTCGGTCATGAAGTGGTAGTTCGGATCCGTCGACGGCTCGACCTGGGTCATCCCGTCGTAGAGCAGCGGCGCCCACTGGTTGGTCTCGCCGCCGATGAAGCCGTAAAACTTGTCGAAGCCGGCGCGGGTCGGCCAGCGATCGGTCGGACCCGAGGGGCTGACCTCCCACGGCGCGGTCTCGTGCGACTTGCCGAAGGCCGCGGTGCTGTATCCGTTCAACCGCAGCATCTCGGCCAGTGGTGCCACGCTGTCAGGTCGCTGCCCGGTTTGGCCGGGGAAGGCGGTCGCGGTCTCCGCGATCGAGCCGAAGTTGTTCACGTGGTGGTTGCGGCCGCTGAGGAGGGCCGCGCGGGTCGGCGAGCAGAGTGCCGTGGTGTGGAACTCGTTGTAGCGCAGTCCACTATTGGCCAAGCTCTCCACCGTCGGCATGTGGACGGGCCCACCGAAGGCGCTCGACTGGCCGAATCCCATGTCATCGATCAGCACGATGAGGACGTTGGGTGCGCCGGGCGGTGCCTTGACCTCGAACCGCGGCGGCGGCGTGGCCTTGCGGACGTCGAGCTCCGTGACCGGCGGGTACTTGGGCTCCGGAATCGGCAGCACGGTGCGGTCGGTCGGTACCACTACCCGGGCGGCGGCGGTCCCCTGAGCGGCGGCGGGCACCGCCGTCGTCGGGAAAAGCGTGAGCACCAGGGCGAAGCCGAGCGTGATCCTCGGTGCGGTATTTCGCTTCATGAATCCTCCTTCATTTCTTGTATCCATTGGCGCGCAAGCAGGAGCGACAGGATGCCGTGCAACGACACCGCCACCCATAAGAGCGGCCCGACCCATTTACCGCCGATGCCGAGGCAAAGGAGATAGAGGGTCGTCAGTGAATTGTAGGTCAGCATTGCCCGGAGGGCAGGAGCCGTGCTGGCGGTGGCATCGCGTCCCGGCCAACACGCCACTCCCAGCGAGAGCAAGCCAAAGCCGGCCACACGGCCGAGAGGGATGCTCGCCCCGGAGATTTCGCCACCGAGCAGCAGTCGAACGACGACGGAGGGCACGGCTATCAACGCCAGTCCCGTGGCCGCTTCGATGACGGCGGTGAGTAGGAGCAAACGGTTGGCGAGTGCGATCATCATTTGCGCATTTCGGTAAGCACGTCGATGCGGCGGAAGCACGTGTGCTTTGCGCTCCGAGCGCGCGCGGTTTCAGGGTGCGGGCACGTTCCGATAGTAAACTCCGCTCGCCTGTAGGAGGGACTTGAACCACGTGCCCGCGCAGTTAGAGTTTCGCGGGCTTCCAGGTGATATCGGGGTTGAACTGATTCATCGCCCTGGCGACGTCCGCTGTCGTCTGCCCGAGGTTCTTCTCGAAGACGATGTCGGTCTGATTCACGACGAAGGTCATGATACCGCTGACCCCGTACTCGGCGGGCCAAGCCAGGAGGGCGAAGCCACCCGTCATCTTGCCGTCGACGATGTAGTTCTTCGCCCCACCCGGAGCGCTCTCGCCCTGGGCCGTCATGATCTTGAAGAAGTATCCATGAAAGGGTTTGGGAAAGGGTTTGGGGCCGCTCCCGGACGCTTTGGCCTCGTATCCTTCGGTGGCGGCTTCCGCGGCCAACGGGCCGAGAGGGCTTTGAGGTTCTCCGGTCTTGGCGGGCCAATAGAGACCGTCACGCTTTCCCTCCGAGCTCAGCAACTTTTGCGCGTAGACGCCGGAGCTCGCGCCGTTCTGGCCCGCCTGAGCGTATTCCCTCTGTGCAGACACGAAGGCCTGGCAGAGGGCGATGGCGCGCAGCTCGTTGCGTCCGATCCTGCGACTGATCAGCTCCTCCTTGCCGGCGGCCGTGTCGAAAAACCATCCCTTCGCTCCCTTCACGATCGGGATTGGGAAGGGCCACTCGTCCGCGCCCACTTTGAGAAGGACCGAGGCCTTGGTCTTGGTGAGGAGAACCGTCTTCGCCTTTGCCGCCGTGAGGAAAGCGTCCCGGCCCGCCCGGTCCGCTGTTTCGTCCCCGGAAGACACCACGTCCTTGCCTTCAGGGCCCAGAATGGCGAGGAGGTCTCCTGTCTCTTTCTGCGCCGCCGCCGCGAGAAGAGCATCGACGGCAGCTTGTGGTGATTTGAAGAGCTTGGCGCCAGGGGATGCGGCGACTGAGATGTCGGTGAGAGCGAGGGAGGAGAAAAAGATCGCCGCGACAGCTCCGATGCGGTGCCACTGCTGCAATTGCCTGCTTACTCGATTGGTGTGAAGCATCGCAGGACCCCCCTGATTCCGGCACGCCTTCGCGCTGGCCGGGACCGACCCGTCCATACTCAACTCAGCGGCGTCTACCACCGCCTCCGCCGAAACCACCACCGCCCCGGTTGAAACCTCCGCCGCCCCGGTTGAAGCCGCCACCGCCGGCACCGCCTGCGCCACGGCTCGCCGAGCCGCGGTCGCTGGCCGCACTTTCGAAGCCTCCCCCGCCGCCAAGCCCGCCGCCGCCGAAGCCTTCAGCTCTGCCGCCCTCTCCCGAAGCGCCCGCCGGTCGCTGGCCGCCACCGCCCTCTCCGTATCCCCGCGCGGCGGCGCTGTTCTGACCACCGCTTCCGTACTGCTTGTTGAGGGAAGAGTTGCTGTAGGGCTGCCCTTGCCGTTGCGCGGAATCGTGCTGCCAGTTGGAAGCGCTGGCGTTGTTCACGTTCCCGCTCTTGGCCTGGCCGGTCGCCGAGTTGTAGGTGTGGGCCTCGCCGGTGTTCTTGTTGTAGGTCGCCGTGGTGTTCCCGGCATGGGCAGCGGAGCCGTTCTCACCCTGGACGGCAGTGCCGCGCGCGCCTTGGTCGACCTGTCCGCTACGGGTGTTTCCGGTAGCGGAATTGTAGGTCTTCACCTGTCCCGTATTGGCGTTGTAGGCGGCGGTCGTGTTGCCGGCGTGGGCGACGGAGCCGTTTGCACCGTGATAGCTTCCACTCCCCGCGTGGTAGTAGTTGTTGTTCACGGTCACACTGCCGGTGGACCAGGAGCAGTTCGATGCCGAGCTCCACGCCGCGCCAACGGCAACTCCGGCGCCAAAGGCCACCACGCCCGCCGCTGCGGTGTAGCCGGGCGGTGGCGCGTAGACGGCCGGCGGGTAGTACCAGGTAGCAGGGACCCATGCGGAGCCGTAGACCACCGTCGGGTCGTAGCTCGGAACGTAGACCACCTGCGGCTGTGCCGGCGCGATGACGATCGTGTTCTCCTGTACCACCACGTTCTGCTTCGGGGTGGATTTGAGGTTGCCGGCTTCGTAGGCCTTCTGCCGCATGGCCTGGATGGTGCTCAAGACGTCCTGTTGCTGAGCGAGGAAGGCCTCGCCCAAGTCTTGGGTCCACTCGAGGCCGGTGAACATCCGGTCGACGATCTGAGGGAACTGGATCAGGCTCTGCACGCTTGGGTCCCAACCCTGCGACTTGGCCGCGTTCTGCGCCTGCGCACCCGTGAGGGCTTTGTTCTTCTGCATCCACTGGTACGCCTCCACTACCTGGATGGGGTAGGTGGAAGCGATGAGGATCTGGGAAACCAGCGAATCAGGATAGAGCGCGATGGGCGCCACCATCTGCTGGAGCTGGCTCTGGCTGTAGGTACGCTCGTTCTGGGCCATGGTCGTGCGGCCCAGGGCCACCAACCCGAAGACCAGCAGAAGCGCTGCGAGGTTTTTCATCATGAATACTCCATCATTTCGGTCTAGAGCGGCTAGCGATTCCGCCATCGCGATAGGGTCGGAGCGAAGCGATATCCCGTGAGGGTGCCTTGTCGGATTCTGCCACGCCGGTCAAGGACGACTTCCGCTGAGCCTCGGCCTCGGATATGTGGTCCCCCGCGAGGACGCGCCGATCGCCCTCAGGCTACCGTACGATTCGGAATGTCCATCGCCTTCCCTCAGCTGAAACTCTGGTAAGAAATCGGTGTGAGCCGCCGAGGGATGGTGAGCATAGCGCAGCAACCGCTCATACGCGGTCTCCTCTCAATTCTCCTGGCGGTGCTCGTGGTCCAGGGGCAGGGTCATGCCCAATCGGAGCCGCCCGGCGAACGCGGCGCGGCGAGCGGGTGGATCCAACCCGAAGAGGTGCCAGAACGGGCCGATGCGCTGCTCCGCCGCTTGGACGCGATCGGACCCGACACGGCGGTCCGAGCAGCGGTTCAGCAGATCGAGCGAGGGATCAGCGCGCTGGACCCCGACGTCGACGCGCTGCTCGAGCGGGTGACCGCGGTACTGGCGCGGCCAGCCTCGCTCGCCGAGATCGAGGACATCCGACGCGAGCTCGCGGGCGTCGCGGCCCCGTTTCGCGGATGGAAAGATGAGCTCGCGGCGGAGGCAAAGCGTGTAGGAGAGGTGGACGACGTGCTGGCACGGGCGCAGCGCGTCTGGTCCGAGACCCGCGCCCGGCCCGAGACCGCCGCGGCGGGAGATGTGGTGGCGCGGCGCGTGGCGAGCTCGCTCGCAGCGTTGGACGAGGCCGCGGCGAGCCTGCGGCCCTGGCGGGCACGCGTTCTCGCCGTGAGCGATCACCTGGTCGACCGCAGCACCGCCGTCGAGACCGCGCTGGAGAAGCTGCGGGCGGCGACCGTCGCCGAGGGCTCGAGCCTCTTCGTGCCCGACCGCGCGCCGCTTTGGCACCGAGCCTTCGGCGCCGAGCTCCGCAGCGAGCTGCCGCGTGTCGCGGAGGAGCTCCTCGCGTTCAACAGGAGCACGCGCGAGTACGCCGTGCGCGACGCACGTCCGCTCGCCGTACAGGCACTCGTGGCGGCACTCCTGATGTTCGCCTTCCGCGGCTTCTCGGCACGTGCGCAGGAACGGTTCGCCACGGCACCGGAGCCCTCGCGGGTCGCGCGGCGGCTCGAGCGTCCGTACGCGATCGCCCTGCTGCTGGCCCTCCTGCCGTCGCCTGCCCTCCACCCGCTGGCCCCGCAGCGCTTCATGCAGATGCTCGGGGTGATTGCGCTCGTCCCGTCCGCACGGATCGTGATCCACGCGAGCGAGCGCGCGAACGTGACGGCGTTCGCGGGCCTGTTCGTCCTCCTGCTCCTCGACCGCGTTGCGCTCGCGCTCGCACCGCTGCCCGCGCTCGCGCTCGCGACGTTCCTGCTCGCGCTGGCGATCGCTCTCGGGCTGGCCTTCCGGTTCGTGCGTCGTGTCGGGCGCGCCGGCGACGCACCTTGGCTGCGCCGCGCGGCGCGCCTCGCCATGCTGGGGCTCGTGCTCGCGCTCCTCGCGGGGATCGGGGGTTGGACCGATCTTGCCACGGTGCTCGGTCGCGGCATCCTCGCGAGCACGCTGGTTGCAGTGTACATCTACGCGGCGGTGATCGCGCTCGAGGCGCTTCTCGCCTACGCGCTGGTCTCGCCCACGCTGCGCCGCAGCCACTTAGTCGATCGGAATCAGACCCTCCTGCAACACCGCCTGGAACGCGGCCTGCGCTGGCTCGGCGTGGGCCTGTGGCTCTACCTCGTGCTCGGGGCGATCGGTTTGCGCAATGCGGCCGCCGACGCACTGCACGCGCTGCTGCGCGCGGGCGTCTCGGTCGGCGCGCTCTCACTGTCGATCGCCGGCGTCCTCGCGTTCGTGCTCACGCTACTGACCGCCATGCTTCTGGCGCGGATCGTGACCGGGGTGCTCGAAGAGGATGTCTACCCGCGCACCCGCTTGCCCCGCGGCATACCCCACGCACTCTCCACCCTGGTGCGCTATGGTGTCTACTCGCTCGGCTTCCTGCTCGCCCTCGCCGCAGCGGGCGTCCAACTCGGTCAGCTCGCGATCATGCTCGGCGGCCTCGGTGTCGGTATCGGGCTCGGTCTGCAGGATCTGGTCAAGAACTTCGCCGCCGGTCTGACGCTGCTCTTCGAACGCCGCGTACACGTGGGGGACACGGTCCAGATGCCGAGCCAGGCGATCTTCGGTCGCGTCATCGAAATCGGGATGCGAGCGACCGTCGTCCGCAACTGGAACGGCGTCGAGGTGGTCGTGCCGAACGCCGATCTGGTCTCCGCCGCGGTCAGCAACTGGACGCTCTCCGACCCCCTGCACCGCATCGAAGTACGGGTGGGCGTTGCCTACGGCACCGACCCCGAGAGCGTGCTCACGTTGCTGCTGGACGCTGCCCGATCCAACGATCGGCTGCTGGCGGATCCGGCGCCGCTGGCGCTGTTCAAGGGCTTCGGCGAGAGCTCGCTCGATTTCATGCTGTACGCCTGGACCAACGCGGACTACGACCTCCGCGCGAGCGAGTTGGCACTTACAGTACACCGCAGCCTTCGCGAGGCCGGCATCTCCATCCCGTTTCCGCAGCGTGATCTCCACCTCGCGAGCGTCTCGCCGGCAGCTCGCGCCGCGCTGTCCGACAGCGACCGGAAGGCGTAGGCGAAACGTCACTACATCCTGATCCTGGTTGCCTTGGACAGGAACTGGAAACTGCGCTTTGTATGCCGAGGTGTCGTACAATCAACTTCTCATTGACACGTCGCTCATCGCCTGCCCGCACTGTGATCTGCTGCAGCACCTTCCGGACCTTGCGCCGGGGGCGTCGGCGCGCTGCCCACGCTGCGACAAGGAGTTGTGGCGCCGCCGTGAGGACTCGCTCAACCGGACGCTCGCGCTGACGCTCGCGGCCGCGGTGCTCTACGTGGTCGCGAACTCCGTTCCCATGATTGGGCTCACCGCCGTCGGGCGCGAGGCCTCCACCACGGTAATCGGCGGCGCCCTGCACCTCTGGGAGAACGGGCCGGCGATCGTCGCGGTGCTGGTGCTGTTCACCGCCGTCATCGCGCCGGCGCTTCAGATCGGCTTCATGCTGGCGATCGTGCTCGGCGCCCACCGCGAACACCCGCAGAAATGGGTGGGGATGATCCTCCGCCATCACCCGACTACCCGGACCTGGAGCATGATCGAAGTCATGATGCTCGGCGTGCTGGTCGCTCTCATCAAGATCGCGGACTACGCGACGGTGATCCCAGGAGTGGCGCTGTTCGTGCTCGCGGCGATCGTCTTCCTGCTCGCCGGGATCCAGGCGAGCTTCGACCCGCGAGAGGTGTGGGAGAGAATCGAGTGGGCGGAGGCACGGCGCGCCGCCGGGGACCGGACGGCCGAGGGGACGACGTGAATGCGACGGCCCCGACGGCGATGCAACAGGGCCTGCAGAGCTGCGGTGGGTGCGGGCTACTCTCGCGTCCTGCGCCCGGCGAGCACGAAGGGCGCTGCCCGCGCTGCGACGAGGAGCTCGTCTTCCGCAAGCCGGCCAGTCTGCAGCGCACCTGGGCTTTTCTGATCGCCGCGGCGATCTGCTACGTCCCGGCGAACGTTCTCCCGGTACTGACGACGACCACGGCCACCGGCACCGACTCCGATACCATCTTGCAAGGTGTCGTCCTCCTCTGGTCGCCGACGGGGTGGCCGCTGTCGCTCATCGTGCTCGTCGCGAGCATCATGATCCCGAGTGCGAAGATCTTGGCGCTGGCGTACCTGCTCATCACCGCACAACGGGGCTCGATCGAAAACGGCAAGCAGCGCGTCCGCCTCTACCGGATGGTCGAGTTCATCGGACGCTGGTCTATGGTCGACGTGTTCGTCGACGTGTTCACGGCGGCCCTGATTCAGCTCCAGCCGCTCATGTCGGTGGAGCCGGGACCCGGCCTGTTTTTCTTCGCGGCGGTGGTGGTGCTGACGATGCTCGCGGTCGAGTCCTTCGATCCCAGGTTGATCTGGGATTCCGCAAGCCCGAGAGAGGTTCGCTATGCCTGATCGCAATCCTCCCCTCCCTTCGGTCCCCGACTCGAGGGCCGTCCCCAAGAAGAAAACGCGGCTCTCCCTCGTTTGGGTCATCCCGATCGGCGCGATGCTCGTCGGTGCCTGGGTCGCCGTCGCCAGGATACTGAGCGAGGGGCCCAAGATCACGATCGTCTTCCAGTCGGCCGAGGGACTCGAGGCCGGCAAGACCAAGATCCACTACAACGGCGTCGACGTCGGCACGATCATGACGATCCGGCTCTCGGATGACCACCAGCACGTGATCACGACCGCGCAGATGGCCCCCAAGACGGAAAGCCTGCTCTTCGAGGACACGAAGTTCTGGGTGGTGCGGCCGCGCATCTCGGGCGCCAATATTACGGGGTTGGGCACGCTCATCTCCGGGGCCTACATCGGCATGGAGATCGGCCGGTCGCGGGGAAGCAAGCGCGACTTCGTCGCGCTCGAAACGCCGCCGATCGTGATGGGAGACACTGCCGGCCGCTTTTTCCTACTGAAGACTCCCGACCTGGGTTCGCTCGACACCGGCACACCACTCTACTTCCGGCGGCTACAGGCCGGTCGGGTCGCATCGTACGAGCTCGACAAGGACGGCCAGTCCTTCACCGTCAAGGTCTTCGTGAACGCGCCCTACGACCAGTACGTCAACCCGAACACACGTTTCTGGCACGCGAGCGGGATCGACGTGTCACTCTCGGCGAGCGGGCTCAGCGTCCAGACGCAGTCGCTGCTGTCCGTCTTGATCGGCGGTATCGCGTTCGAGACGCCCGCGACCGGCCCCGTCCTGTCGCCGGCCGACGCGGACACGATGTTCCCGCTGGCCAGCAACCGCGCCGACGCCTTCAAGCTCCCCTCCCGCGATCCCCAGACCTACCTGCTCGTGTTCACACAATCGGTACGTGGGCTCGCGCCCGGCGCGCCGGTGGAGTTCAAGGGGATCCCGATCGGCGAGGTCGCGGAGATCCGCGCGCAAGTCGATGCGAAGACCCTGGAGTTCTCCATACCCGTGATCGTGCACCTCGACCCGACGAGGCTCGGGGCCAAAGTCCTCGACCTGGAGCCCGGCGCCGATCTCGGGACCATTCGCAGGAAATTGATCGACTCCTTGGTGGCGCA
>JBGOSW010000102.1:0-14954 GCA_041476145.1 Binatia bacterium
CGCCGCGACCTCGACTTCGCCGCGATCGGTGAACTTGATCGCGTTGCCGACGAGGTTCGTCAACACCTGACGCAGGCGTACCGGGTCGCCGGAAACAATGGCCGGCACGGCGGGGTCCACGTGGCAATCGAGCCGGAGGCGCTTGGCGGCGGCGGAGGGCGTCAGCAGCGCCAGCACCTCGTCGAGGGTGCTGCGGAGCTCGAACGGGCCCACTTCGAGACCCATCTTGCCGGCTTCGATCTTCGAGAGATCGAGCACGTCGTTGACGATCGCGAGCAACCCCAGTGCCGCCGATCGCACCCGTTGCAGGCAATCCCGCGTCGTCGGCTCGAGCTCGCCATCGAGCGCCATGTCGGTCATGCCGATGATCACGTTCATCGGCGTGCGGATCTCGTGGCTGGTGTTCGCGAGAAAGCCGCTCTTGGTGCGCGAGGCTTGCAGTGCCGCGTCGCGTGCGACGACGAGCTCCTCGGCCTGCCATCGGATCCTGTCTTCGCGCTCGCGCAGCTCGCGCAAGTGCCGTTCACTGCCGCGTTGCGCCGTATAGGCGAAGCCCGTCGTGGTCAGGAGAACGACGACCAACGTCATCATGGCGTCGGCGCGCGTCTGTGGAATCTCGGGAGCAATCGGCAAGACCACTTGTGTGAGGCCGATGAAGGTCACGCTCGCGACGGCGGCGAGCCCCCATCCGAGCGCTCCGCGGGCGCCGGCGTAGTACCCGCCGGCGAGGGGCAGCAGTCCGAGATAGAGCAGTGACGGACTCTCCAACTGACCGAGGACGAGGGCGGTTCCGATGATGATCCACATGCCGAGCGCGATCGACGCGCCGCCGGCGAAGCGGAACGCACGCATCGTCGGCCGTCGCAACGCGTAGAGCCGAAGCACGTGCATGAGGCCCACCGCAGACGCCTCGATCGTGGGCGCGATCCGTGCCCCTTGCCCGAACCGCTTGACCGCGACCAACAAGACAAGGGTGCCCACGATCAGCGTGAAGGCATTCAGCCTGCGAACGTGCATGACAAGCGCCGGATCGACCGCAGCGCCGACATCCGGCCTGAGCCGGACCTTCCCCAAGCTGGCGTGACGTATACGGCGCATGTGCCGTCCCAGGGTCGCGGTGACGATCGCGCGCCACGTCTTTCCGTGCGCCACAAACGGCATACCCGGCATTGAGCAATGCGTGTGCCGCAGACGTACGTTGCGGCCCGCGTTCGCCGACGTCGCCAGCGCCTAGCATCACTCCGCGAGCCAAGCGTGAATCCGTTCGTACACCTGAGGGCGACCGAGGAGATCGAAGTGGCTCATGTCGCAGGCGATCCACTGCCGCGATTCGGGAAGGGCGAGTGCGAACCGTGGGTCGCGGTGGCGGCCAAGGGCGCTGGCGAGGGGCACGAGTCCATCGCCGAGGAGCCGGCCGCGGAGGTCGCTCGGTACCTTTGCCGTCGTTGCGCCGATCGCGAAACAGTCCACGCCCTCCGGCAGCGGCACCGGCCGTCGAGTGTCCTCGCCGTGCGCGAAGCGATCGCGACCGTCCCAGTCCTCATCGAGGAGGCTACCGTGACGGAGATCGGTGATGCCCGCGCTGCGGATCTTCCCGAGGCGAGCGAAGGGCGCCGTGTAGGGTGTCCGGTCGAACAGCCGGTGCAACCGGTGACCGCCGCGCTCGAGCGCCGCGCCGTGGTGCGGCGTGCCGAGAAAGACGACCTTACGCAGACGGCGCCGCCACGCATGCCCCCCGACCGTACCGTAGTGATGCGCGCTTCGCGCCACGAGGCCGCCCATACTGTGCGCCACGATCGCGAGCTCCTCGACCGGCACCGGCCACGCGGCAACGAGCGCTTCGAGCATCGCCGTCAACGCCCGCCCGTTCGTCGAGACGTGCTGGCCGCTGTTGTAGTGGAGATAGACGGGCGTGTAGCCGAGATTGCGGGCGAGCTCGGCACCGTGGTTGTGCTCCTGTCGCGTCCACTGCAGATCGTTCATGCAGAGACCGTGCAGGAGCACGACGACCTTCGTACTCGGCGTCGGAAAGGCCGCGGCCAGCCCCTCCGGTGTGGGCGCGAGCGGCTTCCCGTCCTTCCGCCAGTGCATGGCGATCGCGAGCGGGTTGCCGGTCTCGGTCAGGTGGTCGCCGAGCACGCCGTTCAGCGCCGCGATCACGGCCTCGCGCGCCGGCGACGAGTCCATGTGGCCGAGCATCGGGACGAGCTGCGCGAGCGCGAAGTCGATTCCCCCGCCCACGGCGCGCGTGACGCCGTGGATGCTCCGGTACACGAGCCAGGCAATGCCGTTCACGGCGCCTTCGACGAGCGGTCCGCCGAGCTTGGCCGGCCAGCGCGCGATGTTGACGTGCATCGCCTCGACCAGTCCGGTCACGCCCGTGGTCGCGTCGACGGCGAGGCGGCTCACCCCTCGAAGGTCCGAGACGTGGTTGCGAGGTGCGCTGGTCGCGGGGAGCTGCAAACCGATCAGAGGATCACCGCCGCGTAGCCGTTCATCGCCCCGTTTCCCGCCCCGATCCACAGGAAGACGACCAGATCCCCGTCGCGCACTCGGTTCGCCTGCCGATCCTCATTCAAGAGGATGAGCGTGCTGGCTGATGAGGTATTCCCATAGCGATCGACGTTGATGGGAATCCGATCGGCGGGGAGACCCAGGAGCTACAGGTCGAGCAGTACGTAGCCGGGCAGGTTCGCAGCGCGCAGAGCCGGCCGCACCGCCGCGGGCAGATACGCATGGGCCGCTTCGCCGTCGACGATACGCGGATTGTGAAGCTTGAAACGCCGGCCCACGCGCTGCAGTTCGCAACCGCGCGCGGCTTTGAGATTGCGCGCCCAATCGACGTCGCGTCCGTACGTCAGGGGAACCACAAACCCCTTGGTGGTGCGGAATGCGACGACCGGACTGCTGTAGTGCCGCCCACTCTTGCGCCCGACGTGGTGAATGACTGCCAACGGTGGAACGAGCCAGGCGAACGTCCCCATGAGAGGGTTCGTGAACACCCGGTTCACACGCCGCATGAAGCGCGGGAAGTGCATCACCGCAATCGTACCGCCGTGGGAGGCGCGCATCAAACGGAGCTCGGAGCTTCGAAGGGCCTCGTTGACCGGGTCGCGGCAGCGCCCTACAAGACGTCGTGGCCGTCGTCTCCCATCGTCCGATAAAGGAGGTCCTCCCGATGCGATCGTCGACGACGCTGCGCGGATCCGGAATCGTCACGACCGTGCTCGCGATGGTGCTCGTGCCTCCCCTCGCCGCCGTCGCGACGGCTGTCGTCCCCCCCGGCCTCTCCGATCCCGACCAGGCCGTGCGTGTCGTCAAGTGCCAGAAGAACATGGACAAGTCGGTCGCGAGGTACCTCGGGACCTGGTCGAAGGCGTACACGAAGTGCGTCGCCGCGCTGGCGGCGTGCGAACAGACGAAAGGCGGCGATCCCACGTGCGTCGCCAAGGCGACGACGGCGTGCAACAAGAAGATACCGAAGTTGAACGACGTGAACGACGGCGACCTCGGGTTCACCCTCCTCGAGGACCCGGTCGTAAACTTCTGCGGGTCGCTGACTCTCAGCGGCCAGCTCGACGATCCGGGCGGCGTCGATTACGACCTGCGCGCGGACGACTGCAAGAACCGCTTCGGCATTCCGTCGATCGCGACCGGCATCGGTTCGATCGCCTTCTGCATGTTCACGGAGACGACCGAACGTGGGCGGATCGGGCAATCTCGGTGACGCCAAAGCCGGAAAGGCGCTGCTGAAGTGCGAGGCCGGCGCAACGAAGGCCGCCGTCACGAAGGCGTGCGAGAAGATCCCGGTCGCCGACCTCATCGGTGCGTCCGGTGGCAACGTCACCGCGGTCGCGGACGTGTGCAACGGGGTCGCTGTTCCCGCGCTCGCGACGCTCGGCGATTACGCCGACTGTCTCGCGCGGCGCGAGCGCTGCGAGGCGGAGGAGTCGATCACGTTCACGTCCCCGCGTGTCATCGAGCTGTTCAACGCCGTCGGCGCGACGTTCGGCAGCGCGTTCTGCGTGACGTGATGACGCTCGGCCTCACGCCGCGCGCGCGACGCTACCCGCCTCCTCGATGAACGTCCTCCTCGTCACCACCGACCAGCAACGAGCGGACACGATCGGCGCCTACGGCTCACGCCTCGAGGCCACTCCGACGCTCGACCGCCTCGCGGCGGAGGGCGTGCGCTTCGATGCCTGCCGAACCCAGAATCCCTACTGCCAGCCCTCGCGCGCGACCATCCTCACCGGGCGCTACCCTTCGAGCCACGGCGTGCACTCGAATGGGGTCGACTTCCCGCAGGAAGAGGTCGGGACGACACTCTCCGCGATGCTTGCCGCCGCCGGCTGGACGACGGCCTTTCGCGGCAAGGCGCACTTCGCGTCGAGCTACCCGCAGACGCAGACGGGCGCGATCGAATCCGTCGAGGGATCCGCCGCCGTCTCCGAGAACTGGCGTGGACCGTACATGGGCTTCCGCGACGTCGATCTCGTTCTGTTCGGTCACCATATCGATCCCACCTGCCGAAATTCGCCGGCGCACTGGGGCCCGCCGCCGCGCGGACTCCATTACGCGCGCTTTCTCTTCCGTGATGGCGTCGCGGCTGGAACGCGCCGCCTGTACCAAATGACGCCGGCAGCCGCCCTCCGCCCGTCGCCGGCACCCGAGACCTGGGCCTCGGCGCTACGCGAGGAGGACCACCCCACCACCTACGTCGCCGACCGCACCATCGACTTCCTGCGCCAGGTCGACCGCACGCAGCCGTGGTTCTGCTGGGCGTCCTTCGCCGACCCGCACCATCCGATGGACCCGCCCGCGCCCTGGTGCGATCGCTACCGCGCACTCGACATGACGCTCCCGGAGCGGCGACCCGGCGAGCTCGATCGCAAGCCCCGCTTTCATCAACTGTGGGCGAACGGACTCCCGGAACCGATGACGTGGGCCAATCCCGGGGGCGCTCGGCTCTCCGACCTGCAACTCGCGGCGATGCGGGCCGGCTACTACGGGATGGTCGCTCAGCTCGACCATGCGATCGGCCGCCTGCTCGCCACGCTCGACGAGACCGGACAGGCGGCCGACACGCTCGTCATCGTCACCACGGATCACGGCGAGCTCCTCGGCGATCATCAGATGCTCTTCAAGGGGCCGCTGCACTACGACGGCCTGCTCCGAGTCCCGCTCATCGTGCGCGGGCCGGGTGTCGTTGCCGCCACCGTGAACGAGCCGGTCGGTCTCGTCGATCTGACCCCGACCATCCTCGATTTCGCGGGCCTCCCGCTTCCACCGACGGTCGACGGACGCTCGCTCCGGGCGCTTCTCACCGGGATCGGCGAGCATCGTGAGTGGACGCTCACCGAGAACGACCACGAGATGCAGTTGACCCTGTATCTCCGGACGCTCAGTACCGCGCGCTACGTGCTCACGCGCTACGAGGCCTCGTCGGACGTCGGCGAGCTCTACGACCACGACGTCGATCCGGGAGAGTTCGAGAATCGCTGGGACGATCCCGCCTACGCCGGCGTGCGACGCGACCTCCTGGCGCTCCTCGCGGACGTCGTGAATCCGCACCCGCGCCGGCTTCCCAACACCGGCTCGCTCGCCTGAGCAGCGGCGTTCACTCCGGGGCGTCGCGAAACTGAGAGCGAGCGCGCCGGGTCGTTCCCGAACGTGAGGAACGCGCGGCCGATCGGACCGCACGGCCGGGCGGATGCACGTGGCAACCTTCTTGCTCCTCCTCGCTCCGACAGGAGGGTCGATCCGTGCGTGCGCCCTTGGCACGGCCCCGATACGCCGGCCCAGCACGATTGCTGCGCATCGCCCGGCGTCGCGTCATGCGCCGATCGCTGTCGTGCGTCAGCACACGCACGTCCAATCCATCACGCCTTCTCGGAGGGAGAATGAAAACCAGGACCACGACACTGGGTACCACCCTCTTCTTCGTTCTCGGCCTCTACGGCTTCGCCTCGGCAGGCACGTTCTTCGGCGCGCTCAGCAACTTCGACGCGGTGAACGACACGGGGGCGCCGTGCAACGGATTCGAGATCGAGCTCGACGACATCCATTCGCAGGACGTGACCTACACGTTTCAGTTTCAGCGCTATGGAGTTCCGAAAATCACCGAGGACACGTTCCTCGACCAGAGCAACGTCTCCCATGCAAGAACGTTCGTTCGGTGGATGAGCTCGTACGATCAAGTGAATCACGTGTTCACGCAGAGAACCCTCGCGGCCGCGCCGGGGTTCGCGAACACGGGGGGGCACCTCTGCTTCGGGGCCAATGTCGTCAACGGGTCCCCGTACGACCTCAGCGGGTGTGAACACTTCGGTCTCGGTACGCTCACGAATCCATCGAATACCGCCTACCGCTGGATGAAAGAGGACCCGACCACTCCGGGCAATCTGGTCCCTCTCGGGAACCCGGTCACGATCCCGGCGCCGGTGTGGACAGTCCCCGCCGGCCCCAATCCGCTCGTGGCAGCCGTCGTCCCGGTGCCGCCGCCACCCGCCGTGGTGCCCGTTCCGTTCCTGCCGAACGCCGAGTTCGGCATCGCCGTGTGGGCGAAGGTCTTCGAGACGGAATCGGCGGACAAGGCGGATCTCGATCACCTCACGTCCGACGACCCAGCCGTACCCGGAAATGACGGGCCGGTGCCGAACCCGAACACCGTGCCCGAGATCGAGTGGCAGATCCTACAGACCGATACGATGAATCCGACCGCCAACGAACTGAAGTCGGAACGGGCGCTGGGGAACGGCAACGAGTCGGTGACGCGCCGCTACGAATTCTACAAGTACGTCGGCTTGTACGACACCAACCCGGACAGTGGAACGAACGAGGCACTCTGCGCCCATGTCGCTCTCGACGACCAGCACGGAACGCTGGGAAACAATGGCGTGGATTGCACCGCGATCGTGGTCGTCGGTGACTACATCGGTGCGCAGAATGCGGCTGCCGACGTCGCGATGCCGCTCACCGCGAACGGTGCGAACCTGAACGACGGCGAGGTGGGAGTTCACTATCCGAATCGCCCGCTCATCTTCGGCGGCAGCGCCGGCCCGTACAGTATCGGCTTCACGGGCGGCACCTTGCCGGCAACCGATGCCGGGAACGACTTCACGCTCAATCAGACGAACGGCGTGCTGAGCGGTGGCGTTCCGAACGGCGCTGGAATGGCGACCTTCACCGTGCACGCGACCGATCTCGTCGAACCGGCGCAACCGGCGGTCGACGCGACGTTCAACATCACCGTCGTCGCGGCGGTCACGGTCGACGACGTCGTGATCCCGGACGGCGTTCCGAACGTGGAGACGGCGGTGGATCTCACCGCGAGCGGCGGCGAGACGCCGTTCATCTGGGGCGCGACGCCGATCACCGCCGGCTTGCAGGCGTCGGTGGTCGGGAACACGCTATCGCTCACCGGCAATGCCGCGGGCGCGTTCGACGTGCACGTCACCGTCGACGACGTCCTCGGCGGCACGCATGCGAAGACGCTGACCTACCACGTGTCCGCGCCGGTTCAGCCGACCACGACGCCGACCTCCACCGCGATCGCACCCACGCCGACGGACACCGCGACCCCGTCGCCGACGGCGACACCGACCTTGACGGCAACCGCCACCGCCACGCCGACCGCATCCGCGACATCCACGACGACGGCAACACCGACCGTCGTGCCCACGCCGGTTTCCGCCAAGGCCGCGGAGAAGTGCCGCGCGGCGCTGGTGAGCGCGGCGGCGTCTCTCGTCCAGGTGGAGGCGAAGGCGGAGCACTCGTGCGAAGACAAGAAGGTGCGCGGCAAGCTGCCCCACGACACCTCGTGCGCCGGCGAAGCCAAGACGTCGGCGGCAATCACCCGGGCGCGATCGAAGCTCGTGGACACGGTCGCGAAGGCGTGCGGCGGCAAGGACAAGACGTGCGGCGCGTCGGGCAACGACGACCTGCCACTGGCGAGCGCCGGCTGGCAGGCGCCAGCGTGCCCCGACGTCGAGGGCGGCGCATGCACGAACGCGATCGCGACGTGCGCGGACATCGCCTCGTGCCTCACCTGCATCGGCGAAGCCACGGTCGACGAGGCGATCAGCCTCTACTACGACGATCTCGTGGAGACCGACCCGGGTGTCAAAGCACAGAAGGCCTTGAACAAGTGCCAGGCGACGATCGGCAGCGCGGCGACGACGTTCCTCGCCGCCAAGTCCAAAGCGCTACAGAAGTGCTGGGCGGCGGTGAACGCCGGCCATGCGACGGGCACGTGCCCGGCGGCCGATGGGAAGGCCGCGGGCGTGATCGCGAAAGCGGAGTCGAAGAAGGTCGCCGCGATCTGCAAGGCCTGCGGAGGCGCCGACAAGGTCTGTGGCGGCGGCGATGACTTCACACCCGCGCAGATCGGCTTCGCGACCAACTGCCCCGACGTGACCCCGCCCGGTGCGGCGTCGTGCGCTGGTGCCATCACGACCTTGCAGAACATCGTGGACTGCGTCGACTGCGTGAGCGAGTTCGAGGTGGATTGCGCCACCGGCGTCGCCGTTCCCGCGCTGGCCGCGTATCCAACGGAGTGCAATCCGTAGCGCCGCGCGAGGACCCCGTCGAGACTCTACGGAGGCAACCATCGGACATATCAATCCCAACAAGACGGGTTTGGCGCTGGGGGCGTTCCTTGGAACTTGGCACTTCCTGTGGTCGTCGTTGGTGGCTCTCGGTTGGGCGCAACCTTTCATTGATTTCATATTCTGGCTGCACTTCATGAAACCCGTATACGTCATCGGTCCATTCACCATCGGTATTGCGCTGCTGCTCATCGTCATAACTACGACCATCGGCTATGTAGCAGGTGTCGTCTTCGGGGTGCTGTGGAACGGTTTTCACCGCTGACGACGGAGCGTCTTGGTCGCGGTCGCCTTGCCGGGCGGACGACGACGTGAAAAGGGAGGCCGGTGCCTGGACGCGGGATGCGGGTGGTCATCCTCTTCGGCCTCACGCTCGTCACTGCCTCGTGTGGGTCACATGACGGGTCGTCGGCGTCCTCCTCGATCGCGCGGGTGTGGGACGAGGAAATTCTCGCGGCGATTCGTATCGACGTTCCGCACCCGCCGGCGCACGCCCGCAATCTCTTCCATCTCTCCGTCGCGATGTACGACGCCTGGGCGGCATACGACCCGGTCGCGGCGGGTTACCTGACGCGGGAGAAGATCACCGGCTTATCGGAGGAGGAGATCGGCGCGGCCCGGCGCGAGGCGATCAGTTACGCAGCCTACCGCGTGCTCGTGGATCACTACGCGCTTTCGGCGAACGCTCCGACCTCGCGGGCCGCCTTCGAGGCGCGGATGGCCGAGCTCGGCCTCGACCCGAGCGTCACCATCGAGGTCGGGAGCTCGGCGGCGGCGGTCGGCAATCGTGTTGCGGCGACGGTGCTCGCCTACGGCGCGACCGACGGCTCCAACCAAGCCGACCACTATCGCGATCCCACGTATCAGCCCGTGAACCCGCCGCTGCCGGTCGCCATTCCCGGAACGGTCATGAACGATCCGAACCGGTGGCAGCCGCTCGCCCTCGCCGTCTTCTTCACGCAGAACGGCATCCCGCAGCCGATGAGCGTGCAGACGTTCCTCGGATCCCAGTGGAACGGCGTGACGCCGTTTGCGCTCGTGCGCGTCGGAGGAACCGACCAGCCGTATCTCGATCCGGGAGCTCCTCCTCTTCTCGGCGGCACCGGCGATGACGACTTCAAGTCCTCGGCGCTCGAGCTCATCCGCCGCAGTAGCCAGCTCGACCCGACGAGCGGCGTCGTCCTCGACATCTCGCCGGGAGCGATCGGCAACAACCCGCTCGGCACCAACGACGGCCACGGCTACGATCGCAATCCCGTAAGCGGCCGACCGTACCCGCCGCAGGTCGTCCCGCAGGGAGATTTCGGCCGGGTGCTCGCGGAGTTCTGGGCGGACGGCCCGCACTCCGAGACGCCGCCGGGACACTGGAACGTCTTCGCGAACCAGGTATCGGATAGCCGCGTGCAGACCCTCCGGTTTCAGGGTCGGGGACGTCACCTCGACCGACTCGAGTGGGACGTGAAGCTCTACTTCGCGCTGAACGCCGCCGTCCACGACGCCGCCGTGCAGTGTTGGGGAACGAAGCGACGCTATGACTCCGTCCGGCCGATCTCGATGATCCGCTTCATGGGCGAACGGGGGCAGTCGAGCGACCCGAGCCTGCCCTCATACGACGCGCAGGGCCTGCCGCTCGAAGCCGGGCTCGTCGAGTTGGTCACGGACGACACGTGGCCGGACGGCCGGCACGCCGGCATCGAATGCTGTACGAACCTCTCGGGCGCGCCGGCTCCGTGCGTCGATTCGCAAGGCACGCGCGGCGTCGAGGTCTCGTGCGTCGGAGAGATCGTCGTGCGGAGCTGGCCCGGAGAGCCGGCGGACCGGGCGACGCAGCGAAGCAGCGTCCGCTGGGTGCGCGCCCGGGAATGGGTACCCTACCAGCGCAAGACCTTCGTCACGCCCTCCTTCGCGGCCTACACTTCCGGTCACAGCACTTTCAGCCGAGCCGCGGCCGAGGTGCTCACGGCCTTCACCGGCTCCCCCTACTTTCCGGGCGGCCGCGGTGAGTTCGTCGCCGAGCGCGACCAGTTCCTCACCTTCGAGATGGGGCCGAGCACGGACGTCCGGCTGCAGTGGGCGACGTATTTCGACGCCGCCGATCAAGCGGGGCAGTCGCGTCTCTGGGGCGGCATCCACGTACGGAGCGACGACTTCGAGGGTCGCATCGCCGGAGCGCAGATCGGACGCGCCGCGTTCGCGAAGGCGACGACGTACTTCGAGGGACTGCCCAGCAGCTCCGTTCCGACGATCCGTTCGTCGCCGTGAGCCGTTCGGATACGGCGACGGGCGGAGATTTGCGGCATCCCCCACCGTCCGGCTAACTTCGACTCGTGCACTGGCACACGAAGCTCCTCGGGCTCTACTTCGTCCTGGTCGGAGGCGGCATCGGGCTGCCGTTTCCGGAGGACGTCACGCTGATCGGTGCGGGCGTCCTCGTGGAGCAACGGATGCTCGGCTTGCGCGACGTGGTCATCGTCGGCGTCGCCGGCATCGTAACCGCGGACTGGATCCTCTATCTCTTCGGACGGCGCTACGGGGCCGCGCTGATCGCGCGTCCGCGGTTCGCACGCCTTCTCGGCGTCCACCGCATCGAGGCGGTGCGCGCGGCGGTCCTGCGTCACGGCGCCACCGCGGTCTTTCTCGCGCGCTTCACCTTCGGCTTCCGCATCGTGACCTTCCTCTCGGCCGGGATGTTCGGCGTGGCGGCGCCGCGCTTCGCGCTCGCCGATACGGCGGGGACGGTGATTTTCGTCCCCGCCATCGTCACGCTCGGGCTGCTCTTCGCGCACCAGGCCGAGCGTGTGCTGGAACACGTGGGGAGGATCGAGCACTGGCTCATCCTCGCGGGACTTCTCGGCCTGGCGCTCTTCCTCGTCTTCCGCGCCTGGGCGGCACGCGACTTGACTGATCGTCCGGACTGAAGAGATCTCGCCCGGCAGACCTCTCAGTCGCTGCCGCCGTTTCCTTCGGTGGCATCACCACCATTGCCATCACCACCGTCGCCGTTGCCACCGCCGTGATCGTCGTCACTGCCGTCGCCGCCGTCATCGCCGGACCCCGATCCACTGGCGCACGGATCGGGTTCGCACGTCGTGCCGACCATGGCCGTACCGCCGCTGGCGGTGCAGGCCTCGGTGGTGGTCACCTCGCACTCGGCCTCGTTCTCATGCGTCACGCAGCAGGCGACCGCATCGCCCGCCGGCGGCGGCACCGGGGCACATGGGTTCGGATCACACGACGGCGCCTGGACGACCATCCCGCCCGCGGCCGCGCAGTCGGTGGCGTCCTCGCACTCGCTCTCGCTTTCATCGTCGCCGGTTTCGTTCGTACAGCACACCGTCGTCACCGGAGGAGGCGTCGTGGCGCACGGATCGGGGATGCACGTCGCCTGCTGCGACGCGATGCCGGTCGCCGCGGTGCAGGCGTCGGTCGTCAGCTCTTGGCAGGTGCTCCCGCCGTTGCCGTCGGGCACGCAGCATGCCGTCGCCGTCGGATCGACCGCGGTCGCGGGCAACGAGCCGACCAGGACGTCATGTCCGGCCCCGCTTCGTACGCTCAACTGTGCGCCGCGCGGGTCGAAGCCGAGCACGAGGTCTTTCGATTTCGGTCGCGTCCGGAAGCGCAGATGTCCACCGCCGCCGCCGCTCGTCTGCAACGACGCGATCTTCACGCCGTTCACGACGACGTCGTAGGCGGCCCGCCGATCGAGCCGGCTCACCTTGAGGTCGAAGGTTCCGTCATTGCCGTGAATGCCGAGCCCCACCTGCCCTTGCGCATTGGGGTCGATGCCCGTCGCCGTCAGGCCGGCTCTGACTTTGATCCTGCCGCTCGCCGCGGCGTACCCGGGCGTCAGGCACAGCAGCATCAATCCCGCTGCCCCGGCCGCCGCCCATCCCATAGATCCTCGCTGCGCACGTGTCATCGCATCTCCTTTGGTTGGCTGTGTGGGTGCCGCGCGGCGCAACGCCACCTGCTCCCGCGACACGACGCTCGTAGAGCAACTCTCATGGAGCAACTCTCATGCCCGCTGCGCTACCGCCGAGCCGATACTCGATACATCCTCCCCCGAGCGGTATCATCGCATCGCGCACGATTGCGCCTTGCTCTAATCCCAGGCACGTGACCGGTACGAATGTGGCGTGACGTACGCTTCTCGCACGGTCCTTCACTCACTCCTCGAGCCGCACCGTACCGAGCAACCCCAGCGCCAGATAGATCACGCCGAGGCCGATCGTCGCCGCGAAGGGCCACATCACCGCGGTGACCGGCAGGTGGCGGATCATGAGATCGTTGTACGCTTGCATCGTCCACGTCGTCGGCAGCCACTTGGCTATGGCCCGCATGACGCCAGGCTCGAAATCCAGTGGCCACCAGCAGCCGCCGATCGCGGACATCGCCATGCTGGTCATGGTGCCGAGCGGCATCACCGAGTCGTGGGCACGCGCCAGCACGGCGACGACGAGACCGAGCGCGGCGGCGGTGAACGAAATGCCGACCGTCGGCAGCAGCAGCGCCAGCGGATCACGACCGAGCGAGATGCCGAAGAGCGCCCAGCCGATCGCGAACAGCACCGCCATCTGCACCATGCCGACGACGAAGCGCGCCACCAGCTTCCCCAAGACCACGCCGGTCAGCGAGGCGCCCCCAGCCCGCAGCCGCCGCAGCGTTCCCCAATCGCGCTCGTCGAAGAGCGTCAGCGCGACCCCCAGCATCATGCCGATCATGAGGAACGTCACGCCGAATCCCGGCACGTATTGATCGAAGGCGTTCACCGCAACCGCCGTGCCGGGATTGGTCGGCTGCTCGACGATCTCGAGCGCGCTCGGCAGCGTCGGCACCGCCGCGGCCCGCAGCCGTTCGAGGTCGGCGGCGAGCCCGCCGGTGTCGGGAACGGCGATTTCGGGGAGATCGATCGCGAGTGTGCGTGCCAGCGCCGGCGCGCCGAGCGACGAATCGTCGACCGCCGGCAGCGCGATCGGCCGCGAGAGCGTAGCGAGATCCTCCTCGGATGGGGGGGCCGGTGCGACCGGAGGCGGCGGGATGGTCGCGGCGCGGCGCCCCGCCATGGTGCGCAGGTCGGCGAGCCACACCTCGATCTCACGCCGGCTTCGTTGCAGGGCCTCGACGTACTGGCGAAGTCGTCCGAGGCTCTCTTGCCGCGCGCCGAGCTCGCGCTCGAGCGAGGCGCGCGTCGCCTCCTGGCGTGCCTCGATCTGCGCCCCGACATCGCGGACGGCGCGCGCGATGCTGGCGCGCGTCGTGAGCGCGGCCGTGTCGCGAGCCCGCGCCGCCGTGTCGCGCAGCTCGGCTTGCTGCCGCTCGAGCGTCGTCGCCAGCCGCTCGAGCGTGTCGTGCGAGGCGCCGAGCGCATCCTGCACGCGGGCTCGCGCCGCCTCCGCGACCTCGCGGGACAGCTTGTCGAGCTGGAGCTCGAGCGCGTCGATCTCGATCCGCCGTGCCGGGTCGACGTGCAGGACGAGGCGCGCCGGCCGGCCCGCCGCCACCGCGGCGCTCGTACCCGGGGGAATCTCAAGCGCAAGCGGGGCGCGGTCGCTGCGGCGCACGAGCTCGCGCGCTTCGTCGAGGCTGCGCGCCGGCTCAATCGTGATCGCGGACTCACGACGAAGCGCATCGAGGACGGCCGAGGCCACCGCGCCGTGGTCGGCGTCGACGACCGGCACGCGCAAGCCGTCACGACCACCGCCGTAGAGGTCGCGTAGCGAGTAGCCCGCGACGGTGATGATGACCACCGGCGCCAGCAGCAGCATGAGGAGGACTACGCGATCCTTGAACAGCAGTCGCGCCTCGTTCTGCAGCGTCAACCAGATTTCACGCGTCATGGAATCCGCTCAAGCGTCGAGATGGTCGCGCAAGGGACGGCCGGTGAGCGAAACGAACGCGTCGGCGAGCGTCGGGCTGTGGACGCTGAAATCGACGACGACGGCGCCCGCCGCGCGCACCGCCTCGAGAACCGGACCGACTTGCGCAATGCTGGCCATCTCGAGCATCGCCCGCGGCTCCTCGTCGCCATCGCTCAGCTCGTGCACGCCCGCGAGATGCCGCCACCAGCCGCACGGCAGGGTGCCGCGCCAGGTGAGTGTCATGCGCGGCCGGCCGCCGGCGAGCGCGATCAGTTGCTCGGTGCTGCCGTCGGCGATCAGGCGACCGTGATTGATCAGCAAGACTCGGTCGCAGATCTGTTCCGCTTCCTCCATGTAGTGCGTGCTGTAGATCACCGCCGAACCCTCGTCGCGCAGGCGCCGCACCAAGCGCAGGATTTGCGCTCGCGACTCGAGATCGACGCCGACGGTCGGCTCGTCGAGCAGCAGCACGGCGGGTCGGCGGACG
>JBGOSW010000103.1:0-14828 GCA_041476145.1 Binatia bacterium
AACGCCGCGCACGGCGTACGCGAACAGCATGACCGCGCCGATGTACCAGGGCGCCGCCTTGCCGATTGCCTGCTCGACGATGCCGCCGATGTAGTACACCGTCGACGCCATGTCGCAGAGCACGATCGCCGCGGCACGCCAATACGAGATGAAGACGAGCATCGCCGTCGTGACGACGATGACCTGCGGGCCAGGCGCGGGCGGCGCAGATTCGGCAAGTCGTGGCGCGGTCACGCGACCCACCCGGGGGTGTCCATCGGGAGAAGCGCCGAGCACCGTCCGTGCCAGCGCGATAGTTGCAGGAAGCACTGCACACTGCGTCCTGCACCGCGCGGTGCATCGTGCGTAGTGCACGACGACACCTTGCAAGATGCACGACGGCTGTTCGTGCCCCGCAATCCGCGGGCGGGTCTTCACTTCGGCGGGCACCTCTCGAAGCGACCCTCACGCAAGGTCCGGGCAACGACTCACGGGTTCTCGTGGCACGCCGCGTGCTCCGTCGGACATCGAGGAGGCGAACTATGGATGCGCTGTACGTCGCGCTGAGCGTGCTGTTGTTCGCACTGTCACTGGCGCTGGTCGAGCTGTGCGACCGGCTGTGAGGAGACGGACATGACGCTCTTCTACATTCTTGGTGGTGTCGTCACGGCAGGGCTCTTCGTCTACCTGTTCGTCGCCCTGCTCAAGCCGGAGCTCTTCTGATGACGATCAATGCACTCGCGCAGGTCGGAATCTACCTCGTCGTGCTTCTCGCGCTCGCGAAGCCGCTCGGCGCGTTCATGGCACGCGTGTACGACGGCAAACCGACGCTGCTCGATCCGGTGATGCGCCCGCTCGAGCGACTCATGTACCGCCTCTGCGGCATCCGTCCCGACGAGGGGATGACGTGGAAGACGTACGCGATCGCGATGCTGCTCTTCAACGCGCTCGGCATGCTGCTCGTCTACGCCGTCCAGCGCCTGCAGGGCGGGCTGCCGCTCAATCCGCAGGGCCTCGGCGCGGTCACGCCCGACTCTTCGTTCAATACCGCCATGAGCTTCGCGACGAATACCAACTGGCAGGGCTACGGCGGCGAATCGACGATGAGCTACTTCACCCAAATGCTCGCTCTCGCGGTGCAGAACTTCGTGTCGGCCGCCGCCGGTATGGCGACGCTCTTGCCGCTCATTCGCGGCTTTCGCCAGGGCGTCTCGCCGCACATCGGGAACTTCTGGGTCGACCTCACACGGACTGTCCTCTACATTCTCTTGCCGCTCTCGTTCGTGCTGGCGATCGTGCTGGTGTCGCAGGGCGTCGTCCAGAACTTCTCCGCCTACAAGACCGTTCCACTGCTCCAGTCCACGTTCGCGACGTCGCCCGTCAAGGACGCCGACGGCAATCCCGTGCTCGACGAAAACGGCAAGCCGAAGACCGAAACGTCGACGGTCACCGAGCAGACGTTGCCGATGGGGCCCGCCGCGTCGCAGATCGCGATCAAGCAGCTCGGCACCAACGGCGGCGGCTTCTTCAACGTCAACTCGGCGCACCCGTTCGAGAACCCGACGCCGCTCGCGAACTTCCTCGAGATGCTGGCGATTCTCCTGATCTCCGCTGCGCTCTGCTGCACCTTCGGCGAGATGGTCGGCGACACGCGTCAGGGTTGGGCCGTGCTCGCGGCGATGACGGTCATCTTCGTGGCGCTGCTCTCGGTGTGCGTATGGGCCGAGTACCGCGGCAATCCCAAGCTCACCGCCCTCGGCGTCGACGCCGTTGCCAGCGACGTGCAGCCGGGCGGCAACATGGAGGGCAAGGAGGTCCGCTTCGGCGTCGCCAACTCGGCGCTCTGGGCCACGGCGACGACCGCCGCGTCGAACGGCTCGGTGAACGCGATGCACGACTCCTTCACGCCGCTCGGCGGCCTCGTGCCGCTGTTCATGATCCAGCTCGGCGAGGTGATCTACGGCGGTGTCGGCTCGGGCCTGTACGGCATGCTCATCTTCGCCATCGTCGCCGTGTTCGTCGCGGGCTTGATGGTCGGGCGCACGCCCGAGTACCTCGGCAAGAAGATCGAGGCTTACGAGATGAAGATGGCGTCGCTGGTCATCTTGATCCCGCCCATCGTCGTGCTCGGGTTCACTGCGCTCGCGGTCGTGACGGAGCCCGGCCTCGCGAGTCGCAACAACCCGGGTGCCCACGGCTTCAGCGAGATCCTCTACGCGTTCAGCTCGATGGGAAACAACAACGGTAGCGCCTTCGCGGGTCTCAATGCGAACACCCCCTTCTACAACGCGACCGGCGGGATCGCGATGCTGATCGCGCGCTACTGGCTCGCCATCCCGACGCTCGCGATCGCCGGCTCGCTGGCGCGGAAGAAGCACGTGCCGGTGAGTCCCGGGACGTTGCCGACGCACACGCCCCTCTTCGTCGTCATGCTGATCGGCGTCGTGATCATCGTCGGCGCGCTCACCTTCATCCCCGCGCTCGCGCTCGGCCCGATCGTCGAGCACCTGCTGCTGACGCTTTGATCGAGGACATCCGAATGTCGATACACGCCAAGGCCCGTCCGCTCTTCGACCGTGAGATCGTGCGCGGGGCTCTCGTGACGTCCTTCACGAAGCTCGACCCGCGGCATCAGGTCCGCAACCCGGTGATGTTCGTGGTGCTGATCGTGAGCATCCTCACGACGCTCCTCTTCGTCCAGGCGTTGGTCGGCCGGGGCGAAGCGCCGGCCGGCTTCATCCTGGCGGTCTCGCTCTGGCTCTGGTTCACCGTGCTCTTCGCCAACTTCGCGGAAGCGATGGCCGAGGGTCGCGGCAAGGCACAGGCCGACGCGCTGCGGAAGTCGCGCCGCGACATCGGCGCCCGCAAGCTCGACCGCGTTCCCGAGAACGGTTCCTTCGATCCCTCCCGGGCTCGCTTTACCACGACGATCAGCGCCGATCTGCGTAAGCACGATGTCATCTTCGTCGAGGCCGGTGAGTTCATTCCGAGTGACGGCGAGATCGTCGTCGGCGTTGCGTCGGTGGACGAGAGCGCCATCACCGGCGAGAGCGCGCCGGTCATCCGCGAGGCCGGCGGCGACCGCAGTGCCGTGACCGGCGGCACGCGCGTCCTCTCCGACTGGCTCGTGATCAGGGTCACGGCCGATCCCGGCGAGACCTTCCTCGATCGTATGATCGCGATGGTCGAGGGCGCGAAGCGGCAGAAGACGCCGAACGAGATCGCGCTCAACATCCTGCTCGCCGGCTTCACGATCATTTTCCTGCTGGCCACCGTCACGCTCCTGCCGTTCTCGATGTACAGCGTGCACGAGGTCGGCCAGGGCGCGCCGATCACCGTGACCGTGCTGGCCGCGCTGCTCGTCTGTCTCATCCCGACGACGATCGGCGGACTGCTCTCCGCGATCGGCATCGCCGGCATGGACCGGATGATCCAAGCGAACGTCATCGCCATCTCCGGTCGTGCCGTCGAGGCGGCGGGCGACGTCGACGTGCTCCTGCTCGACAAGACCGGGACCATCACGCTCGGCAACCGCCAAGCGACGACGTTCATCGCGGCGGACGGCGTCAGCGCCCGGGGGCTCGCCGACGCCGCACAGCTCGCGTCGCTGGCCGACGAGACGCCCGAGGGTCGAAGCATCGTCGTCCTCGCCAAAGAGCAGTACGATCTTCGCGAACGCGACATCCGCGCGCTCGGCGCGACCTTCGTGCCCTTCAGCGCCCAGACGCGGATGAGCGGCGTCGACTTCGACGGCCGCCAGATCCGCAAGGGAGCGGCCGACGCAATCGAACAGTACGTGCGCCGGGCGGGGGGGCAGTTCCCGACCGTCGTACACACCAGCGTCGAGCGGATCGCGCGCGAGGGCGGAACGCCGCTCGTGGTCGCCGAGGGGGCGCAGGTGCTGGGCGTGATCGAGCTCAAGGACATCGTGAAAACACGCATCAAAGACCGCTTCGCCGAGCTGCGGCAGATGGGGATCAAGACGGTGATGATCACCGGCGACAACCCACTCACCGCCGCCTCCATCGCCGCGGAGGCTGGTGTCGACGACTTCCTCGCCCAGGCCACGCCGGAGAAGAAGCTCGAGCTCATTCGCGAATACCAACAGGGCGGTCGGCTGGTGGCGATGACGGGCGACGGGACCAACGACGCCCCGGCGCTCGCCCAAGCGGACGTCGCCGTCGCCATGAACACCGGCACGCAGGCGGCGAAGGAAGCCGGCAACATGGTCGACCTCGACTCGAATCCGACCAAGTTGATCGAGATCGTCGAGATCGGGAAGCAGCTGCTGATGACACGCGGCGCGCTCACTACCTTCAGCATCGCGAACGACGTGGCGAAGTACTTCGCGATCATCCCGGCGGCGTTCGCGGGTACGTATCCGGTTCTGAACACGCTGAACGTCATGGGGCTCAAGACTCCGCAGAGCGCCATCCTGTCGGCGGTGATTTTCAACGCGCTGATCATCATCTGCCTGATCCCACTCGCGCTGCGTGGCGTGCGGTACCGTGCCGTCAGGGCCTCGCTGCTCTTGCGCGACAACCTGCTCATCTACGGGCTCGGCGGGATCGTCGTGCCGTTCATCGGTATCAAGGCGATCGACATGGTGCTGACCGTGCTGGGCCTGGCGTGACGACGAGGAGTCCAACCATGAATCAGCTCAAACCGGCGGTCGTATCGCTCGCGCTCCTGACGGTGCTCACGGGCGTCGTCTATCCGCTCGTCGTGACCGGTATTGCGCAGGTGTTCTTCCCGGCGCAGGCGAACGGCAGCCTGATCGTGCAGGACGGCGTGTCCATCGGCTCGGCGCTGATCGGGCAACCGTTCGACGATCCGAAGTACTTCTGGAGTCGCCTCTCGGCGACGACGCCGGCCGCGTACAACGGCACGGCGTCTACGGGATCCAACTACGGCCCGCTCAACGACGCGCTCGTGGACGCCGTTCGGGGACGCATCGACGCCCTGAGAAACGCCGACCCGGGCAACAGGCTTCCCATTCCGATCGACCTCGTCACGGCGTCCGCGAGTGGACTCGATCCGCACATCAGCCCCGCGGGCGCCCGCTATCAGGTGGCGCGCGTCGCGCGCACGCGCGGCCTGCCCGAGGCGATCGTCCTGCCGCTCGTCGATCGCTACACGCGGGGGCGACAGTGGGGCATTCTCGGCGAGGAGACCGTCGACGTCCTGGGGCTCAATCTGGCGCTGGATGCGCTCGCGACGAAGTGACAAGGTTCGAGTGTCGTGCCCACTCGGCCCCGGGAAGACGACCGCCGGCCCTCACCTGAGGCGCTGCTCGAGACGGCGACGCGCGAGGCGCGCGCGCGTCTCAAGGTCTTCGTCGGTGCCGCCCCGGGCGTAGGCAAGACCTACGCCATGCTGCAGGCGGCGCGGGAGCGGCAGCGGGAGGGTGTGGACGTCGTCGTCGGTGTGGTCGAGACCCACGGCCGCGCCGAGACCGAGGCGCTCCTCGAGGGCCTCGAGGTCATTCCGCGCCGTGCGATCGACTACCGCGGCCAAACGCTCCGCGAGATGGACCTCGATGCCATCCTCGCGCGCCGGCCCCAGCTCGCGCTCGTCGACGAGCTGGCGCACTCGAACGCGCCCGGCAGCCGTCATCCCAAGCGCTATTCGGACGTGGAGGAGCTCCTCGAGGCCGGCATCGAGGTGTACACCACCGTCAACATCCAGCACGTCGAGAGCCTGAACGACGTCGTCGCGCAGATCACCAACGTCCGCGTGCGCGAGACCCTCCCCGACCGGATCCTCGAGCGCGCCGACGAGGTCAAGCTCATCGACCTCTCACCCGAGGAGCTGATCCAGCGCCTGCGCGAGGGCAAGGTGTACTTGGCCCCGCAAGCCGAGCGCGCGATCCAGAACTATTTCAGCCCCGGCAACCTGACCGCGCTGCGCGAGCTCGCGCTCCGCCACATCGCGGAGCGGGTCGACGATCAGATGCGCAGCTACATGCAGGCGCACGCCGTCGCCGGTACGTGGCCGGTGGCGGAGCGCATCATGGTGTGCCTGAGCCCCGGGCCGCTCGGCGAGCGCTTGGTGCGGGCCGGGCGCCGCATGGCGGCGCGCCGGCGCGCCGAGTGGCTCGCCGTCTTCGTGGAGACCCAGGCGTTCGCGCGCCGTCCCGAGGTCGAGCGCGAGCGGGTCGCGCGCACGCTCCGCTTGGCGGAACAGCTCGGTGCCGAGGCGGTGACGATCTCGGGGGAGGCGATCGCCGCCGAGCTGGTCCGCTACGCGCAGCAGCGGAACGTGACCGAGCTGGTGCTCGGAAAATCGCTCCGGCCGTGGTGGCGTGAGCTCTGGCGACCTTCTCCGGTCGTGCGGATCATCCGCGAGAGCGGCGACATCGAGGTCCGGGTCCTCACGGGAGATCCGCAGCGAGGAGCGTCCGAGGCCCGCGCTCCGCGCATCGTCCGTCCGGCGCGAGACTGGGGACGCTACGGTGTCGCGCTGGCGCTGCCGCTCGCCGCGGGGCTGGCGGCGCAGGTGTTGCGGTTACTCGTCGGCCTCACCGACCCGGCGATGGTCTTCCTGACCGGTGTCCTCGTCGCGGCGGTGCTCGGGGGTCTCGGACCGTCGATCGCCGCTTCGGTCGTGAGCGTGCTCATCTACGACTTCTTCTTCGTCGAGCCGCGCTTTACCTTCACGGTGACGCAACCGCAGGACGTCATCTCGATCATCACCTTCCTGATCGTCGCCGTTCTCACGAGCCAGCTCATGGCGCGCGCGCGCGATCAAGCCGATCTCGCACACGCGCGCGAAGCCCGTACGATGGCACTCTATACGTTCGCACGGCAGATCGCCGGCGCCGTCGGCATCGACGACCTGCTTCCCGTCGTCGTCGCGCACCTCGGCGAGCTCTTCGGTATGCCCGCCGCCGTGCTCACACCGGACGGCGAGCACTTGACGTTGCGGGCTCAGCACCCCGTGGAGGTGACGCTCGGCGACGCCGAGCTGGCGGCCGCGGCGTGGGTATGGCGCCACGACGAGCCCGCCGGACCTGGAACCGAAACGCTGCCGGGCGGTGAGTGGCTCTACGTCCCGCTGGAGACCGCCCGCGGTGTGATCGGGGTCCTCGGTCTGCGCACGGTCGGGGAAGGCTTGCCGCTCGACCAACGCCAGCTGCTCGAGGCCCTCGCGCGCCAGACCGCGGTCGCCATCGAGCGCACGCGCATCGACGTGGTGCTCGCGGAGAAGGCGAAGACGGAGGCGGTGATCGAGGCCATCGAGGACGGGCTCATCGTCCTCGACCCGCAAGGCGTGGTGGTCGACGTCAACGAGGTGGCCTGCGCGATTCTCGAGGTGGAGCGCTCCGAGGTTCTCGGCGTGCGCTTCGACGACCTGGCCACCACGCATCCGCACTACCTCCGGCTGCGAGAGGCGGTGCGCGAGCTCGCGGGACAGCCGGAGCGGGAGCGAGATCGCGTCGAGATCACGCTCTTCTTGCGCGGGCGGGATCATCATTACGTGCTACGGCCGACGCGCTTCGTCGGGCACGACGGATCACCCGCGGGGTTGATCCTGACGCTTCAGGACGTGACGTACCTGCGCGATCAAGAGGCGCGCCGCGAGAACCTCGTCGCCACGTTGTCCCACGAGCTCCGCACCCCGCTCACGTCGCTCCGTATGGCGCTGGAGCTGCTTCGCCAGCGGCGGGACGGTCCCGACGAAGAGCGGCGAGGCCTCGTCGACACGGCATACGAAGACGTGCTGCGGCTCCAGGAAGTCGCGCAGCAGTTTCTCGATCTGGCGCGTGCCCGCGCCATGACGATCGCGGTCGAGCGCCGCGCGATCGATCTCGCCGCTCTCGTCGCGCGCGTCGAAAGCCTGCTCGGCATTCAAGCGCGGGAGAAGGGCATCACGTTCGAGGTCGGGCCGCTCGCCGATGCGCGCGTCGCCGGCGACGAGACGAAACTCACCTGGGCGTTGTCGAACCTCGTCGCCAACGCGGTCCGCTACACGCCACCGGGCGGCCGGGTGCGGATCGACGCCGTACCCTCGCACGACGCCGTGCGCATTTCGGTCACCGACACCGGACCGGGAATCCCGCCCGAACGCCAGGAACGCATCTTCGAGCGCTTCACGCAGTACGACGGGGAGATGGGAGCCGCGGGGCTCGGACTCGCGATCGTCCGTGACATCGTGCAGGCCCACGGCGGGCGTGTCCTGCTCGAGAGCGCTCCCGGCCGGGGAACGCGCTTCACCCTCGAACTGCCCCGCGGCTGACGGCATGGCGACCCTGCTCGTCGGCGAAGGTCGCATTCCCGCCGGGACACCGTCGGGCCCGCGGCGATGACCGTCGGCGTCACCGACACGGCCGCGGCGGTCGCCCGGGTGCGGGCTCGGGAATCCGAGCTCCCCGCGGACGCGCGGCTCTTCGACGATCCGCACGCGCACCTCTTCGAGGGCGGGGCGGCCGCGGACGAAGTGACCCGCCTCTTTCTCTCGGCGCCCCTCTTCCGCGAGGCGGTGCGACTACGGACGCGCTTCATCGACGATGCCGTCCGGGCGGCGTTGGGGGAGGGTATCCGCCAGATTCTCATCCTCGGTGTCGGCTTCGATTGCCGCGCGCTCCGTTTGGATGAGATCGCCACGCGCGGCGCCATCGTCTTCGAGGTCGATCTCGCGGAGCAGCTCGCGCGCAAGGCGGCGATTCTCGGCGTCGCCGGCGTCTCGCTTCCACCGTGGACTCGGTCGGTGCCCTGCGATTTGACGGCTGACGACGCCGATCGCCGGCTGACCATCGATCTCGCCGGCGCCGATTTCGATCGGCATGCACCGGTGGTGATCGTGTGGGAGGGGGTCGTGAGCTACCTGAGCGACGAGGCATGCGACCGCAATCTGCGGTGGATGGCGGGGATCGGCGGCGCGGGCTCACGGCTGGTCTTCAACTACACGGTGGTACGCTTCGATCCGGCGCGGCTCCCCGCCCGCATCGCCGCCGCCGGGTTTGCACGTCTCGATGACGCGGAGCTCGGCGAGGTCCATCGACGCTACCTTCCCGGTGAGCCTCCGGCCGAGGGCGAGCTCTATCACCTCGCCGTCGCTTGGCGGTGAATTGGATCGCGGCGGGCGACTGTGCGATACGTCGCCAGAGATCACGCCCGATGTACTTCACCGACGAGCCCGAGCACGTCACGCAACTCCGCGACACGTTGCGGAAGTTCGCCGCGGCGGAGATGCCGCGCGAGAAGCTCCGCGAGTGGGACCGCGCCAACGCCTTCGATCCCGCCGTCTTCCGCAAGCTCGCGGCGCTCGGTGTCTGCGGGCTCACGATCGACGAAGACCATGGCGGGGCAGGGCGCGACCTCGTCGCCGCGATCGCGGTCATCGAGGAGTTGAGCCGCGGCGGCGCGGCGATTGCCGGGCCGTACATCCACTGCGCCTTCTACGGCGGCCTCAACATCTCGGCGAACGGCTCGGCGGCGCAGAAGCGCGCGCTGCTGCCGCAGCTCGCCCGCGGCGAGATCCTCTTCGCCTACGGTCTCTCCGAGCCCGACGTCGGCGGCGACCTCGCGAGCGTCACCACCACGGCGCGGCGGAGCGCCGACGGACGCCACGTGATCGTCAACGGCACCAAACGCTGGTGCACGGCGGCGCGCATCGCCGACTACGTCTACTGCCTGGTGCGCTCGGACGCGGTCGCGCCGCGCTACCGCAATCTATCGTTCGTCCTCGTTCCCCCGACCCTGCCCGGCGTCACCATCACGACGATCGACCATCTCGGCCTGCGCTACGCGGAGACGACCGACGTCATCCTCGAGGACGTCGCAGTACCGATCGAGAACGTCGTCGGCGGCGAGGCGGGGTGGAACCAGGGCTGGCGCATGCTCGCCGGGCCGGCGCTCGACGTCGAGAAGCTCGAGATCACGGCGGTCACGCTCGGCATCGCGACCGCTGCGGTCGAGGACGCCTGGGCGTACGCGCAGGAGCGCGAGCAGTTCGGGACGCCGATCTCGGGTCACCAGGCGGTGCGTCACGCGCTGGTCGACGCGCGCACCAAGCTGCAGGCGTGCCGCCATATGCTCTACCACGCCGCGTGGCTCGCGCAGCAGGAGCGGCCGTGCAGCGTCGAGACTTCGATGGCGAAGCTCTTCATCGGCGAGACCGCGGTCGAGATCGTCCTCGCCTGCCAGCGCGTCATGGGCGCGTACGGCTGCGCCGCCGGCCACGACATGGAGCGCTACGTGCGCGACGTCGTCTGCATGCCGATCGTCGGCGGCTCGTCGAACATGCAGCGCAACAATATTGCCAACCGTCTCCACCTCGCCGGCGGCTGAGCGCGCGTCAAGCGGCGCGCGTCCGCTCGGCGTTCCACGCGGCGACCATCGCCGCCGCCTGCCGCGCGTCCTCCTCGTTGACTGCGCGCGCTTGATAGGTCAGCTCGAGCGTGACGCCGTTCGGGTCGCCGAAGTAGATCGACAGCCACACGCCGTCGTGGTCGACGGGGCCGGTGACGTGGATGCCCTGCTTCGTGAGGTGCGCCTGCCAGGCGGCGAGCGTCTCGCGCGAGTCGACGGAAAGAGCGAGGTGGCGCACCCAGCGCGGCAGGGAATCGTGCGCACTCGGCGTCAGCCCGTCGATGTCGAAGAAGGCGATGACCTCGCCGCTCCCCATGGCGAAGAACGTGTGCAGGTAGGCACGGGCGGAGCCGGTCTCGGGATCGGCCTTCCCGCGGACGGCGTGGACGAGCTTGAAGCCCATCACCTCGGTGTAGAAGCGGACGGTCTCCGCGGTGTTGGCCGTCGGGTAGGCGACGTGGTTGAGCGCGGTCGCGATCGTTGGGGTCGACATCGAGAGCTCTCCTTTCGTGACGTCAGAGCGTGAGGGAAGGATTCACCTCGCCGGTCGCGGTACCCGCGAGGAGCGTGTCGGCGATCTCGCCCGCCGTGCGGACGGCGAGGCGCGCGTCGGCGGTGGCCGCGCGCAGCACGTCGCCGAGCACGCCGAGGCGCGCCTCGTCGACGCCGGTGATGAAGGCATGACAGACGACCAGGAACAGGCCGCCGTCGGTCGCGACCCGCTCGAGCGCGGAGAGCCACGCCGCGCGCACTACGCTCGGATCGGCGGGTGCCGGGCGCAGGTAATGAAAGCCGTCGACCGCGGTCCAGACGAACGGAATCTGCGCCAATCCCGACGGCAGTACCTGTGGCCGCATGCCGTCGCCGAGGCTCGCGTCGTAGCGGTAGCCGAGGCGACGGAGCGCCGTCTCGGTGTGCGCCGTGCGCGCGCCGCCGGGCGCACGGAACCCGACCGGGCGGACGCCGGCCGCGCGCGTCAGCGCCTCGGTGGCGCGCGCCGCGTGCGCGTCCTCGTCGTGGCGAGTGAGCTGATGCCACGGCTCGTGCGCCCAGCCGTGCATGCCGAGCTCGTGACCGTGGCGGACGACGTCGGCGACGGCGTCGGGATGATGCACGCCGTTCCAACCCTCGACGAAGAACGTCGCGCGCACGCCGTTCGCGGCGAGGAGTTCGTAGAGGCGGGGATAGCCGTACGCCAGCGACGGATCGGTGCTGTCGGCGCGCGGGCCGTCGCAGAGGCCGGCGCCGACGTCGGCGGCCTCGCCCATGTTGTCGAACGTGAAGCACGCGAGCGCGCGCGGGGTCATCGCTCGCGCACCAGGCCGTGGAACATGATCTCGATGAGCGTGTCGGCGTGCGCTTCGATCGTCGCCGGCGACCGCACGTTGACTTGGTGGGTGAAGTGGAGCATCGCCGTTGCGCTGAAGACGTCGGACGAGGAGGCGCCGACGCGCAGGAACGAGTTGCTAGTCGGCGAGAGAACGACCATTCCCATGTCGTCCCTGATACGAAACCGACCCGCGTTCTTCTTGGATGCGCTGTTGCAGCTTCATGAGACCGTCGAGCACCGCCTGCGGATGCGGCGGGCATCCCGGCACGTACACATCGACCGGAATGATGGTGTCGATGCCTTGGACGACCGCGTAGTTGTTGTAGGGACCGCCGGAGCTGGTGCACGCGCCGAACGACATTACCCACTTCGGCTCCGCCATTTGCTGGTACACACGCAGCAGGATCGGCGCCTGCCGGTGCGTGATCGTCCCGACGACAATCAATAAATCGGCCTGGCGGGGTGAGAATCGGGGGAAGGCGGCGCCGAAACGGTCGAGATCGAAGCGCGCACCTGCGACCGCCATGTATTCCATCGCGCAGCATGCCGTCACAAACGGATAACTGAACAACGAGAACTTGCGTGCCCATTGGATCGCATCCGTAAGTCGACTCAGGGCCACATCGTTGCCGAAACTACGGCTAGCGGCGGTCAGCGCGTCTTCGTCTTGGCGGCCGCCAGAATTCAGGAGACGCTCGAGCATCAGCAGCCCTCTCGCCCGCAAGTTAATCGCTTGCCTCAATCGCTTGCAACCGCCGAAAGCTGAACGCCCACAATCGTGGGGTTACTACTATCGCCCCCCTGGAGCACACACGCTACGAAGGAAGTGAGACCGGCAAAACCTCTGCCGCTGCATAGCGTCGCGTTCGACCCGGCATTGCGCGAAGTCGCCGGCCTGCTATGGATCGGCGCTGCCGCGAGCGGGAAGAGGCTTGCGGCGGGGAGGCGACGGCATGACGGGTTCTGCGCTCGCGCGGCTCATCGAGAACGGTGGGGTCACTCTCTACCCGCTCTTGCTGTGCTCGATCGTGAGTGTGGCGGTGGCGATCGAGCGCGCGTGGACGATTGCGCGCGCGACGCGCGCCCGCGCCCGCATCCACGAGCTGGTGCTGCGCGCCGCCGCGCGCGGCAATCTCAGTGAAGCGCTCGCTATCGTGCGCATGAGCGGCTCGCGGTACACGACGGTCTACGAGAGCGCGCTCACGCACGCCGAGGGCGAGAACCGAGCGCAGCTCGCCGAGCGCCGCGACGCTGCGAACGTGCGCGAGCTCCGGCGCTACGTCTGGCTCCTCGGGACGATCGGCAGCCTGGCGCCGTTCATCGGCCTCTTCGGCACCGTCGTCGGCATCATCCGCGCCTTCGACAACATGGCCGCGACCGGCTCGGGCGGGTTCGCGGTGGTCGCCGCCGGCATCTCGGAAGCGCTCGTCGCCACCGCCGGCGGTCTGGTCGTCGGCGTGCTCTCGATCTTCGCCTACAACGCCTTCATGGTGCGCATCGCCAATACCGCCGCGGCGTGGCGCGAGTGGACCGACGAGCTGCTGATGGCGCTCGTCGACGGCAAGATCGGCGAGGAGCCCGTCCGTGTCGCTCGGTCGCACTGACGTCGACGGCGACGACGAGTCGATCGTCGCCGAGATCAACGTCACGCCCCTCACCGACATCTTCCTCGTCCTCTTGATCATCTTCATGGTGACGAGCAGCGCGCTCACCAATCAGGGGAGCAAGGTCGACCTGCCGCGCGCCGACGCCGGCGCCGGCGACACCAGCGGGGTCGTCGTGACCGCGACGGCCGACGGTAAGGTGGAGGTCGACGGCCGCTCGCTCGCGATCGATCAGCTCGGAGGCGCGCTCGCCGCGGCGCTGCAGCGTGGGCCTTCGAAGAGCGTCGTCCTGCGCGGCGACCGCACGATGGTGCTCGAGCAGGCGGTGCAGATCATGACCATCGCGAAGACGGCCGGCGCCGACAAGATCTCGATCGCCACCGCGCCGATGGAGCGGCGATGAAGTTCGGTCTCTTCTACGAGCACCAGCTTCCCCGCCCCTGGGACGACGCCGCCGAGTACACGCTCCTGCAGCAGGCACTCGAACAGTGCGCGCTCGCGGACGCGCTCGGCATCGAGTACGTGTGGGAGGTCGAGCATCACTTCCTCGAGGAGTACAGCCACTCGAGCGCGCCCGAGATCTTCCTCGCGGCGGTCTCCCAGCGCACCAAGGACATGCGCCTCGGCCACGGCATCGTGCAGACGCCGCCGGCCTTCAACCATCCGGCGCGAGTCGCCGAGCGCATCGCCACGCTCGACTTGGTCTCCGGCGGGCGCGTCGACTTCGGCACCGGCGAGTCGTCCTCCGAGGCCGAGCTCGGCGGTTTCCTCATCGATCCGGCCGAGAAGCGCCCGATGTGGGAGGAGGGGTTGCGGGTGGCGCTGCGCTGCCTCACCGAGACGCCGTTCACCGGTCACGCGGGGAAGTACGTGACGATGCCGCCGCGGAACGTCGTGCCGAAGCCGCGGCAGAAGCCGCATCCACCCGTGTGGGTGGCGTGCAGCCGGCGCGACACCATCCGCCTCGCCGCCGAAAAGGCGATCGGCGCCCTCACCTTCGCCTTCATCGATCCCGAGGACGCGCGGCACTGGGTCGACGACTACTACGCGACGCTCGCGGCGAAAGGCGTGCCGATCGGCGACGCGGTGAACGCCAACCTCGCCTGCGTGTCGACGTTCATGTGCCATCGCGACGAGGACGAGGCGTTGCGGCGCGGCCTCGAGGGCGCCAACTTCTTCGGCTACTCGCTGGCGCACTACTACGTCTTCGGACGTCACCGCCCCGGCGTGACGGACGTGTGGGCGGAGTACCAGCACCGTCGTGCCGAGCACGGCTACGATCCCGCGGCGGTCCAGGCCGCCGCCGCCAACGCCGACCGCCTCGGTGCCAAGGTGGTCGAGGGCGGTATCGGCGGACTGCGTGGCGCCGTCGGCACCCCCGAGCAGATCCGGCAATTCCTCCGTCGCTACGAGGAGGCCGGCGTCGACCAGCTGATCTTCATCAGTCAGGCGGGAAAGAATCGCCACGAGCACATCATGGAAAGTCTCGAGCTCTTCGGTCACGAGGTGCTCCCCGAGTTCAAGGATCGCGACCTACGCGCCGAGCGCGAGAAGGCGCGACGCCTCGAGCCGGTCGTGGCGCAGGTGATGGCGCGCAAGCCG
>JBGOSW010000104.1:0-14821 GCA_041476145.1 Binatia bacterium
ACGCTGCAGGTTGCTGCCGATCACCGCCTGCGGCTCGTCCCATTCCGTGACGGCCACCGCCTCGACGCCGTGCTCGCCCTCCCCTACCCAGGCGTAGCGACCGATGAAGTTCACCGCGCCGGTGCCGAGCATCAAGACCTGCGAGAGCCACGCGTTGTTGTCGCCCTTCGTCGAGAGGTGGCAATCGTCACACGTCCGGGTCTCGCGAGTGCGGACCGTGTGCGCGAAATGGGCGTTGAAGGCTTGGCTGCTGAACCCCTCGGCGGACACGGTCGGCTGCTGGAAGTACAGCCGCTCGCGATTGGCGTTGACGGTGCTGATGACGAGGGCGCTCGACGAGCGAGCGGGTGCGATCTTGTGATCCTTCGTCCCGCTGTGGCGCGCCAGCATGAAGATGTCGTGCCGCAGCACCTGCGGGTTGTAGGACGTCCAGTTGCGCGTCGGTTCGCCGTCGTAGTGCTTCTTGTCTTCTTTCCAGTTCGCTTGTTGCGGCAAGTGACAGCCGAAGCAGCTCGTCACCCACGACGTGTGGCACGAGTAGCACGTCATGTTGGAGTCGGAGTGCGCCAGGCTGTCCTTGCTTTCGGGAATGCCGCCCCACGTCGACCCGTCTTTCAGGATCGTCTTCGCCAGCCGCGCACGCTCGTTGTAGTGCCGGGACAGCGGATCGATGCTGTCGACGACCTGGCGGACCTCCCACTCGAGATCTTCGCGCACCATCGAGCGTTGCATCAGCGTGTCGCCGACCCATTCGAAGCGGCGTCTTCCCCACGGCGTCAGGCCGTTCAGCAAATTGGTGCCCCCGCCTGGCGGCGCCGCCGGGCCGGTGGTCGCCACGGTCGCCCACGAGTTCACCGAGCCATGGCAATCTTGGCAGCCGATCTCGATCGCGTCCGGATACTCGCCGTAGAGCTTGCCGTTGCCGTGCACGTCCTGCTCGAAATGGCAGTCGACGCAATGCATGCCCTTCTCGGCGTGGATGTCCTGCAGGTGCACCGCCTTCTCGAACTTCTTGGGATCGGAGGGCGCGACGATCCCGCCTGCGGCGTCGAGGAGGTTGCCCTTGCGATCCTGCTTGTAGACGGCGCGAAAGATCCAGCCGTGGCCGTGGTAGTCGGCGAACGTGGTCTCTTTGGTCGAGGCGTTGAGCGTGCTCACGTTCGCGAGGAAGTCGCGATCCGTCCACAAGCCGCGGACGGCGGCCTCCTCGGGGTTGTGCTCGAGACTGGTGTGGATCGGCTCGACGTGCAGCACGTTGAACGGCGTCGCGGCGTCGACCGTCGGGTAGCGCTGCTCCTTCGGCCACAGCAAATTGCCGTCGGTTTCGTAGTCCCACATCTGGTAGCCGAGGTACGTATTGAGGAACGAGTTCGGCTGGTGCATGTGGCAGACGAGGCACTGGCTCGTCGGGATCGCGCGCGTGAGGCGATGCGCGATCGGGTGGCCCGGCTCGTCGTGCGGAATGGTCGGGTCCTTCCCCTGGTACGTACCCGCGTGCCCGTAGCGGGCGTACGGACCCGAGTGCCCGGGATCGAGATCATTGGCGTACACCACGTGACACGCGGTGCACCCGCTCGAACGATAGTCGCCGGGGTGATCGTTCGTGCCGAGGAAGGAGAGATGCGGATCGTTCAGTCGCGTCTTGTGGATGTTGAGCACGCCGGCGCTGATGCGGAGGTCGGTCCCATATCCCCGGGTTCCGAACTTCATGTCGGGCTTCCCGGGCTCGTCGATGAACGGACCGAGATTGGGATTGCCGACCTCGGAGACCACCGACCGATCGATCTTGCCGCCACGCTCGAAGGCGCGCAGGGGGTCGGGAGGCTGCGTGACGTTCCACGGGGGCAGCGGCACCAAGAACGGCAACACGCCGCGCGCGCGCTCCGCGTCGGTCGGGGGTGGCACCGTATTCAGGCGCTGCGGGAGCCCGTCGGGACTATACGACTCGCCGAAGATGTACCGCTTCACGGGGACGATGCCGTTGTTGTACGCCGCACCGCCCCACAACATCGCCGAGGTCGTCATCAGGCTCTTCTGCACCCGACCGACTTCCTCGACGTGGCAGGAGCCACAGGTTTCGGCGGCAACGCGCAAGTCGCCCGGATTCTTGAACCGAACGAACGCGTGCGATTCCTTGTTCAGCAGCGTATAGCTCCGCTCGGGATTCGCCGAACTCAAACGATCGGCGTTCTTGGCATCCTCCCATTCCTTCGGATAGCGCGGCAGCACGTGCGCCGCGTCGCGTGCACGCGCATAGTCCGTACTTCCGAGCCGCGCGCCGCCCACCTGCACCGCGGCGTCGCCGCCGTGGCAATCGATGCACCCGAGCTTCACCTGCTCCGAGGCGTGCATCGGCTCGATGCCGGCGTGACAGCTCACACATCCGGCGCTCTTCGCATCCGCCTCGGCTTGCGTCTGGCGCAGCAGCGCGGGCGCACCGTCGTCCGGGGCATCGGACGCCGTCGCCGGCGCCATCCACGTGCACACGGCCGCCACGAGCAGCGCGACGGTGACCGCTCGGTCGCGCTTGCGCGCCGGACGACCGATCGCGGCGATAGGCTCCGATCCCAGCATCCTTCTCTCCATCCCTAGAAAACCAGGACGGCCTCGGTGCCGACCTGGTACAGCGTCTGACTCTGGAAAACGTCCTTGAAGCCGCCGATCGGCTCGAGGATCGCGCCGAAACCGCGGAGAATGATGTTGTTGTTCAGCAGCGGCCGATATTCGAGGCCGAGGCTCAGATCGACGCCCACGTCGCTGCGAATGTTCGGCTGCTTCAAGAGGATTTCGAGGGGCTTGGTCTCCATGAACCGGATGTAGGTGGCGTTCCCGACCAAGCGCATCGTCTGCGTCAGCTCCGCCGTGGCACCGACGTTCAGCATCATGATGCCGGGGTTGACGAAGTTCGCCTGGCCCTGGATCTTGCTGCTGCGCAGATCGGGAATGATGCTGTTGCGCTGCATCAGCGCGACGCCGCCGCGATCCGCGATGCGAATGCTCTGGCGATTCCAGTAGCTGAAATCGCCACCGAGAATCTTCGGATTGTCGAGAAGCGAATCAAAGCCGTGCGCCGTCCCGTCGCGGGGATCACCGTCTCCCGACGCGTAGAACATGGACGTCTGATACCGCATCCAGTCGCGGTCCACGGAGAGTTCGAGAAACGCGAGCTGTCCGTTGATGTCCACCGAGCGACCGGCGATCGGATTGGACGTATCGTGTCCGAGCGCCTCGTAGAACGCGTGGCTGACGTTCAGCCACCCGATATGTCCCTCGCTCGTCCAGCCGAGATAGAAAACGGTGACGTCGTGGGTCTTGGCGATGCCGACCGGATCGGGCCGCACGAGGAAACCCTGGTTGTCGAAGACCAGGTCCCTGCCCTTGCCCTCGTCCCGGTCGTAGTGGACGCTGAACTGCGTCTGATAGCCGAGCGTCAGGAAATCCTGGATGTAGACGTTCGCGATCGCGATCTGCTGATGCCGCAGATCGAACGTGTTGAGCTCGCTGTTGGTGTCCTTCTCCGCCTGATTGAAATAGATCAAATTGTATTGATAGCGGTTGCCGTTCGCCGAGCCGAACAGGCGGACACCTTGATTCACGTCGGAGAAGATCAGGCTGCGGAAGTCGCTGTTGAACGGCTGCCGGCCGATCTTCGTCGAGATGAAGTCGTAGTTGGTCGAGAGGTTCGCGAGGTGGACCTCGAGGAAGCCCTCCTGGAGCGCGAAGTGCGTCGTCGTCCGGCTGGTCGCGTCCCGGACGTCGGGATCGACCGTACCGTTCTCGAACACCTTGAGGACATTGAGGTCTCCGACGCCTTCGAGGCTCAGCTGCCACTCGAACGGCTTGAACGACGTCGACCCCTTCTGCACCTCCAACCGCGTCGCGAACTTCTCGTCGAGGATGATCGCGTTGTCGTTCCCGAAGAACGAGAACTCGCCGGGTCGCCGCGCGCTCACCGAGCTCGGCGTCGGCGCCGATCGCCCCTCGACGCTCGTCCGGTCGATGCCGGTGAGCTTGAGGAACACGTCCTCGCCGTAGATGGGGTAGTCACCCTTGAGAAGGTTCTGATTGTACGGATCGTACCAGTGACCCTTCGCGTTCAACTTGTAGGGAGGCGGCTCGATCTTCCACCGACTCTCGATCGGCGTGGTCTCGGCATTCGCCGCGACCGCCGGCGCCTGCTCGCCGTCGCGCTCGCCTTCCGCCCGAACCGGCACGCTGGCGAGGAGCACGCACAAGATCGCAGCCCCGATTCGGATCGCACCCACCGCCGCACCACCCTTCTCGGCCGGCTCGACGACCTGCGAGGAGCCGTCGAGGTCACTCCGACTCGTCAGATGCCGCATGAACGCCACCCCTCGCTCGCGAACTCGCTCGTCACTCGAACGGATTTCGATTGGCCTTCACGTAAGGAAGCCGAACACCGCGAACCTTCACCTGATCGGCGCGGATGTCGGCGGGCGGCTCGAAGCCGCCGTCCGCTTGCGTGCCGGCGATCGTGACGACGTCGTCCTGCTCGACGCCGTCACCGCTGACGCCGAACCCGCCGATCAGCACGCCGTCTCGATACAAGGGCGCGCTCCCCGGAAAAAAGACGATGCCGTTCTGGCGGCCGTTCGCCGGCTCCCTGCCGTTGGTGCACGGTATCGCGGAATCCTCGAGGAACGCGCGCCGAAAAGGTCCCGGATCGCTGGTGTCGATGCCCGACGGAAAGAACGGCTGCCCGCCGAAGCTCAACGTGCGATTGGTGATCGCCGTCCCCGGCTTGAACGCCTGGCCGCGGATGTCCGTCAGTCCCGGGCTGTCGAGGGTGTCCGCCGGATCGATGTTCGGGCTGCTGAAGTACACGACGTTGCGCGACTTCGCGACCGCGACGTCGATCGAGAAAACCGTCGCGTCCGTCATGCGGAAGAGCCCCAAGAGCTTGTCGTTGGTGTCGGAGACCGCCAGCACCATCGCGGTTCGCGCTTCGAGGGGAAGTCGGATCGCCGCCCGCGTCTCGAGGGCGCGGGTCACCCCGGCCATGATGATCTCCTCGACCTCCGCCTCGTTGAGCGGCGCTGCGCCCGCCGGCGCGTCGGTCGCGTCGTTCGGACCGACCAGCCAGCCGGACGCAACCGGTCGAGCCGGCAGCGTCGAGGGAGCGGCGGGATCGACGATCAGCGGCGTTACGAGATCCGCTCCGGCACCGACACGAACGTCGACGCTCGGATTGCCGGCGACCTCCGGCACCTCGATGCCGTCGATGAAGATGACCGGATCGAACGGGAGCCGTCGTGCCGGCAGGATGTCGAAGTCGCATGCGGCCGCGGACGCACAGCACGCCGGATGCTCGATCGTCGTGCTCGTACACACCGTCTCGAATCCCTGCCGCGCGATGTTGGGAAACCCGGTGGCATCGCCGGCGAACGCGCGTGCCGCGAGCTCGGCGATGTCAAAGGCTGGATCGTCGCCGCTCTTGCGCAAGATGTCCTCACCCGCGCGGCTCGCGATCGGATCCGGCACGAGCTGCTGGCCGCGGAGCGCGACCCCCACACCGCCCGCCATCGCCACGCGCCGATTCCCATCGCCGCCGGTCTCCTGCTTGAAAATCGGCACGCCGCCCGGCTCGGTCGCGATGCCGGTCGAGCACCCCAGGCGCCTGGTGGGGCCGAGATCGTTCGTACTGTCGCACCGCAACGCTCCGAGCCCCGCGCTCTCGCGTAGCGACGAAGTGAGATTGAGCGCGCGTGGCACGTCCTGCCCGGCAAGGAAGCCGACGCCGCCGCTGTCGAAGTTGCACCCGCGATTGGTGTTCTCGATGCCGAACAATGCCGCGGACGCCGTATCCTTCACGCCGGGCGGAAAGTGTACGTCGCTGATGAACCGCACCGAACGCGAGGTGAGCGGCGTCTGATCGGCGCTGAAGAAGGACGCCGTGCGTGCCAGCTGCACGGCACGATTCACGACCGCGCAGTCGCCGTCGCTCGAGCAGCTCGCAGGATCTTGCAGGGTCGCCTGCGTGATGGCGAAGGTCGCGCCGACGCCGAGAATCGTGCCGTTCCGATCGGTGACCGCAACGGCGATCTCGCGATCGGTCGCCCGCGCCGCGTGTCGCATGATCGCGCGGACCTCGTCGGGGGCGAGCGTCACCGGCGTGAGCGGCGGCGTGGGAGCGGGCTGCGGCGGCGCCTGCTTCCCGGCGCTTCCTCCGCAGCCGGACCCGATCAGGAGGCAGCACAGGAGGAACGCGGACAGCAGGTCCGACCTTCGAAGGTGTCCGGCGTCGTTCGTCTCGATCTGCGGTAGTATGCCCATCGCTCCTGCTCGATTACGTCGAGTGTCAGCTCGGGATGCCGAGCTTCACCGGGCCCTTGATCTTCGCGAGACATGCGAGGCGATACTTCTTCGGATCGGCATCGAGGAATGCCTTGTTTGCGACCGTGTTCATCTCGGGCGAGCCCGGGTCGACCGGAAGGAAGTTGTCCGCCCCGTCGAGAATCGCGATCGCGCAGAGTCCGCAGAGACCGAGCTTGCACTCCCAGCCGAGTGGCTCGTCCATGTGCTCGGCCGGCTCGCCCTTGCTCGACACCTTGCAGTTCGGGAACCGACTCTTGATGCTCCCGAAGTACGCGTGCAGCAGGTCCTGTCCGGACGCGACGCCGAATGTCACCGGATACTCGGCGTGCTCGATCGTCGCCGAGATGAGTCCTTCCGCGACGGCGACGACGGGTGCGGCGGCCGGAGCCGGTGCCGGCCGCGCCACGGCGACGGCCGCCGGGCCCGCCGGAGCCGGGGCGCTTCTCGCGGCCGGCTTCGCTGCCGGGGCAGCGCTACGAGCACTCGCGGCGCCGCCGCGAGCGGGAGCCGGCGCCGCAGCAGCAGCGGGCGCGGGTGCGGGCGGCGCGGCGGCGACGGCTTGCGGTTCGGGGACCTCCAGCCGCTGCTCCGTCACGATGTCGGTCGGTGCGAGCTTGGCGCCGGAGGTGAAGGTCTCGAAGCGGAACCGCTTGCTCCCGACTCGGAACTCGTCGCCGTTCACGAGCGTGAGAGCGCCGGCCAGCTTGACGTACGTGCCGTTCTTGCTGCCGAGATCGAAGACGCTGAGACCCTCGCGCGACACCCTGAACTGCGCATGGCGGCGCGACAAGCTCAAGTCGGACGCGTCGAGCGTCACCTGCGAAGCGCGTCCGACGAACAAACCCTTCTCCCCGATCCGGTGCGTCGCTTGATACACGCCGTCGGCGTTGTAGTGCGCGATCGCCCATCCGGTACCGGACTTCGTCGCCATCAGGATCTGGGACCCGATCCACACCAGTCCGCCTTCGCCGAGGCGACGGCCTTCGACGCCTTGCGCGCGGAGCCACACGCCGGACCCCGTGCCGCAGTCCTCGAGGTGATACGCGGCGCCGCGGCGCGTGATCGTTGCATGCACGTCGGCCATGTACACATCGCCCGGACACGAGACGTCGGCACTCGCGGCCTTCCCAATCGTGATCGTGTCCTTGCTGATCGGGAATTGCTCGTCGGCGGTGCCGTCCGGCTGCAACGTGACGATCTGAGTCACGTGCTCGGCGGGTCTCGCCGCCTCCGGCTCCGAGGGCGTCGGCGGCACGATCGCGGGCGCCGCGGCCGCTTCGGACGCGCGCGGCGACTCGGGCGGCGCTGCGACCTTCGTCGCGACGATGCCCAGGCGGGCCGCGATCACCTCGATCGCCTGCACGGCCTCGACCATCGCCGCCTTGATGTTGCGCTTCTGGACGATCTGCTCGTAGGTGGTGGAGTCGGCAAAATCGCTGCACCGGAGGTACTTCGGCCCGCGCGCGTCGCCGACGAGGAAGACACCCGGTTGCGAGATCTCGCCGTTCTGATTCACCAGCATCAGCGCACGATTGTTGAGGAGAGGAACCTTGGCGCCGAGACTCTGGAGAAACTTGACGGGGAGATCCTCGCCGATGCACGCGACTACGCGGTGCTTGGGAAACTCCAGATGCACGGTCTCGGGGGGACGACCCTCGACCACCTTTCGATCGATGCGAACCGAAAGGTACTCCTGCTTGTCGGGCCCGAGGACGACCGCCGTGGGCTCGGAGAAGCTCAGGTAGCGGATGTTGCCGTTGCCGACGTAGGCATTGAAGAAGACGTCGCTCAACGCTTTCGAGACCTTCGGCATGCTGTCGCCGCGATACGACCAATACACCCAGCTCGTGTCCTCGGCCGCCACCTTCGCGTTGGAGATCGCGATGACGGCTTCCGCCGCCGAGGTGCCGCCACCGATCACCAGCACGGGATCGCCGACGTAGCGCTTCGCGTCGTCGAGACGAAAAGCGAGCCCGTCGGTATTCCCCGGGATGTCGAAGCGCCGCGGCACCCCCGCCCCGATCGCGACCAAGACGTTCTTCGCCTTGTACGTGACCTCCTGGCCGGCGCGATGATTCCAGGTCTTCACTTCCCACGTACCGTCGCCGACGGGCGCGAGCCCGGTGAATTCGGAGCCGATCTTGGCGACGATGTTGTTGTCCTTGTAACGCGCCTTCCACGCCCGGACCATCTCGTCCTTGTCGATGTCGTCGAAATACAGCGCTCCGAGGAGCGGACCGCCGGCCGGAAACTGCAGCTTGTCTCCGCCCCCGTAGTTCGCCTTGATCAGCTTTTCTTTGGGGTAGTCGCGGATCCGCTTCATCAGGTCATCGTAGTCGATGACGAGCGCGTTCAGACCGAGCTCGGTCGCGCGCAATACTGCTGCGGTTCCCGCCGGCCCACCACCGGCGATGAGGACGTCGAGAACCTCGGCGGGCGGACGTCGTTCGCGAACCTTCAGCGTCCCGAGTTTCGTGTATTCGGAATCGAGCTCGTCCTCAGCCATGAAGCGCGGGTCCCTCCCTCCCTGAGTCTCGTCCCATCACGCCATCGCGGGGATGGCGTTCCCTACTGGGAGCTCTCGAACTTTGTCAAGGAACGCGCGGATGGGACGATCCGCTCGCGTTGAATCGAGCCGGCGGTGTTCGCACGCTGGATGGCGCTGATCGACCTGTGCTATCTGGCCCGACGGGGAGCGAATATGGTCGACGAATCCGGGAAGATGAGCGATCCAGAGGACACGAGCGCGGACGACGGAGACCACACCGTCATTGTCCACGAGCCCAAGGACGCAACGAAGACTCGCCCCGGCGGCGCGCCGCCGCTGGGCGCGTTGAACGCTCCCCAGAAACCGCCCGCACCGAGCGCCCCGCCTGCACCACCGCAGGTCGCGGATGACGATCGGACCGTGACGCGCACGATCGGCAAGGCGCCCCAACCCCCCGCGATCACGCTTCCCGGGACGGAGCCCCCGACGTCCACCGCGCCACGCTCCGGCCCTCCTCCGGCGCTTCCCGCAACCCCGGCGCCTCCGGTCCCTCCCGCAACCGCGGCGGCGCGGCCCGCAGCGACGGCACCGGTGGAACGATCGGACAGCGACGAAGCGCCGACCATGGTCCGGACTCTCGGAACCGCGGCGGACGACGTGACCGTCGTGCGCCCGCGGCCTCGCTCGCGACCGCGCCTGATCATGCAGAACACCGCGGGCGGGACGCGCGAGGTACCGCTCACCGAGGCCGACGTCACGATCGGACGCGCGACGACCTGTGATGTCGTTCTCACGAACGCCGAAGTTTCGCGATTGCACGTACGCATCGTGACCCGAGGAGAAGACCACGTGCTGGTTCCCGTCGGCGCGCGCAGAAACACCTACGTCAATGACGAACTCACGCTCGAGGAACGACTTCTCCGTCATGGCGACGTGATTCGGCTCGCGAGTGAGGAGCTCACGTACGCCGACGCCGAACAAGCCCGGGCGGCCGCGCCGCAGGCGCCGACAGAACGGACCGGCCGCTCACGTGGGTTCGCACTCGCGAGCGCGGCGATCGTCGCGGTCGCGGCGGTCATCGGCGTCCTCGTCGTCCGGATGTCGCGGACACCCGAAGTACCCAAGCCGGTGCCGATTCCCGCACCCCCTCCGGCGCACGTTCCCGCGCCCGTGGTCGCCCCCCCCGCTCCTGCGGTCGCCCCGCCCGGTCCCGAAGCCAAGGTGAATGACCTCCGTCCTCCCGAACCGCCACCGCCGGCTCGGCCCGACACCTCGGATCGCATCGCCAAGCTTCTCTACCAGGGCGACATCGCGTTCGTCGAAAACAAGTACACGACGCCACCCGACGAGAGCGCGCTCTACTTCTACCGCGAAGCCTTGGAGCTGGATCCGCAGAACGCACGCGGACGGAGTCAGGTCGCGCTCATCATCGATCGATATCTCGAGTGGGCGGAGAAAGCCCTCGCAGTAAACGATCGTGCTCGCGCGCGCCTTTTCGCCGACAAGGCGGCCTATGCCCATGAGCAGGTCGGCGATGTCGGCAACACCGCCGACATCGAGCGACGGTTGGATCTCCTCAGCCGCCGCGTCGGATCGTTCACCAAGAAGTGATTCCCGCTCAGAAACGGAGAATCGCCTGCATCCGTGCGAGCAAGCGATGCGACCGCCGTTCGACCGTCTCCACGTGAACCTGCTCGAGCCGGTCCCGAAGCCCGCTCTGGCGCTCGGCGAGCGCTAGGCTGATGGCCGCCGCGACGCTCGGTCGCGACTTGAAGAGACGCTCGAACCCTTCGCGAGCGACGATGAGGAGTTCGATGTCGGAGGTCGCGCGTACCGTTGCGGAGCGCGGCTCGTCCGTGAGCAGCGACATCTCCCCGAAAAACGCCGGCGCGCGCAGATCCGCGACGTGCGTTTCCCCATCCGCCGCCCCGCGCGCGACCACCTCGACGTCGCCCTGCAGGAGGATGAAGAAGGTGTCGCCGGCTTCCCCTTCGCGGCACACCAGCTCTCCGCGCCCGAACGTGAGCGGGTGAAGCCACGGCGACAAGACCGCGAGGTCGTCGTCGTCGAGTTCGCTCAGAAAATCCACTTGACGTAGCGCCGCGATGCGCTCCTGCTCGAGCCTCGCCGCATCGGCGAGTCCTCGGCCTTGACGGCGCTGGAGCACACGGATCGGGTACGGAATCTCGATCCCGTGCCGCCGGAACGCGTACCACAGGCCCGTCATGATGGCGTCGCGCACGGGCTCCTGGTGGGTATAGTCGAGCATCCAGAAGTGGATGCGATACTTGATGGCGAAATCGCCATACTCGGCTACCTGCACCTGCGGCTGCGGCATCTTGGCGACGTGCGGGCACTGGTCGAGTACCCCGAGGATCACGTCTTTCGTACGGTTGGGTGGAGTGTCGTACGCGACGCCGACGAACAGCTCGTCGCCGACCGCGCTACCGCGGTAATTGACGATGACGTCCTTGGCGAGCAGGGCGTTCGGCACCTCGAGCAGCTCGAGGGAGCGGGTGAGCAGTTGCGTCGACCGCCACCCGATGCCTCGCACGCGTCCGAGGTGCGTTCCAAAGCGGATCCAATCGCCCGGCGAAAACGGCTTCTGCACCTGGAGCGCCAGGCCGCTGAACACGTTGCTGAGCGTCTCCTGCAACGCGAGTCCGATCACGGCGGTGACGAGCGCCGAGGTCGCCAGCAGCGGCGTGAGCTCCATGCCGAGCACACCGCCCGCGACGCCGAGCACGACGAATCCGTAGAGGACGAGCGTGATCAGGTCGAGAAAGATCGTCGAGAAGTGCGCGCTCCGACGCCGCGCCAGGAGATCGACGCTCACGACTGCCGCTCGGACGAGCCCGAACCAGACCGCGAGCAACGTCACCGCCCGTGTCGGCCCCGTCCAACCTTGCGGCACCCAAGGCAGCACGGCCGCCAGCACTTCGGCGACGGCGAAAAATCCGAGTGCTCCGGAGAAGCGGCTCCCGAGCTCACGGCCCCGCAACGCGCCCCAGGCGACGGCGACGCAGGCAAGCCCCGCAAGCGCCATGATGCTGAGCCACAATTCTGCGTTCACCTGGACCTCACTCGATCAATGCCCTCCACGCCGCGTACACGACCCGGTTTCACTACATACGCGTGCGATCCTCAAGTCCCGACGATCGCACCGGAGACCGGCGCGTCAGGGTCGCAGAATCGCGAATCCAGCGACTGGTCTCGCAACGGTGAGAACGGCCGCCGCCCGCTCCTCGACCGACGGCCGATCGGAACCACGCTTGCGGATCGCCTGGCGCTGGTCCGCCATTTGCTCGTCCAGCGGATCGGAGCCGCATCAATGCATGACCTGATGCACGATCTGCTCGGCGTTCTCTACTTCTTCGTCCCCGCATACGCCGCCAACATCGCGCCCGTGCTCGTGCGTGGTCACCTCGCAGGGCTCGCGATCCCCATCGACGGAGGACGGACCTTCGGCGGAATCCGCATCCTCGGCGATCACAAGACTTGGCGCGGCCTCGTCGCCGGCGTGATCGCAGCAGTCGGCGCGTTCGCTGCGCAACGAACCCTGTACGCGGCCGGCATCTTCCACCAGCTCACGTTGGTCGACTACGGCGCGGCCAGCCTCGGTCTCGGCGTGCTGATGGGGCTCGGCACGGGCGTCGGCGACGCCGTGAAATCGTTCGCGAAGCGGCGTGTCGGGATCGCCCCCGGCGATTCGTGGATCGGCTTCGATCAGCTCGATTTCATGGTCGGAAGTTACCTCGCAGTCGCGCCGATCTTTGCACCGCCGCTGCTTGCGACGCTCCTCGCGCTACCAGTCGTGTTCATCGGCAGCGTGCTGACCACGGCCGCGGCGTATTCGCTGCACTTGAAGGAGGCGTGGATCTGATGACGCGAAGAACCGACGACCGTATTCGCCGCGACGTCATCGACGAGCTCGAGTGGGAGTCGCACCCGCCCGGCAGCCACATCGACGCCGCCGTCGACCACGGGGTGGTGACGCTCAGCGGCAGCGTGGACTCGTACGCCGAGAAGGTCGCGGCGCAAGAGGCCGCGCGCTGCGTCCTCGGTGTCACCGACGTGGCAAACGAGCTCGAGGTCGAGGTACCGGAGAAGCACGCACGGACGGACGCCGAGGTCGCGCACGCCGTGCGGCACGCGCTCCAGTGGAACGTCATGGTCCCGGACAGCCGTATCCAGTCGACCGTGAGCAATGGCTGGGTGACGCTCGAAGGCACCGTCGACCGTTGGCGGGAGCACGAAGACGCCGAAGCGACGGTCCGCCCGATCGCCGGTGTCCGCGGCGTATCCAATCGCATCGCCGTCGCGCCGCCCGAGGTCGCGGCGCACGACGTGTGCCGGACGATCGAAGAGGTGCTCGCGCGCCGCGCGCACCGGGAGGCGAGCGCGATCAAGGTCCACGTCCGCGACGGCGTCGTCACCTTGGAGGGCCAGGTACGCTCGTGGGCCGAGAAGCAGGCGATCCTCGGCGCTGTCGCGCACGCACGCGGCATTCAGTCCGTCGACGATCAGATTCGGATCAGTCCGTACGACTGACGCCGAAGCTTGAAACGCACCCGGGCATGGTGCGCATGATGAATGCCTGCTCCCGGGCACAGCCGTTGCTCCGGGACCTTGCAGGGAAAAGGAGGGGGCAATGCTCGAAACGGTCGCGGTCATCCTGATCGTCTTCTGGCTGCTGGGTCTGGTTTCCTCATACACAATGGGCGGATTCATTCACCTCCTCTTGGTTGTCGCGGTTGTGGTGATACTGGTTCGTGTCGTCCAGGGTCGAAGGCCTTTGGGATGATCGGCAGGAGGTGACGAGATGAGCGCAGTCAAGATCGTCGGAATCGCGCTGATCGCGGCCGGCACCCTGGGGCTGGTGTACGGTGGCTTTAGCTACACCAAGGAAACCCACGAGGCTAAGATCGGCTCGCTCGAGCTGTCGGTGAAGGACAAGGAGGTAGTCAACGTCCCGGCCTGGGCTGGCGTGGGCGCGATAGTGGTTGGCGGGCTCCTGCTGCTGGTGCCCAAGAAGAGCTAGCTTGGCGCCTGAGCGAGCCAGCCTCGCTCATCACCCCGAGTGCGTGTGCTGCGATCGAGCGGCACGGGAAGGAGAAGACCATGTCCCCCAAGGCATCAAAGAAGCGTTCCAAAACGATGAGCGCGCCCCGGCGGGCGCAGAAGGCGATGTCGCGCGAGGCGCGGGCCATGTACGCCGAGATTCGACAGGGCGTCAGGCACCTGGAACAATCGATCGGTGAGATCCAGCGGGGCTTGCGCAGGGCGGAGCATAGGCTCGAGGCGGATGCGCGGGCGCGGATTCGCGAATTGCGCAAGGACGCGCGCGCGCAGTTGAGCGTCTTGAAGTCGAAGCGGCGCGAGGCCGCAGGCACCTTCAAGCGCGTGTCCACCGCCGCCGGCGGCTCGTGGGCAGACATCAAGCGCACGGTCGATTCCGTTCTCGTCGATGCCCGAGCGACCGCCACCGGAGCCGTCAAGCGCTTCCGCAACGCGTTGCGCGGCTGAACGCGGCTCGATGTCGTAGTCAGTTCCGGCAGGGGTAGTGCCGGCCTCGGCGTATGGACCGTACATTCCACGTCTATCTGATCCCGGGGTTCCTGGGATTCGCGAACCTCGGGCGGATTGCCTACTTCGGGCACGTGCGGCGGTTCCTCACGACACGGCTCGCCGCGGTGGGGCTCGACGCGCACATCCACATCGTGCACACGTCCCCCACCGCCTCGCTGCCGAGACGTGCCGCGCGCGTCGCCGAGACGATCGCCGCGACCGCACGGGACGATACCGGTCCACTTCATCTGATCGGTCACTCGAGCGGAGGGCTCGACGCGCGCCTCCTCATCGCGCCGGAGGTCGCGTTGCCGACGTCGCTCGACGTGGAGCGATTGGCGGCGCGCGTACAGAGCGTCGTCACGATCGCGACGCCGCACCACGGAACACCGCTCGCATCGTTTTTCACGACGCTGCGCGGCCAACAGC
>JBGOSW010000105.1:0-14754 GCA_041476145.1 Binatia bacterium
CGTCCCCACTCCCGGTCGGGCCGGCCGATCACTTCCTCTCCGTCGAGGCGATGGATGCCACCGGCGCGCGCTCCGCCTTCTCGGCAGCGTTCGGCACGGTGTCGGCGCCGGGAACGTGCGTACGCTCGACCGAGCTGAACGACGGCGCGAACTACGACAACGGGTCGTGCCCCGCCACGGACGCCGTCGACCCGAACTACGCGACCGCGAGCGGCACCTCGTTCGCGTCGCCGCATGCCACCGGTCTCGCGGCCTACCTCTGGTCGCTCGATCCCGACCTCTCGTACTCGCAGATGCGGCAGATCCTGACCGCGCCGGCGAACGACGTCGCCGTGCCGGCGGGCCCGAGCGGCGGCGCCGCCGGCGCGCAGCGGATCGACGGCTTCGCGGACGCGCTCGGCATCGATCTCCTGCGCAGCAACACCACCGTGCAACGCGCGCTCGTCGACGTCGACGACGGCACGCCCGACGGCAATACGCGCGTCGATCCGTTCACGCGGCAGGTGGTGGGCGGGATCGACACCATGGACCACCGCCGCGGCGACGGGCAGATCACCATGCGCGACTTCCGCGCTTGGCGCGACGCCTATCTGCAAGTGCACGCCGCCGAGTTCGCCGGCTCCGGGCTGAGCGTCGCACTCGACGGCCCGCCCGCTCACTTCAAGAAAGACCTGAACCTCGACGGCTGCGTCGAGAAGCAGGCGGCGAGCCCGGGGCACCCGCTCGACGTGCCGCAACCGCCCGCCGGCTGCGCCAACGCACCGTCGGAATCGGTCCATCCGCGCTACGACTTCAACGGCGACGGGCAGGTCGGCGCCTGGTTCGCGACCGCGCCCTTCAAGGTGGACCCCGATGCCGCCGACCCCGACGCGCCCGCGGGTCAGAACAAGAGCACGACGCTACGGACGCCCCCCGGCTTCCTCCGCGACGTCGACGTCCTCGCCGCCGCGAGCACGTGGACCTCCGATCACGAGAACGTGTTCGTGCAGAGCGACGTCGAGGGCGCGCCGGCGAGCGACCCGCACGACTTCGGACCCGAGCGCTACCTGCTCGGCAACCGCGATCCCGCGACCGCGCCCGCCGTCCTGAAGGCGCTACCCGACTACATCCATTCCTTCGATCTGCACCTCCGCTTCGACTGGTCGCGCATCGACCCCGACTACGAAGCGATCAAGGTCACCGTCACGTCGGAGATGCAGAGCGACTTCGCGGCCGTCTTCGAGCAGCAGGCCATGGTCCCGTACGGCGACGACCCGCGCCTCTTGACGGTACCGCTCTGGACCGGGCGGGTGAAGGTCGCGCTCGAGGCCGTCGACAACGAGATGCCGAACCCCATCGCGGGCGAGCCGGGATACATCGAGCCGACGACCTTGCCGCTCACCGGCGTCGCCCTCGGCGAGGACCGCGCCATCGACTTCCCGCACTTCCCCGCCAAGATCGACGACCTCGCGCCCAACCAGACGGCGATCGCGGCCGACCCGCAGGGCGGTATCTTCGTGACTTACGAGCACGACGTATCCTCGGACTCGGACGGCAACGAGTTCGAGGATCATCACCTCGCGCACTCGCTCGACGGCGGCGTCACGTTCACCACGCAGCCGACCGCCACCAACGAGCAACGTCGCCGCACGTCGCTCGCGGCGGGCGCGTCGGGCACGCTCTATCTCGCCAACGTCTTCGGCAACCCGAGCGACCCGGCGCCGGTCGGAAATGCGTCGGTCGGGCTCTCCGTCTCGCCCGACGGCGAGACACTACTCACGCCCGTGCTGGTCTCCACCCAGGCAACGACCAATGTCGACTTCTACACCGACGTGGCCGTCGACAAGTTCGAGCGCGTCTACGTCGCGTGGGCGGAGAGTGGCACCGATACCGGCTCGGTCGCGAAGAAGAATCCGTTCTTGATCCGGCTGCGCACCTCGGACGATCTCGGCGCGACGTTCGGGGCTCCGGTCACGGTGCACGCCGACGCGAGCCCGGGGGACCGCTGGTTCCCGCGTGGCACCCAGGTCGCCGTCACGCCCGGCGGCGAGATCCACGTCACCTGGACCGAATGCGTGATCACGGGCGGCAACTGCTCGCTGTTCCGCATGCTCTACAGCAGCTCGGCCGACGGCGTGTCTTTCTCGGCGCCGGTCGAGGTGGCGCAGAACGAGTTCCTCGCCGGCTTCTACGACATGGCGGTCGACGCCGACGGCAACGTTTCTCTCGTCTATCCGACGGAAGGCCCGACGAGGTCGACGATCACGTACGTGCGGATCGAGAACGGCGCCGCCGTGCGCACGGTCGACGTCTCGCAGACACCCGACGGCCAGTTCGCGATCCATCCCCGCGTCGCCGTCGACGCGGCGGGCACGGCATGGGTGACGTGGGCGGAGACGCCCGCGCCGGAGGAGATCTACGTCGCCCGTACCACCGACGGCGGTCTCAGCTTCGACACCCGCATCGACGTCTCGAACAGCCCGACGCGCGCCTCGGGGGTGCCGGCGATCGCGATCGACGCGAGCGGCATGCCGCTCATCACCTGGGGCGAGATCTCGCCGAACGCGCTCCTCTTCCGGCCGCTGTTCGTGCAGTGACGGGGCGATTGTCGACGGCTGTGGCGCTCGTCGGCGGCGTCGCACTCGCGGTCGCGATCGCGCGCGCCGCGGGAGTCTCCACGGCCCCGACCGAGCGCGTTCCCGTACCCGCCCCCACGGCGCGCTCGACGCCCACCACGGCGCCCGCGCGCGCGCTCGACGGACCGGCGGCCGATCTGGCGCGGGATCACGTTCCCGACCTCCCGTTTCCGTCGCCGCAACCCGAGGACGTGGCGCGTAGCGGCGGTGTTCCGATGTCCGTTCGCGACCTGGTCGTGGTATTCGCGCCGATGACGACGGTCGCCGAGGCCAACGCCGTGCTCCGTTCGCTCCCCGCGGTCGTCGTCGGCGGCAATCCGGATGCGCAGACGATTCTCGTCCGGCTCACGGGACCCTCCGATCTCGCGCGCGTTCTCGCGGCGCAGGCGAGGCTCCTCGGCGACCCGCTGATCGCCGCCGCGTCCGTCGTGATGGGGGCGCAGCCGGAGCGCGCGGCGCCCGGCGAATAGCCCGACCGCGGCGAACGGACGAGTCCTCCTACGACCGGACCTCGAAGGCGATGGCCATGAGGCAGAGGACGGCGCCGGCGAAGAACGTGAGCAGCTGCAACGAGCGCGGGCCGAGGAGGCTCACGGCGAAGCCGCCGAGGCCGAGCGCGTAGAGAGACGGGGCGATGGTCGCCCGGACGGTCTCGGCGGCGATCGCCTCGTACACCTTCCAGGCCGCGAAGAGCACGATGAACACCGCGGCGAACGGCCGCCGACGCGCGCGCTCGTCCGCGCTCATTCTTCGGCGCGCGCGCCGAGGCGGCGGAGTTCGGCGGCGTGGCGCCGTGCTTGCGCGGTGACGGTGACGCCGCCGAGCATGCGTGCGAGCTCCTCGACACGCTCGCGGTCGGAGAGGCGCGCCGCCGACGAGCGGGTGCGACCGCCGCTCGGACGCTTGCGCACGACGTAGTGGTGGTCGGCGCACGCGGCGATCTGCGGCAGATGCGTGATGCACAGCACCTGGCGGCCCTGCGCGAGCTGGCGGAGCTTCCGCCCGACGACCTCGGCGACGCCGCCGCCGATGCCGGCGTCGACTTCGTCGAACACCAGCGTCGGTACGTCGGATGCGCCCGCCGTCGCCGCCTTGAGCGCGAGCATCACGCGCGAGAGCTCTCCCCCCGAGGCGATGCGCGCGAGCGGCCGCGCCGCCTCGCCGCGGTTCGGCGCCAAGAGAAAGACGACGCGCTCGGCGCCCGACGGCGCGAGCCCGTCACGCGGGCGTGATCCGCGCGCGGTACGTCCGCCGTTGCCGCCGGCGGTCGTCGCGGCGAGCGGCTCGAGGGTGATCGTGAGCTCGGCAGCGGTGAGCGCGAGCTCACCGAGGCCGGCGGTGATGCGCGCGCCGAGCGCCGTGGCGGCGCGACGGCGACCCGCGGTCAGCGCGTCGGCGGCCTCCCAGGCGCGCGCCAGCGCGCGCTCGACCTCGCGCTCGAGCTCCGCCGGATCGGCGCCGCTGCCTTCGAGCTCGGCGAGCTCGCGCTCGAGGCGCGCCTGGCGTTCGACCAACTCCGCCGCCTCGCAGCCGAGCTTGCGGACGAGCCGCTGCACGAGGGCGAGGCGCTCCTCGATGCGCTCGAGTCGCTCGGGATCGGCGGCGATCGCGCGCCCACGCGCCGCCAGCCGGAGCGCGGCTTCCTCGAGGGCGGGACGCGCTTCGTCGAGGAGACGCGCCGCCTCGCCGAGCTCGGGGTCGATCGCGCCCAGGGTGGCGAGGCGCCCGGCGTGACGGGTCACGATCTCGACGACGGCGGCGTCGCCGGCGTAGAGCGCCTGCTCGGCCTCCACGGCGGCGGTCCGCAGGCGCTCGGCGTGACGCAGGATCTCGCGCTCGCGCGCGAGCTCCTCGACCTCGCCCGCACGCACCGCCGCCCGCCGCAGCTCCTCCGCCTGATGGCCGACGAGCTCGCGCCGCGCCGCACGTCCCTCGGCGCCGTCGCGAACGGCGCGCAGCCGCTCCTCGGCGTGCACGAGCTCGCGGTACCGTGCCGCCATCGCCGCGACCGGGGCGTCGAGACCGCCGGCCTCGTCGAGGAGCGCGCGCTGCGTCTCGGGACGGAGGAGCGTGTGATGCTCGTGCTGGCCGTAGACGTGGACGAGGTGCTCACCGATCTCCGCGAGCCGCGCCGCCGTAACCAGATGATCGTTCACGTACGCCCGCTGCCGCGTCGACGTGATCGTCCGCCGGATCGTCGCCTCGAGCGCGGCCGCGTCACCACTGTCGTCGTTCGGCTCGGCGAGCGCCGCGGCGACCGCGGGCCCGTTGAAGAGCGCTTCGACCTCGCCGTCCTCGGCGCCGTCGCGCAAGAGATCGCCACCGCCGCGATCCCCGAGCAGGAGTCCGAGCGCGCGCATGAGGATCGTCTTCCCGGCGCCGGTCTCGCCGGTGATGACGTTCAACCCGGGCTCGAAGGCGATCTCGAGATCCTCGATGACGGCGAGATTGCGAATGCGCAGATCGGCGAGCATCCCGTCCCCGACGCCGCCCTCAGCGCTCGCCCCAATGGAGCTTCTCGCGCAGCACCGAGAGGAAACCGCGGCCGCCGGTACGCACGAGCGCGACCGCGTGCGGCGACTTGGCGATCTCGACGACGTCGCCGTCGACGAGCGCGATCCCTTCTTGGCCGTCGAGGGTGAGGACGACGTCCTGGTCGGGGGCGTGCAGCTCCACCTCGATGAGCGCCGACTCCGAGACGACGAGCGGGCGTTGCGTCAGCGTGTGCGGACAGATGGGCGAGAGCACGGTGACGCCGACCCGCGGACTCACCACCGGCCCGCCGGCCGAGAGCGAGTACGCCGTCGAGCCGGTCGGCGTCGCGACGATCAGGCCGTCGGCCTTGTAGACGCAGAGGTACTCGCCGTCGACCGAGGTACGGAGATCGATGATGCGGGCGAGGGCGCTCTTGTTGATGACCGCGTCGTTCAAGACCTGCGAGGCGGCGACGATCGCTCCGCCGCGGCGTACGCGCACCGCGAGCGTCGTGCGTCGATCGAGCTGAAACGCCCCGGCGAAGACGCGGTCGATCGCGGGCAGCGCCTCGTCCGTCGACACCTCGGTGAGGAAGCCGAGCCCCCCGAGATTGACGCCGAGGACCCGCAGCTCGCGGTCGGCGACGAGACGCGCCACGCTCAGCAACGTGCCGTCGCCGCCGAGCGCGATCAGGAGATCGGCGTCGGCCACCATCGACGCTTTGTCGGCGGAGCGTGCCCCCTCGATCTCCATCCCCGGCTCCACGAGCACCTCGACCCGGCGGGCGATCAGCCGCGCCGCGACGACGCGCGCGAGAGCCGCGGCCTCCGCACGGTTGCGCTTGACGACCAGGCCGACGATGCGAGGAGCCTCGGGCACGCTCTGAATTTATGGTGGGCGCTCCGCGAAATAGCAACCGCTCCTCGCATGCATGATCGCGGCAATGGTACGGTCGAAGACGGGATGAAACGGCGCGACACCAGACCGGACCTCTTCAGCGCCGGCGCGGCGCGCGAGCGGCGGCGCACGGCGCCGCTCGCGGAGCGCATGCGTCCGGCGACGCTCGACGAGTTCGTCGGACAGGAGCACCTCCTCGGACCCGGCCGCATCCTGCGCCAGATGGTCGAGAGCGGCGTCCCGCACTCGCTCATTCTCTGGGGGCCGCCGGGAACCGGGAAGACGACGCTCGCGCACCTCCTGGCGGGCGCCGCGCAGGTCGAGTTCGTCGCCTTCTCCGCCGTCCTCTCGGGCGTGAAGGAGCTGCGCCAGCTCATCGACGAGGCGCGCGACCGCCAGGCGCTCCACGGGCGCGGGACGATGCTCTTCGTCGACGAGATCCATCGCTTCAACAAGGCGCAGCAGGACGCGTTCCTGCCGCACGTGGAGAACGGCACGATCGTCCTCATCGGCGCCACCACCGAGAATCCGTCGTTCGAGGTGATCGCGCCCCTCTTGTCGCGGACCCGCGTTCTCGTCCTCGAGCCGCTCACCCCCGAGCAGATCGGACGCGTCCTCGACCATGCCCTCGCCGACCGCGAGCGTGGGCTCGGGGCGGCGGCGCTCGACCTACCCGCCGAGACCCGCGACTTCCTCACGACGCGCGCGCACGGCGACGCGCGCGTCGCCCTCGGCGCGCTCGAGGTGGCTGCGTCCCTCGCCCGCCAGCGCGCCGAGCACACGCTGACGCTCGCCCTCGTCGAAGTAGCGCTGCAACAGAAGGCTCTCCTCTACGACAAGACCGGCGACGAGCACTACAACGTCGTCTCCGCGTTCATCAAAAGCCTGCGTGCGAGCGATCCCGACGCCTCGGTGTACTGGCTCATGCGTATGCTCGAGGCCGGCGAGGACCCGCTCTTCGTCGCCCGTCGCATGATCATCTTCGCGGCCGAGGACGTCGGCAACGCCGATCCGCAGGCGCTGCAGGTCGCGGTCGCCGCCAAGGACGCGTTCCACTTCGTCGGCCTGCCCGAAGGTCGCATCCCGCTCGCGCAGGCGGCGACGTACCTCGCGACCGCGCCCAAATCGAACGCCTCCTACCGTGCCATGCTCGCCGCCGCCGCGGCGGTGAAAGAGCACGGTGCGCTGCCGGTGCCGCTGTCGCTGCGCAACGCGCCGACGCCGCTCATGAAAGACCTGGGCTACGGCGGCGGCTACCACTACCCCCACGACTACGAGGGCGGCATCGTCGAGCAGCAATGCCTCCCCGACGCGGTCGCCGACGCACGTTTCTACGAGCCGAGCGAGCGTGGCGCCGAGGCGGCGATCCGCGAGCGCATGCGGAGGACGGCGGCGGCGAAGCACGTGCCGGAGCGCGCGCGACGGCGCCGCGACGATCGCGACCCCGAAGCGTAGCGCGTCAGGTCGCGATCGCGTGCGCCGCCGGCGTGCTCGGGCAGGTGAGATGGACGAGCGTCCCCCTCCCCGGCTCCGACGTCACGTCGAGACGCCCGCCGAGTGCCAGGGCGCACTCCCGCATGCCGACGAGACCGAGATGCGGCGTGACACGTTCGGCGCCGACGCTGAATCCGCATCCGTCGTCACGAATCTGAAGCTCGAGCGTCGCCTCGAGCACTGCGAGCGTGACGTGGATCGTGTGTGCGCGCGCGTGCCGGGCGGCGTTGGCGAGCGCCTCCTGCGCGATCCGATAGACGACGATCTCGACTTCCTCCTCCAAGCGGGGAACCGGCGCGGGGAAGCTCACGATGACGCGCGTCGCCGGCGACGACGCCCCGTCGGCGAGCGATCGCACGCTACCCTCGAGCCCGAGATCACGCAGCAAGAGCGGCCGGAGGTCGTGCGCGATGCCGCGAAGATAGCTCAAGACCTCGTTCAAACGACGCCCGATCTGCGCCAGGCCCTCCGCCTCCGGCACCGTCGTGTCGGGAAGGCGCCGGCGCAACGATTCGAGTAGAATGCCGACGCCGACGATCTCCTGACAGACGTCGTCCTGGAGGCCGAAGCCGATCCGCTTGCGTTCCTCTTCGCGCATCCGCAACTGACGGCGGCCGAGCAACCGCAGCATCTCCTCGCTGTGCTGGAGCTCGGCGATCAACGCCCGCAACCGCTCCTCGGCGTCACGGCGCACGGTCACGTCACGCGCGATGCCGCGGACGCCGACCACGGCTCCCGTCGCGTCGTGCATCGCCGACGCGGCGCACTCCACCCAGCGGAGACCGTCCGGCCGCTCGACCGGAAAGGCCACCGGCGGCACCGACTCGCCGGCGGCGATGCGGGCGATGATCGTGGGCACGTCGGGGGACTCGGGATGTCGCACCGCGATCAGCTCCTGGCAGTTGCGGCCGACCAGCGCCGCCGGCGACGAGTCGAGGTAGCGCGCCAAGGCGGCGTTCACGTACGTGAGCCGTCCCTCGAGGTCGTGCGTGTAGATCAGATCGCGGGCGTTCTCAGCGAGATCGCGGTACGCGTCGAGCGATTCCGCGAGCACGCGCGTCGCCTGCCGTTGGCGTTCGTCGCGCTCGAACGCAGCGACGAAGCCCCGCAACGCGACCTCGGCGACCGCGACGCAGACCATCGTGCCGAAGACGGTCGAGGCGACGATCTCGCTCGTGGGGACGAAGAAACGCAGCCAGGGCGTACCCAGCACCCATGGGAGCACGATGGCGACGAGCACCGCGAGCGCCGTCCGTCTTTCCCACACGAAGCACAGGGTCGACGAGACGTAGAGTGCCAAGAGAACGAAGGCGAGGAGATCGCCGTCGCCGCCGGTGGCCGCGATGAGACCGGTCATCGAGATACTGAGCAGTGCCGTCGCGACCCCGACCGTCGCCTGCACCCGCGCCGCCGCCAAGTCGACGCGGACGACGACGAGCGTGATCGCGAGCACCAGGGCGTGCACCGCCGGGAGGAGGAGCGCGAACCGCAGGGTGATCCGCCCTTCAGCGAGCAGCACGACCGCCCACACGGCCGTCGTCGCGAGCCACCCGGCCGCGAAGAGCGGGAGCCGCTCGATGATCAGACGGCGCCGCGCCAGACGGAGGGCGTTCTGCGCCGTCGCCGCCACTGCTTCACGCTGCATCATGCTTCAATCCGCACCGCGAACCGTCCTTGCGCGAATCGTCGAGTGTAGTGCGCTTCGGGACGCGGAAGTCAACGGACGCCGGTCGGCTCGTACGAAACGGCGACGAGACAGAGCCCTTGGGGCGGCGCCGTCTCGCCCGCGCGGGTGCGGTCGCGGCCGGCGAGGATCTCGGCCATCGCCTCGGGGGGGAGGTCGCCGGCGCCGACGGCGACGAGCGTGCCGACGATCGTGCGGACCATGTGCCTCAGAAACGCGTTCGCCTGCACCCGATAGGTACAAAGGTTCTCCGTCTCGGTGAGGCCGCTGTGGAGCACCCGACGGGTGCGGCTCTCGGAGTCGCAGTCGGCGGCGCGAAACGCCGAGAAGTCGTGCTCGCCGACGAGCGCCGCGGCGGCGGTTTGCATGGCGCGCACGTCGAGCGCGCGCGGCACGTGCCACGTGTAGCGGTGCCAGAACGCCGAGCGCCACGGCAGGTTCCAGATGCGATACTCGTACACGCGCGAGGTCGCGCTGCGGCGGGCGTCGAAGCTCTCCGGGACGGGCGCGACCTCGCGGACCGCGACGTCGGCGGGCGTGAGGGCGTTCAGGGTCTTGCGCAGCTCGCGCGGCTCGATCAAACATTCGCTGCGGAAGGTCGCCACCTGGCCGAGCGCGTGCACGCCGGCGTCGGTCCGTCCCGCGGCATGCAGACGCACCGGATGGCGGAGCGCGGTCACGAGTGCCGTCTCGAGCACTTCTTGAAGCGTGCGCGCGTTCGGTTGCAGCTGCCAGCCGTGGTAGTCGGTGCCGTCGTATTCCAGCAGTAGTCGGAACTGCACCAGGGACCCCGGCGCCGCGCGCCGCGCGTTCAGAGCTCGCGCGCGACGATCTCGGCGATCTGCACCGCGTTCAGCGCCGCGCCCTTGCGTACGTTGTCGGCGGCAACCCAGAGTTGCAGGCCCGTCGGATGCGACGGATCGTCGCGCACCCGGCCGACGTGCACGGCATCGGTATCGCCGACGTCAGCCGGCGTGGGATACCGACGCTCGCTGCTCGCGTCGTAGAGCACGATACCCGGCGACTCGCGCAGCAGGCGCTCCGCGTCGCGCGCGCCGAGCTTGCCCTCGGTCTCGACCGTGAGCGCGACGGCGTGACCGAAGAACGTCGGCACGCGGACGCAGGTGACCGCGATCGGCAGTTCGTCGAGGTGGAGGACCTTGCGCGTCTCGGCGACGACCTTCGCCTCCTCCTTCGTCGACCCGTCCGCCAGGAACGCATCCACCTGCGGAATGCAGTTGAAGGCGATGCGATGCGGGAACACCGAGGACCCGCCGTCCCCGGCATTTCGCAAGTTGAGTATGTTCGTCGTCTCGCGCGACAAGGTCTCGATGCCGCGCTTTCCGCCTCCCGACACCGCCTGGTAGCTCGCGGCGACGATGCGCGCGAGGCCGACGGCGTCGGCGATCGGCTTCAGCGCGACCACGATCGGGATCGTCGTGCAATTGGGGCTGGCGATGATGCCGCGCTCGCGCGCTTCGAGGTCGGCGGCGTTCACCTCGGGCACGACGAGCGGCACGTCCGGGTCCTGGCGGAAGTGGCTGCTCTTGTCGATCACCACCGCACCGGCCTCGACCGCGATCGGCGCGTACTCGGCGCTGACCGCGCCGCCGGCGCAGAAGAACGCGAAGTCGACGCCGCGAAACCCCTCGGGGTCGAGTCGATCGACTCGTACCTCGCCGCGGGCGAGCTCGATCAGCTCGCCGGCGCTGCGCTCCGACGCGAAGAGCCGAAGCTCGCCGATCGGGAATCGCCGCTCCTCCAAGATCTTCAGCAATTCGCCGCCGACGGCGCCGGTCGCGCCGACGATCGCGACGGAGTATTCGCGCGTGCTCGTCACGGGCCCCGCCGCTCAGCCGTCCGCCACCGCCGCCGCGACCAGGTCTCCGACCTGTGCCGTCGAGTATCCCATGCGGCCGGCTTGCATCGACTTGAGCTTCGTCGACAGGACGTGGGCGATCGCGCGGTCGACCCGCGCCGCGGCCTTGCTCTCGCCGAGGTGCGCGATCAGCATTTGGCACGCCGCGATCGCGGCCATCGGATTGATCACCCCCTGACCGGTGTACTTCGGGGCCGAGCCGCCGATCGGCTCGAACATCGACACCGTCGCCGGGTTGATGTTCCCGCCCGCGGCGATCCCCATGCCGCCCTGAATCATGGCGCCGAGATCGGTGATGATGTCGCCGAACATGTTGTCGGTGACGAGGACGTCGAACCACTCCGGATTCTTCACCATCCACATGCAGGTCGCGTCGACGTGGGCGTAGTCGCGCTTGATGTCGGGATACTCGGCGGCGCCGATCTCGTGGAAGGCCCGCTCCCAGAGGTCGAAGGCGTACGTGAGCACGTTCGTCTTGCCGACGAGCATGAGCTTCTTGGCGCGGTCGCGCGCGCGCGTGTAGTCGAACGCGTAGCGCAGGCAGCGCTCGACGCCGTGGCGCGTGTTGATCGACTCCTGGATCGCCACCTCGTCCGGCGTGCCCTTCTTGAGGAACCCGCCCGCCCCGGCGTACAGCCCCTCGGTGTTCTCGCGCACCACCACGAAGTCGATGTGCTCCGGCCCCTTGTCCTTGAGCGGCGTCTCGACCCCCGGATAGAGCTTCACCGGCCGCAGATTGACGTAGAGATCGAGCTCGAAGCGCAGGTGAAGCAGAATGCCCTTCTCGAGGATCCCGGGCTTCACGTCCGGATGGCCGATCGCCCCCAGCAGGATGGCGTCGAAGCGACGCAGCTCGTCGACGGCGCTCGCCGGCAACACTTCCCCGGTACGCAGGTAGCGGTCGCCGCCGAAATCGAATCGCGTCGCCTCATAGGTGAAGCCGCCGCTCGCCGCGGCGACGGCGAGCACCTTTTCCGCCTCGGCGGTCACCTCGGGCCCGGTGCCGTCTCCTGGAATGATCGCGATTTTGTACATTCTGCCCCCGTGCGCGCGGCCGCTCCGCGGCTGTGCTCCGATGACTTCAATCCTCGATTGTTTGGTTCAGCGGTACTCGTTCCTTCGAATCGGTGGTGCCCGTCGCTGAAATCATGCCGGTCTGGCGTGCGTAGGCGAAGAGGCCGCCGGCGTCGATCACCGGGCGGGCGTCGCCGAGCGGGCGCAGCTCGAAGCGGGCGCCGCTGCGCAGATTGGTGATGGTGCCGGCATCGAGATCGAGCTCCGCCTCGTCGCTGGTGACGAACTCGTCGACGAGCCGTGTCGGCGTCTCGACGGGATAGAGCTCGCCGGTGGCGACGCAGTTGCGGAAGAAGATGCGCGCGTACGACTCCGCGACCACCGCGCGTCCGCCGGCGGCGCCGATCGCGATCGGCGCGTGCTCGCGCGAGGAACCGCAGCCGAAGTTCCGGCCGGCGACGATGATCGGATACGACGTCTTCGCGCCGCCCTCGGACACGAAGCGCGGCATGTCGAGCACGCCCGAGAGCGCGTAGCTCCCGAGCTTCTCGTACTCGTCGGGAATGGTCGGCACCAGGTTCAGGTATTGCGCCGGAATGATCTGGTCGGTGTCGATGTTGTCACCGAGCACGTACACCTTGCCGCGGATCGTCGACGCCGCCATCACGCACCTCCCGCGAGGAATTCGCGCGGATCGGTGATCCGCCCGGTGATCGCCGACGCCGCGACGGTGTACGGCGAGGCGAGGTAGACCTGCCCCTCTTTCGCACCCATACGGCCGGGGAAATTGCGGTTGGTCGTCGAGATGCAGACCTCCGGGCCGTTGATGCGCCCGAACGTGTCCTTCGGTCCGCCGAGGCAGGCGGCGCACGACGCGTCGAGCGAGATCGTGCAGCCCGCGTCCTCGAAGATCGAGAGCAGCGTGCGGCCGTCGAGGCGCTCGGTGCGGATCGCCTGTGAGATTTCCGTCGTCGCCGGCACGAGGAAGGTGTCGACGGCGACCTTGTGGCCGCGCATCACCTGAGCGGCATTGATGAAGTCGGTGATCTTGCCGCCGGTGCAGGAGCCGATGTAGGCGCGCGTCAGGCGCACGTCGCCGAGCTCGCGCGCCGCCGAGCGGTTGTCGGGCGAGTGCGGGCGGGCGACCGTCGGCTCGAAGATGCGGGCGTCGTAGGTCCGCTCGACGGCGTAGGACGCGCCCGCGTCGGGCGCGACCGGGCTGAAGGAGCGCGGCGTGCGCTGCCGGAGATACGCGAAGGTGGTCTCGTCGGCCTCGATGATACCGTTCTTGCCGCCGCCCTCGATCACCATGTTGCAGAGGGTCATGCGCTCTTCCATCGAAAGGCGCTCGACGGCTTCGCCGCCGAACTCCATCGCCTTGTACGTGCCGCCGTCGACGCCGATGTCGCCGATCACCTGGAGGATGACGTCCTTCGCGAGCACGTACGGCGGGAATTCGCCCGCGAAGACGAACCGCATCGTCGGCGGCACCTTCACCAGCAGCTTGCCGGTTCCGAGGATGAACGCCGCGTCGGTGTTGCCGATCCCGGTCGCGAACTCGTTGAACGCCCCGGCGGTGCAGGTGTGCGAGTCGGTGCCGAAGAGCACCTCGCCCGGACGCGTGTGGCCGCCCTCGGGGAGCGCGATGTGGCAGACCCCTTTGTATCGGCTCGAGCCGACGTCGTAGAAATGCGGGAGCTGCTGCTCGCGGACGAAGTCGCGCAGGATGTCGACGTTGCGGTGGCACTTCTCGTCACCGGTGAAGATGTAGTGGTCGGGGACGATCACCACCTTCTCCCGGTCCCACACCTTGGCGTCTTTCCCGAACTCGCGCTTGAAGATCCCGATCGTCCCCGGACCGCAGACGTCGTGCGTCATGAGGACGTCGACCGCCACCCACACGTTGTCGCCGGGGTGCACTTCGCGCTTGCCCGACGCGCGCGCCAAGATCTTCTCGGTCATCGTCATGCGGCTCATGGCCCCTCCACCCGTACGCGCGCGGCGTAGCGCTTGCGATACTCGATCTTGTTCAGCGCGTTCACGAACGCGAGGGCGCTCGCCATGATGATGTCGGTGTGGGCGCCCTGCCCCGTCGCCGTGAGCTCGTCCTCGCGCACCAGGCACGATACCTCGCCCTGCGCATCGGTGCCGCCGGTGATCCCCTTCACGGCGTAGCGCTCGAGCTTGCAGTGCGTACCCGTGGCCTTGGCGAGCGCCTTGTAGCAGGCGTCGACCATGCCGTCGCCGGTCGCGTGCTGTGTGCGTTCCGCGCCGTCGACGCGCACGCGCACGGTCGCCTCCGGCACCACTTCGCTCGACGACGTGACGTTGAGATACGTGAGCTCGTAGCGGTCGGGGACGCGCACCGTTTCCTCCGCCACGATCGCCATCAGGTCCTCGTCGTAGACGCTCTTCTTCTTGTCGGCGAGCGCCTTGAAGCGTGCGAACGCCTTGTTCATGTCCATGTCCTGCGCCGCGATGCCGAGCTCGCGCAGGCGGTCGACGAAAGCGTGGCGCCCGGAGTGCTTGCCGAGCACCAGGCGGTTCGCCGCCAGACCGACCGTCTCCGGCCGCATGATCTCGTAGGTGATCTTGTTCTTGAGGACGCCGTCCTGGTGGATCCCCGCCTCGTGCGCGAAGGCGTTCTCGCCGACGATCGGCTTGTTGATCGGGATCGCGATGCCGGTGATCTGCGA
>JBGOSW010000106.1:0-14703 GCA_041476145.1 Binatia bacterium
CCACGGGAGCCCGGCTTGCCGGAAGGCGTCCGAGACAGGGGCGTCGATGTTGATCTTGTCGTAGCGCACCATGCCGGTGAGCACCGCCGCGACCGCGATGTAGAGGACCGTGCAAAGCAGAAGCGAGACGATGATGCCGATCGGTACGTCGCGCTGCGGGTTCTTCGCTTCCTCCGAGTGCGTCGAGACGGAATCGAAGCCGATGTAGGCGAAGAAGATGACCGCGGCACCTGCCATCATCCCGACCGGCTCCCCCGCGGTGCCATGCTGGCCGAGCACCGTCGTTCCGAAGAAGGAGATGCCGGTGAGGCCGTACGGCGCGAAGGGGACCCAGTTCTTCGGATCGACGTGGAACGCACCGACCACGATGACGAAGCCGACCACGAACAACTTGAAGATGACGATCCCGGTATTGACGCCGGCGCTCTCACGGATGCCGATGACGAGGACGACCGTGACGATCGCGGTGATGACGACCGCCGGGAGGTCGAACCACGTGCCCGTCAACGCGAGCTGACCGGTGTCGGGATGGAAATCGAACGGCGCGTTGGTGAGCAGGGCTGGAAGATGGATGCCGATCTGGTCGAGGAAGTTCTGGAAGTACTTGGACCATCCGTGCGCCACCGTGGAGGACGCCACCGCGTACTCGAGCAGCAGGTCCCAACCGATGATCCACGCGAACAGCTCGCCGAGGGTCGCGTAGGCGTACGTGTATGCCGACCCCGCCACCGGTACCATGGACGCGAACTCGGCATAGCAGAGGGCGGCGAAGACGCAGGCCATTCCCGCGACGACGAACGACAGCATGAGCGCCGGGCCGGTCTTGTCGTGCGCGGCGATCCCGGTGAGCACGAAGATGCCGGTCCCGATGATCGCCCCGACGCCGAGCGCGGAGAGCGATACCGGACCGAGGACACGTCGCAGCCGGTGCTCACCCGCCATCTCATCGAGAAGGAGTTGAAGAGGCTTCGTCGTGAACAAGTGGCTGGGCACTCGGCTCCTCTTCAATGGCGTCCGCGGTGACGTCGCAAGCGGGTCGCGATACCACACAACGCGTGGGGTGGTAAAACCCCTATGGTAGAACCCTCTGGTCCGGATTACGCAGCGCGGCGGCACGCGCGTGCACCCGGCCGCGTTCCGCGTCGACATGCTATTTTTACTCGGTGTATTGTGAGCGTGTAGCGTCGAAGAGAAGGCGGCGGCCGGCCGCCTGACGCCTGAGAGAAGGAGCACCTCACGTGGAAAGCATGAACGTCTTGGAAATGATCCAGCAGGGCTGGATGGCGACGTATCCGTTGCTCGTCATGTCCATCATCAGTCTGACCGTCATCGCCGAGCGCATGTGGGCGTATCGCGGCATGATCGGTCAGACCGCCCGCCTCACGCGCTCGGTCTACGCCGACGTCAGCCGGTCCGACGTCGGCGCCGCCATCGAGCGCGCTGAAGCCGAGCGTCTCACGCCCGCCGGACGCACGTTCGTCGACCTCCTGCGGCAAGGCGCCGCGCTCCCGGCCGATCAGCTCGATCAGATGAGCGCCGAGCGCCGCTTCGAGGAGATCGAGCGCCTCAAGGGCTCCCTGTGGATCCTCGGGACCGTCGCCGCGAGCGCGCCCTTCATCGGTCTCTTCGGCACCGTCATCGGGATCGTGAAGGCGTTTCACAGCATGTCGGTTCTGGGCAGCGGCGGGTTCGCAGTGGTCGCGGGCGGGATCTCCGAGGCGTTGATCGCGACCGCGCTCGGTCTCATCGTCGCGATCGTCGCCCTCATCTTCTACAACTACTTCCAAACACGCCTCGATCGCATCGACGCGGCGCTGACGATCGGCTCGGCGCGCCTTCTCGAGGCGTTGCGCGTCGAGCGTGCCGCCGAGCCGGCGATGGAACGGGTGGTCGATGGCCGTCGGTAATACGTTCGCCGGGCGCGGCCGCTTCCGCATCATGGCGGACATCAACATCACGCCGCTCACCGACATCTTCCTCGTCCTGCTCATCATCTTCATGGTGACGAGCGTCGCGATGGTCGACTCTGGCGCCAAGGTCATGCTGCCCGAGGTCGATGAGACCCAGGCGACTCCGCGCGAGATCACGGTCACCGTGACGCAGATGCACGAGATCTTCGTCAACGCCGATCCGGTGCCGCTCGAGAATCTCGAGGGTGCGCTGCGCGCGCTCTTGGCGACGCGTCCCGACACGCCGGTCGTCCTGCAAGGCGATCGCGAGGTGATCCTCGGCGACGCGGTTCGCATCCTCTCCGCCGCGCAGCGGGCGGGCGCCACGCAGGTGGCGATCGCCGCCGAGCGCGGGCGGCCGGCCGCCGCGGAATAGCGCCATGAGCACGACCGAACGGCCGCCGCGCCGTTCGCTGCGCACGTTGCTCGGCGGACGGAGCCCTCGTCCGGCACCGGCCGCGCTCGAGGACGATCCGCTCGCGGCAGCGTTTCCGATGCGGCGGGGTCTTCCGGCGCTGCTCTTCTCGGCGATCTTCCACGGCGGGGTGCTGGTCCTCCTGGCGACGATCAGCTTCGCCGTCGTCCGCCGCGACGAGAAGATCAACGTCAAGGTGCTCGATGCGGGCGCGGAGCTCGACGAGCTCGAGGGGGCACCGTCGCTGCACGACCTCGCGGGGAGTCTCCACCCGGTCACGACCGCGCCGCGGGCGGCGGGATCGGTCGCGGGACCGAGCGCGACGTCCGCGGTGGCGTCGGTGCGCGCACCGGAGATGCCGCGCATCGCCGGGGTCGGTCCGTCGATCGGCCAGTCGCCCGGAACGCTCGACGTGCCGCTGTCGATCGGGGGCGGGGGGCTCGCCGGCGGCGGGCCCGGCGGCGGGGGCTTCGGCGACATGCTCGGCGGGCTCCGCAAGGTCGGCATCGATCTCGTCTTGGTGATCGACACCACGGACAGCATGCAGTCGGTGCTCGAGGACGTGAAGCGTGAAGTGCGCGCGTTCATCGGCGACCTGCAGCAGATGGTGCCGGCAAGCCGCGTCGCCGTCGTCGCCTACCGCGACAAGGGCGACGAGTACGTCACCAAATGGGTCGATTTCAGCTTCCACACCGACAAGGTGCAGAACTTCGTCGGCGCCCTGCGTGCCGACGGGGGCGGCGACTATCCCGAAGCGGTGAAGGCCGGCGTCCAGGCGGCGGTGCGCGAACTGTCGTGGCGGAAGACGGCGCGCCGGATCCTCGTCATCATCGGCGGCTCACCGCCGCACAAGGAGGATCTGTCGGAGCTCTTGCAAGTGGTCCGAACCTTCCGCGACAACAACGGCGCCGTCGGCGCGATCGACGTCACCGACCGCTTGCACGTCGAATATGAGCGCGCCGACTGGGCCTCGCACGGCGCCAAGGGCGAGTTCAAGGCGACGGCGACCCCCGACTTCTACCGCGAGGTCACCGACTCCTACGCCGACATCGCCCGCCAAGGCGGCGGCGAGCTCTCCCGCCTCGGCGAAAAGAAGGCCTTGTTACGCGAAGTCATGGCGCTGACGTTCGGCACGCGCTGGCGCGTCGAAATGGCGCGTTACATGGACCGCTTGCAGTGACCCGTCCGTACGGACGTGACGACCTCGCAGGCGCGCCGGTGTGGCGTCGCATTACATGCGTCCTGGTCCTTGTTGCTGCGTTCGGTGTTGCCGACTCCGGCAAGCTCGCGCGCGCGGCGTCGATGGCGGACTTGCGGGCGCAGGCGAAGGGCGTGGGGCTCGCGCCGGGAAGCGGGGGAGCGGGGGAGCAGGCGGGGCTCGAGAGGATGGGGAGATTGGCGCTCGAGTTCCTCGACGCGGCGGATACGGGGGAGGCGGGGGCGGTCGCGGCGTACGAGGCGATCGCGGAGCCGCTCGAGCGGAGCTACCGCGCGCATCGTGAAGCGCTCGATCGCATGAGCAAGAGCGTCATCGACGCCGACGGTGACCTCGACGCGCTCTACGAGAGCGCCGGCTGGAAGGAACACCAGCAGCTCGCCGCCCAGGCGCTCTACTACCTCAATTGGCTCCGCTATCGCGGCGCTCTCTTCTACGAGGGGCAGAAACGGACGTCGCTGCTCGAGGAGGCGGCCAACGGCTTCGGCGAGTTCGCGACCGCGGGGCGCGACACTCCGGTCGTCGCTGAGAGCCATCTCGGCCGTGGACTCTGCTACCTCGAGCTCGACAAGGGTGAGTGGGCGATCGCCGACTTTCAGGCGGTCACCGAATCGAAGAGCGCGACGCCGGAGCGGGTGCGGAAGGCTCGCCTCGCGCTCGCCGAGGCGTACATCAAGGCCGGACGCAGCGCCGAGGCGTTGAAGGCCTCCAAGGCGGCGCTCGACGGCGCCACTCCCGCCGACGAGCCGCGGGCGAAGCTCACGCGCGCGCGCGCGCTCCTCATGGCAGCGGCGACGTCGGCGGAGAATCGCGCGAGCTATCGCGGCGAGGCGAGCGCGCTGCTGGCCGAGCTTCAAGCCGCAGGCGGTCCCTGGGGAAGCCGTGCGGCTGCAATCGTCAAAGCCGGTCTCGACAACCCGAAGATCTGGGCGGGTCCGAAGGCGAAGGCCGGGCCGCCGCCGCCGTCGGAATGGGACGTTACCAAGCAGCTCGTCGCGTCCGGGAAGTTCAAGGAGGCGATTCCACGGCTCGAGCACCTGCTCGCCTCCTCCGACGAGGAGGATCGGACGCAACAGCCCGAGGCGCGCTACCTCCTCGGGATCGCACGCTTGCGCAGCGGTGAGCCCGCCGCGGCCAGCGAGGCGTTCGCGCAGGTCCTGGCGACGAAGGATCGTTCCGCCTATCGCGACGACGCCGCCTATCTGAACTTCAAGGCGAACGAGTCGTTGTACGCGGCAAGCCCGACGGCGGAGCGATTGCCCGCGTACGAGCGCGCGATCAGCACCTTCCTCGACGAGTACCCGAAGCATAAGGCGGCGCCCGAGGCGCGCTTTCGCCTCGGCGAGATCCGCCAGCGCCAGGAGCGCTATGCGGACGCGATCGCGCAATACGCGCAGGTGAAGGGCGATCCCGCGTTCGAGCTTCGCGCCGCCTTCGCCAGCGCGCAATCGAGCGTGAAGCTTCTCGAGCAGACGCCGCAAGGCGCGACGCCGGATCCCGCCCTGAGGCGCCAGGCCGACGCCGCCCTCGATCGCTTCTGGGCGCAGATCGGCAGCGAGGACTTCAAGGCGTTCGGCGACGCGCCGGTGAACGACTTCATGGGCCAGGCGGCGCTGATGCGCGCCTATCTGGCCGCGGTCGCCGCGCCGCCGGACTATGCGCAGGCGCTCGCGTGGCTCGCCGGATTCGAGGAGCGCTATCCGAAGCTCGCCGACCAGGGCCCGCAGGTGGTGAAGCTGCGCTTGGCGGCGCTCGCCCGGCTCGGACGCCTGCCCGAGGCGGCGGCCGAGGCCGATCGTCCCGCGGTCGCCGCGCTCGACCCGGCGTTCCTCGACGACCTCGCGACGCGCTTTCTCACCACCGCCGCACGCGCCGAGGCGAGCGGGAAGCATGACGAGGCGGTCGCCGGCAAACTCGCGGCGCAACGCTTGAGCGAGCGGGCGCTGGCATCGAAGGACGCCGCCGCGCTCGGCCCCGTCGTCCGCCGCCGGCTGCGATCGACGCTCGCCGCGCTCTACGAGGAAGGCGGTCAGCGCGACCGGGCACTCGCGCTCTATCGGGAGGTGCTGGCGAACGAGCCCGACGTGGTCTCCGCGCGTGCCGGCGCCGCCCGTATCCTCGAGGCGGAGGGAAAGCCGAGTGACGCACGCGCCCTCTGGGACGAGATCCTCGCGTCACCCGTCGGCAAGCCGGGGTGGCTCGAGGCTCACTACCAGTCCGCCCGACTCTCGGTCGCAACCGGCGACCCGCAACGCGCCTGCGCCGTCCTGAAGGAAGTTCCCCCCGGGGTGCTCAGCAACGCCAACAACGATACCCCGAAGAAGATCCAAGACCTCCTGCGCACGTACTGCCGGGGCTGAGAACGGGGGAGTTGCATTCCACGCGGAATTCACCCCCGCGCGCGCCGCGCGTCGCGTGTCCGGGTCCACCACGCGTACACCGGCGCGCCGGACAGCACGATCAGCAACCCCGGCCACGTGAAGCGCGGCTTCACCATGAGTAGATCCAGCATCACGGCTGCGGCGGCGATGACGTAGCCGACGGCGAGGACGCGCGGCAGCATGCGGTCGCGGTCACCGTAGCGCAGCGTCGCCGCGACGGTGAGTGCGTAGAAGAGCAGGGCGGCGAAGATCACGTAGTCGAGGAGGTCGCCGTAGGTGCCCGAGAGCGCGAGCACGGCGGCCCACAGCCCCTGCACCACCAGCGCGAATGCCGGCGCTCCGGCACGCGACAGGCGTCCGGCGGCGGCGAAGAACAGATCGTCGCGCGCCATGGCATACGAGACGCGTGCGCCCGAGAGGATGAGGCCGTTCACGCATCCGAAGGTCGAGACCATGATCGCGACCGCCATCGCGACCACGCCCACCGGCCCGAGCAGAGCCTGCATGACTGCGGTCGCGACGCGATCGCGCGCCGCGTACGCGATGCCGCGCGCCAGCGGATCGGCGGCGTCGGGTGAGCCGAGCGCCGGAAGGACGAGCAGGTAGGCGACGTTGACCGCCAGGTAGATCAAGATCACGAGCGCCGTTCCGGCGACGAGCGCCCGCGGGATGGTGCGCGCGGGATCGCGAACCTCCTCGGCGGCGAACGTGACGTTGTTCCAGGCGTCGGCCGAGAAGAGCGCGCCGACCATGGCGCTGCCGATCGCGCCCGCGAGCGACAGCTCGGCGATCGGCACGCGCGCGAACGGCGCGCCGAGATTGCGCATGAGCATGCCTCCCGAGCCGGCCACGGCGCACAGCGCGATCACCGCGACGAGTGCCGCGATCTTCGCGATCGTGAAGACGTTTTGGATCGTCTTGCCGACCTCGACGCCGCGACAGTTCGCGGCCGTGAGCACGGCGATGAGCGCGATCGCGAGCGCGCGCTCCAACGACAGTCCGGGGACGAGGTCGGCGCCGTCCATGTCGGGGATCAGCACCGCGGTGAAGCGCGCGAACGCCACCGCGACCGCGGCGATCGTCCCCGTCTGGATGACGAGAAAGAGGGTCCAGCCGTAGAGAAAGCCGACGAACGGACCGAACGCCTCGCGCAGGTAGACGTATTGGCCGCCGGCGCGGGGGAAGCGCACCACGAGATTGCCGTAGAGCGCGGCGGCGACGACGGTCATCGTTCCGGCCAGAGCCCAGACCGCCAGCAACCATCCCGCCGATCCGAGCTCGCGTGTCATCTGCGCCGACACGATGAAGATGCCGGAGCCAATCATCGAGCCGGCGACGAGCGCCGTGGCGTCGAGGAGACCGAGGGCGCGGTGAAAGTGGCCCGCGGACGCGCCGGCGGCGGCGCGATGGCGTGCGGTCGTCACGGGCGAGCGAGTAGCATGGACCTTGCGCGGGTGCGAACCGCTCGCGACGCTCGTCGCCGAGGTGGGCTGTCAGTCGGGATCAGACGGGTTATGATGAGCGATCAATGCATGGCCGAGTGTGCCATGTTTCGGATACGGAGGAGGCGATCATGAAGGCGGCAGTGGCCCTGATCACGACCATGCTCGTCGCGGTCCCGCTTGCGGGGCGAGTGTCGGCGAAGAAGCACAACGAGTTCGAGTTGAAGGAGCTGCACGAGCAACGCGAGGAGCACGTGGAAGACAAGGCCGTGCAGCAAGAGGAGCGCAAGGAGGATCAGGAGAAGGCCCAGGCCCGTATCCATCCGAAGCCGCATCCCCAGCAGCAGCGACACGGTCTCGCCGACGACGCCGCCGGCGATTCCGACGCGGATTGATCGCGTCAGTCTCGGGGTAGCCCGAGGCCGCGTTGCGCGACGATGTTGCGCAGGATCTCGACGGTCCCCCCGCGGATGGTGAGTCCCGGCGCGTTCAGAATGGCGCGCGCGGTGCGTGTCGCGAGCGCTCCGCCGCCGTCGGTCAGGAGCGCGAGGTCGCCGAGCATCTCGCCGGCGAAACGCACCAGGCGCTGCTCGAGCTCGGTGCCGTAGAGCTTGGCGAGCGCCGTCTCCGCGGTCGGCGTGATCCCCCGCGAGAGCTTCCAGGCGATGCGATAGAGGAACAGGCGGCCGACGGCGAGCTCGCCGTGGAAGCGCGCGAGCGCTTGCCGGACGAGCGGATCGCGGCTGCGTCCGGTCGCGCGGAGGTGCGCCTCGAGCTCGCGAAAGAGCGGCGCGTAGCTGAGCAGGCGCTCCATACCGGCGCGCTCGTAGTCGAGTTGCGAGGCGATCTGGACCCAGCCGCGGTTCTTCTCGCCGATCAGCCACCGGCGCGGCACTCGCACGCCCTCGAAGACGACCTCGTTGAAGTGATGCTCGCCGGTCATGTCGACGAGCGGGCGCACCGTGATGCCGGGGAGGTTCATGTCGACGAGGAGCTCGCTGATGCCGCGATGGCGCGGGGCGTCGGGATCGGTGCGGGCGACCAAGTAGCAATAGTGCGCGTGGCTTGCGAGGCTGGTCCACACCTTCTGGCCGTCGACGACGAACGCGTCACCGTCCTCGACCGCGCGTGTCTGCAGTGCCGCGAGGTCCGACCCGGCGCCGGGCTCGCTCATGCCGAGACAGAAGACGAGCTCGCCGCGCACGATGCGCGGCAGGATCTCGCGCTTCTGCTCCTCGCTGCCGTGGGCGAGCAGCGACGGGCCGATCTGGCGGTCGCCCGTCCAGTGCGCCGCCGTCGGCGCGCCGGCGCGGAGGAGCTCCTCGGTGACGACCGCGCGCTCGACGTAGCTGCGTTCGCCGCCGCCGTACTGCCGCGGCCACGTCATTCCGATCCACCCGGCGGCCCCCATGCGGCGGGAGAACTCCGGCGAGAAGCCGCTGATCCAGCCGTCCTCGGAGATGGCCGACGGCGGCGGCATCGCGGCGGCGAGAAAGGCGCGAATCTCGTCGCGTACGCGACCCTCGGCGGGCGAGAAAGCGAGCTGCATGACGCGGCGCTATCCGAGGTCGAACGGCGCTGTCAATCGGCGTCCGCCGGGGGCGTCAGGTCGGCGCGATGCCGCGCGCCGTGCGTTCTAAAACGCTGGGTCAGTCTCTTGACACCCCAGAATCGCGGCGCTAGAAGCGGCCAACCCACGTCGAAATTTCAAGCTCTTCGACGCTTCTCCGAGTGCGCGCCGCGAGGCGCGGGCGCGGTCACAATCTCAAGTCGGGGGAATCCATGGCCTTGAACTACGACGTTCCCGAGGACAAGCGCGCGCTCTATTGGCTCGGCGACCAGCTGATCGAGTGGCGCAATCCGGTGATGATCGTGGTCCTCCTCGTCACCGGGTACTTCGCCTACTGCGCCATGCAGCTCCAGCTCGTCACCAGCTTCGGCGATCTCCTTCCTCAGACGCACGAGTTCGTGAAGGTCCACAACAAGTACTCGGGCACGTTCGGCGGCGCCAACAACATCGTCGCCATGCTGCAAGTGAAGGACGGTACGATCTTCACCAAGGACAACCTGACGAAGATCTTCAAGATGACCGAGGGCATGGACACGGTCTACGGCGTCAATCACAACCAGATCGAGTCCATCGGTCACCGCACCGTGCGCCACCTGCGGGTCGCCGCCGGCGGCACGCTGCGCGCCGAACCGGTGATGCTGCGCGCGCCGCAGTCGCAGGACGAGGTCGAGGAGATCCGGCGCATCGTGCACAACGCCGAGAACATCTACGGCTTGCTCGTTTCCCTCGACGACAAGTCCGCGCTCATCCGCGCCAACTTCATCGAGGGCCGTCTCGACTACAAGCGCATCTTCGACGAGGTCAACGCCAAGGTCGTCACCCCGTATGAAGATGCCAACACCAAGATCTTCGTTGCCGGCGAGCCGCGTCTCTACGGCTGGGTCTACCGCTACGCGAGCGACGTCTTCTGGATCCTCGTCGTCACCTACTGCATCGAGTGGGTGCTGCGTTGGATGTACTTCCACGATTGGCGCGGGTCGCTGCGTCCCACGCTGACGGGTCTCATCGCCGCCTTCTGGGGCATGGGCTTCATCCATCTCATCGGTCTCGCGCTCGATCCCTTGATGCTGGTGATGCCGTTCCTCATCACCGCGCGCGCCGTCAGCCACGCCATCCAGATGCACGATCGCTACTACGAGGAGTTCGAGAAGTGCGGCTGGAACAAACGGCGCGCGATCGTCGCCGCGTTCGCCGAGCTCTTCGTGCCGACCTTCTCCGGCGTCGTCACCGATGCCCTCGGCGTGCTCGTCATCATCCTCGTGCCGGTCGTGATGCTGCAGAAGCTCGCCATCACGGCGTCGTGGTGGATCTTGGCGATCACCGTCTCCGAGATGCTGCTGAACCCGATCGTCTACTTCTACCTGAAGCCGCCGGAGCCGGAGCTCGTCGTGCTGCGCGAGCGCGGCTGGTTCCGCAAGCAGATCGAGCGCTTCACCCACGTTCTGATGTCGTCGGCGGGTAGGGTGGTGACGCTCGGCGGGTGGACGATCGCCGTCCTGATCGGTCTGTATTTCATGCGTGGCCTGACGATCGGCGATCCGACCGCGGCCTCGCCGCTCCTCTTCACGAACTCGCCGTACAACCTCTCGCACACGCAGATCCAGGAGAGCTTCGGCGGCGTCGAGCCGCTGATCGTCGTCTCCGAGGGCCACGACAAGGACGCGATGAAAGATCCGCAGACCCTGCGGACGATGGAGAAGTTTCAGCGCACGCTCGAGCGTGATTCCGCGATCGGCTACAGTTTCTCGCTCGCCGACATCATCCGGGCGGTGAACCGTGTCTTCCACGAGCTCGAGCCGAAGTGGGCGGTCATCCCCGACAGCTGGACCGACATCGGCGGTCTCTTCTTCATCTTCTTCTCCGGCTCGCCGCCGACCGAGACCGCGAAGTACGTCGACCCGAGCTACACCACGGCGCACGTCACCTTCTTCGCGAAGAACCACCAGGGCGACAACATCCGCCGCATCATCGCCCGCTGCCGCAAGTTCATCGCCGAGAACCCGATGGACAAGGCGACGTTTCGTCTCGCCGGCGGCCTGATCGGCGTCCTCGCGGCCGCCAACGAAGAACTCGTCCGCAACGACATCCTGATGAACTTCCTCGGGTTCTTCACCATCTGGATCATCTTGCTGTTCACCTATCGGTCGTTCAGCTGCGGTCTCTATCTCCTCGGGCCGCTCATCGCGTCGAACATCATCGTCAACGCCTACATGGCGGTGAACGGCATCGGCGTGAACATCCACACCCTGCCGCTGGTTACGGTCGGTGTCGGCTTCGGCATCGACTACGGCCTCTACATCGTCAGCCGCATCATCGAGGAGATCCGCATCAAGGGTGATCTCGTTGCGTCGACGCGCGAGGCGCTGGTCACCTCCGGAAAGGCCGTGACCTTCACGGCCGTCACGATGATCGTCAGCACCGCCTTCTGGACGTCCTCCCACATCCGGTTCAACGCCGAGATGGGCCTGCTGCTCGCGATCTGGATGGGGATCAGCTACGTCGGTTCGCAGACGCTGCTGCCGATCCTGATCCTCACCTTCAAGCCGAAGTTCATCATGAAAGAGGCGCACTACACGCAGACGCAGGCCGCGGCGGCGGCGGCGAAGCGCGCCTAGAGGCGACGATGGAACTCAATCTCTATACCTCGGCGGCGATCGTGCTCGGGTTCAGCTTCCTCGTCGTCGGCCTCGACGAGTACGTGGCGAAACCGTGGCGCAAGAAGAGATGGGAGCAGCGCGCGGCGTCGGGCGACAAGGAAGCGCAGGAAATGCTGCGCATCGCCCGCTCGGCGCACGTCGTCGACGAGTGATCGTCGCGCGATGACGATCGCGGTCCGCGTGCTGCGCATCGTCGGCGTCGCGCTCGCCTTCGTCGCCGTCTTCACCATCTCTCAGCGGGCCACCCTCGCACGCGGCGGCGAGACGGCTCCCGGTACGTTGTGGGCGATCGGTGCGCTGTCGGTCTTCTTCCTGGTCGGCGCGTTCGCGACCGAGAGCAGCCAGGGTCCGGAGGCGAACGTTCAAAAGGACCTCCTCTGGGGTCTCGGTCTCGGCGGCATCCTCGGGATCGCCGTCCGCGTCGCGTCCGCCTAGATCCGCCGGCGACACCGGCATCGTGTGGATCAGCATCAGCCGGGACGACGTAGCGCTGGGTCGCGAACGAGCCGCCCCGGGTCAAGCGAAGTGGCGGATTTTTCTTGACTTCGTGGACGGAGTCTTTCATACGCGAAGGGCAACTTTCATCGCGCAGGGACGTGGGGTGGTGGATGAGGATGATGGGCGCGCAGGACGCCGCGCGGCGGCGTTCCTCCCGTAGCGAGCTACCGAGTACTCCGGCGAAGTGCGGCGGCGAATCGCGCTCAGCGCGTTGCCGCGGCGGCGCGCTTGCCTCGAGAGGCGACAGCGCGGGCTTCGGAGTGCCACGGCCGCGATGCTCGATCGCGGCCGTGGCGGAGACGCGGGTAGGGGTCGGAGGATGGAGCGTCGTGGGAGGTGGAGGTGCCCGCGTCTCGCCGAGGATCGAGCAAGGGCGGTGCCACCGCGACTGCGGGTGTCGCCGCCGCCGCGACCGCGCGACGCACGAGCGCCGGCGATGCTCCTCGAATGCGCGCCGATACTGCGGTTTCCGACGGCGGTCGGCGGGTGTCGAAGGGCGCAAGCCGCACAGGCTCGGTGATGGCGCTCGCGCGGTCGCAGCGGTCGTGCACAGCGGCGACGGCGCCGCGATTCTTTGCGCGCCTGCACGGCTGCCGTCGCCGGCGCGGCGTACGCGGGGCGCACGCTGATGGGGGCGATCGCGGGGGTTCTGCCGCGGACCACCGAGGTCGATCGTGAGGCGCTCGCGACGGCACTCGCGGGCTGCCGCGATGCCATGCGACGCCGCGCTCCGATCGAGGGTGGAATGGCGATCGCCTACGACGCGTCCATCGGCCTTGCCCACAGCGCCAGTGAAGGACCGGGCGGGGAGGCGGTTCTCCAGCCGCTGCGCAACGAGACCGGAACGCTCTGGCTCGTCGCCGACGGCGAGCCGTCGAATGCGGCGGACCTGCGTCTCGAGCTGATCGGCTCCGGACATCGGTTTCAATCCGCCTGCGGCAGCGAGGTGATCCTGCACCTCTACGAGCACGAGGGCGTGAGCGCGTTCACGCGACTGACGGGTGCCTTCGCGTTCGCGCTCTGGGATCGAGAGCAGCGGCAGCTCGTCCTCGGGCGCGACCGCTTCGGCGAGAAGCCGCTCTTCGTTCTCGACGGACCCGAGCGCTTCGCGTTCGCCTCGGAGGTGCACGCGCTCGTTCCCGGCGCGGCGCTCGCGCCGCCGGCGGTGACGGCCTTTCTCGCGCTCGGCTACCTTCCCGAGCCGTTGACCGTCACGCCTGCCGTGCGCGCGCTGCCTCCCGGTACGTTCGTGCGCGTGCGTGGCTCGCGATCGCGGCGCGAGAGCTTTTGGGACCACGCCAGCGCGCAGCCGAGCGGCGATGCCGCGGCCGATCGCGCCGCGCTCGGGCGCCTGGTGCGGGAAAGCGTGCAAACGGCGGTCGCCGGCGAAGAGGACGTCGGCATCGTCCTCGATGGCAGCCTGACGCGGGCCGCGCTCCTCGCGCTCGTGAGCCCGACGCTGGCGCGCGGACTGCGGACGCACACCCTGGTCTTCGATGCCGCGACGCGTCCCGCCGCCGCCACGCGCACGGAGCACGCCATCGCCGCCACGACGCGGACGATGGCGGAGTGGTTTCACAGCGAGCACTGCGAGCATCGCGTCGGGCCGGCCGAGTTCGCGGCGGCATTCGAGGCCGCCGCCTCCGGCGACCAACCGTCGACCGGCGCGACCCTCGCACACCTCACGGCCGCGTACCTGAGCGCAAGTGGCGACCAGGTTCTGCTCTCGGGTCTCGGCGGCTCCGAACTCGTCGGCCTCGCGCCCGGTCGTTGGTCCCCCTGGGTGTGGCGCGCCGGTCGGCGCGCGTCGGCGCGCGTGCTGGCGCGCGCGGCCTCGCGGCTTGCCGTCCGCGTGCGTCCATTCGGCCGGGCGGGTCGCATCGTCGACGCGCTCGCGGGTGCGGATGCCGTCGCCGCGGCCCACCTCGTCGCGCGGGGCCTTCTCGGCTCGCCGGCGCTGGCGCGCGTGCTGCGCGCCGACGTGCTCGGCGCGGGGCGGGCGGGGTTCGACGCCCTCGCGTACGTGCGCGCGCTCGCGCACCAGGCGCCCGAGGCGACGTTTCTGCCGGCGACGCGCTCGGCACGCGACGCGGCGGTTCGCGCCGCCGCCCTCGAGCGCGGCGGACGTCTCACCTTCGGCCGGTTGCGCGAGACCGAGAGCGCCGCGGCCGCGCTCGGTCTCGCGCTCCGAACCCCGTACCTCGATCATCGCCTGTGCGATTGGCTCGACGCTGCGCCGAGCCCGCAGAGCGGCATGGCGCTCCTCGCCGAGGTCCTCGGCGGCACACTCCCCCCACCGTTTCGCCGGCGCGTCCGACCGACGCCGCCGCCGATCGACGCCTGGCTCCGCGCCGAGCTCCGCCCCCTCGTCGAGGGCCATCTTTTCGGCGACGATCCCGAGAACCTGTTCTTGCGTCCGGGCCTCGAAGAGCTGTGGCGCGGTTTTCTCACCGCGCGGGTCGGCTGGCGCGAGGTGTGGCCGGTCGCCGTCCTCCGCGCCTGGATCGCCGCTCACCGCGACCGCATTCCCACCCGCGCTCCCACCAACCTCCGTGACCAACACGCCGCGTAGTCA
>JBGOSW010000107.1:0-14672 GCA_041476145.1 Binatia bacterium
AAGCGCGCCGTGCGCTCGAAGTGCGGATGACCGCGGAACTGCTCGCGCAGGTTCCGATCGAGTCCGAGGTGGTGGAAAAAGTAGTAGCCCTGGAAGATGCCGTGCTTCTCGAGCATCCAGTGGTTGGCATCCGAGACGAAGGGCCGGAGCATGACGGCGGCGATGTCCGCATGGTTGAACGAGCCGAGCGTATCGCCGATGTCGTGGAGGAGGGCGCAGACGACGTACTCCTCGTCTTCCCCGGCGCGGTGCGCGTGCGTCGCCGTCTGGAGCGAGTGCTGCAGGCGGTCGACCGCGAAGCCGCCGTAGTCGCCGTCGAGCAGCTTCAGATGCGCGAGCACGCGATCAGGAAGCTTCGCCGTGAAGTCGAGGTAGCTCGGCCATAGGATCGCCCAGTCGTCGGCGGTGCTGCGCTCCATGTTGCTGAAGGTCGCTCGTGCCTTGTCGTGCATGCCGCGTCTCCTTTGCCGGTGCTTCATCCCTATACACCGGCATCGGCGCCGCACGCACTCGATAGGCCTTGCTTCAGTTCCACTTTGGAACTACAAGACTGCCATGCGCTGGAGCGACGTCGGGAAGCTCGACTGCACGATCGCGCGGACGCTCTCCGTGGTCGGCGATCGTTGGACCTTGCTCATCCTGCGCGACGCGTTTCTCGGGACGCGACGCTTCGATGTATTCCAGTCGAGCCTGGGCATCACGCGCCATCGGCTGGCGGATCGCCTGCGGAAGCTGGTGCAGCACGGCGTGCTACGCCGCGAGCGGTACCATGAGACGCCGGTACGCTTCGAGTATCGGCTCACCGAGAAGGGACACGATCTGTACGGCGTCATCGTCTCGATCGCCGGATGGGGCGACAAGCACATGGCCGGCAAGAAGGGACCGCCGGTCGAACGCGTGCATCGCGGGTGCGGACACGTCACGTCGCTTCGGCTCACCTGCGACCATTGCGGCGACGCCGTCACCGCGCGTGACATGACGGTCCGCCCCGCGAAAGGATACCGAGCGGCCCGCAGCGCAGCCGCAACGGAGGAACGAGTATGAGCGACCACGGCACGCATCACACCTGCGTCAACGACAACGCGACCGATCTCCCCACCGTCTGCGTCCTCTGTAGCCACAACTGCGGTATCCGCGTCGACGTGAAGGACGGCCGCATCGTCGAGGTCCGCGGCGACGAGACCAATCCGATCACCAGGGGCTACGTCTGCAACAAGGCGTTCGGCGTCGCGCACTACGTCGAGCACGGAGATCGTGTGCCCTACCCGATGCGCCGGCGGCCCGACGGCACCTTCGAGGAGATCGCGTGGGACACCGCGATCGACGAGATCGCCGCCAAGCTCGCCGACGTTCGCCAGCGCCACTCGCCGCGCGCGATCGCGCTCGTCGGCGTCGGCGGCCAAGCGAATCACATGGACGCGCCGTACGCGCTCGGCTTCCTGCGCGGCATCGGGTCGCGCCGCTGGTTCAACGCCTTCGCGCAGGAGAAGACGCAGCACAATCTCCTCGACCAGTGGATGTTCGACGCCTCACCGACGCTTTTCCTGCACGCCGACACCGCGCACGCGCGCTTCCTGCTCGTCCTCGGCACCAATCCCAAGATCTCGAACCGCGGCCACAACGCCACCGATACGTTCAAAATGCTCGCCGACGACCCGACCCGCACCGTGGTCGTCGTCGATCCGCGCGAGACCGAGACCACCCGCACCGCGACGCGCCACCTGCGCGTCCGTCCCGGGACCGACGCCTATCTATTACTCGCGATGGCGGCGCTCATCGTGCGCGACGGGCTCGCCGACGCCCCCTTTCTCGCCGAGCACACGCTCGGCCTCGACGCCCTGCGCACGGAGCTCGCTGCGGTCGACGCCGCGGTCATGGCGGCGCGCTGTGGCCTCGACCTCGAGGAAATCCGCGAGACCGCGCGCGGCTTCGCGACCGCCGAGTCTGCTGCGATCTTCTACGACCTCGGCGTCGAGCAGACGCCGTTCTCGACCTTGATCTCGTATCTCATTCGGGTGCTGCTGACGCTCACCGGCAACGTCGGACAGGTCGGCGGCGACGTCTTCCTCGAGACCTTTCTGCCGCCGGTCGTCGATCCCGAGAAGGTGAGCGAGCCCGAGCGCGCGCTCGCGTCCGGCATCCAGGCGATCCGTTCGCTCGGCAACGCGCAGATGATGTCGCCGACGCTCGTCCCCGAGGAGGTGCTGGTCGATCATCCGGAGCGCATCCGCGCCATCATCGTCGAGGGCTCCAACCCGATCCTCTCGTACTCCGACGCTGCGCGCTGGCGCGAGGCGCGGGAAAAGCTCGATCTCCTCGTCGTCATCGATCCGGCGATGACGGAGACCGCACGGCTCGCCGATTACGTGCTGCCGGTGCCGACGGGCTACGAGAAGTGGGAGACCGCGGCCTTCCCGCGCGGCGCACCCGAAGTGTTCGTGCAGGTGCGGCCGCCGGTCGTGCCGATGCGCATCCAGGCGCTCACCGAGCCCGAGATCTACGTCCGTATCGCCGAGGCGATGGATCTCTTCGGCGCGCCGCCGCCCGCGCTCTTCGAGCTCGCCAAACACGCGCAGACGCCCGCGGGAGCGATGGCCTACTTCGCCGCCGGGCAAGCGGCGGCTACCCACGGCGAGAATCAGCTCATCTACTGGACCTACCGGGCACTCGGACCGCACCTGCCGTCGCCGGCGCTGGCGGCGTTCTGGCTGCTCTCGCATCTGAATGGGCTCTTCCGTCCCGAAAGCGTCGTGCGCGCGCTCGGCCCCGAGTGGGAGGGGAAGACGCCGTTCGAGCTCGGGACCGAGATCTTTCGGCGCATCATCGACCATCCGGAAGGCGTCGAGGTCGCGCGCCAGCGCATGGAGACGAACCTCGCCGATCATCTCGGCTTCGCCGACAAGAAAATCCGCCTCGCGCCCGAGCCGATGATGCCCGAGCTGCGCCGGGCCATCGCCACCGAACCGACCGTCGATCCGGCGTTTCCGCTCGTCATGGCCGCGGGACTACGGACGCGTTGGACGGCCAACACGATTCAGCGCGACCCGGCGTGGCGCAAGGGGAAGGGCCCGCACTGCGCGCTCAACCTCTCGCCCTCCGACGCGACCACGCTCGGCATTCGCGACGGTGACACCGTCAGCGTTTCGACCAAGCGCGGCAGCCTGACGATGCCGGCGCACGTCGACGCCAAGCTCATGGCCGGGCACGTGTGGATGCCGAACGGCTTCGGCATGGTCTCATCCGACGGCATGGTGACCGGCGCCAACCAGAACGAGCTCACCGACGTCGCCGATCGCGACCCGTTCACGGGCATCCCGCACCATCGCTACGTGCGGTGCCGCGTCGAGCGCGTCACGGCCTGACGGGAGCGGCGCCCACGCTCGGGGCGCTCGCTACGCGTGGTGCCGGGCTCCCGAGGCCGATCGCGACGACCGGACGCGCGCCGACGTCTTCCGGCGACTCGTCGTCGACGAGGACGCGATCGGCGCCGACGCCGCCGCCACTCTCGAGTCGCGACTGCACGCTCTTCGCGCGCGCGGCGGCGAGCGCCTGCAGCGTCGCGTCCGCGACCTCTTGCGCCGCCACCTGCGCCTCGAACCACGCCGTGTACTCCGCGGGGATCTCGGCGGCCTTGCCATCGGCGCGTTCCGCGAGCACCGCGAGCGTCGCGCTGCGCGCGCCGCGCTCGGCGATGTAGCGAACCGTCCCGACGACGCCGCTCTCGCGCTCGAGCTTCGCCCGCAGCGCCTGCTCCCGGAGCCAGCGGCGGTCTTCCTCGCCGGTTTCGCCGCGCAGATGGAGCTTCAATCCGGGCGCCGCCGCGAGCAGGCTTCCGAGCTGCGCGAGCTTCGTGTCCTCGCCGGTCGCCAGGTCGATCCGTCCCGGTTGGCACACGATCGGCTGCGGTGTCAGCGACGCCGGCTTCTCGCCGAGGTTGGCGACGGCGCCGACGAGTTTCAGCGGCGACGTGACGGCGTTCAAGATCGCGCGCGCGAGCGCGTTGCCGACGAGCGTCCCGAGCCCGGTCGTCATACCCCGCGCGTCGCCGGCGATCGGCAGGTCGAGGACGATGTTGCCTTCGAGGTCGGTCAGCAGCGCGAGCGCGAGTGCGAGCGGCATCCCGAACTGCGACACGAACAGGGAGTCGCCCTCGCCGCCCGTGACCGCGAGCTGGTGCAGCACGAGCTTGCTCGTCGTCTCGTACGAAGACGGCGCGATGCTGATCGTGGAGTCGAGCCGTGCGGTGCCGCCGGCGACGCCGTAGCCGCTCGCCGCGGCGTACGGATTGAACGGTGCGAGCGGAAGACCGTCGAGCGTCACCAGGAGATGCGAGCCGGCGGGCGCGAGGTTGCCCGTCGCCTTCAAGCTCGCGCCGTCCAGTCCCTTGGCGAGGAGCTGCACGTCGCGCGCGAAGGGACCGGGCCAGCGGAGGTCCGTGCAGGTGAGGTCGATCGGATCGAGGGTCGAGCGATAGAAGGGGCGCACCGCCTCGTCGCTGAACGCGACGCGCATCTTCTGGACGGCGACCTTGTCGACGCGCGCCTGCACGTCGAGCGGCGCGCTCGCGGGTGGCGTCGTCGTCACCGGCGGTGCTGTCGTCACCGGCGATGCCGTCGTCACGGGCGGTGCCGGTGATGACGGTGACGCGCCGTCGGTGAGCGCGGCCGGTAGCGCGATGCCGGTGGTGGTTCGCGTCGCGACGATCTCGGGGCGGACGAGGCTGACGCGCGCGAGCGCGACGGCGATCGATCCGGGCACGCCGGGCGCCGTCACCTCGCGGAGCTCGATCGCGAGATCGTTCCACCGCAGCGCGAACGGCTTCGGATCGTCGCTCGCGATCTCGAGGTTCGCGAGGTCGAGCGTTCCCGCGATGCGCGCCCCGTTCGACGGCGCCTTCGGTGCGGCGCCGGCGGCGATCGCGAGGTCGACGCTGGCGACGCCGTTCTTCAGCAACCGCGTCCGCGCGGTCGCGATCGGCTGCGTGAGCGGCGCGAGGACGAGGCCGTCGGCGCGGACCGTGCCGTCGAAGCCGATCGGTTGCAGCGTGAGATCGCCGGCGACGACGAGCGTGCCGCCGCCGGACGGTGCGAGCGAGAGCGTGACCCGCGTCTGCGTGCCGGCCGCGCTCGCCAGGTTCGCGGCCTCGGCCTCGACGCCGACGTCGAGCGGTCCGTCGCCGCCGAGCGCGTGCACGCGCGCGTCCTTCAGCGTGACGTCGGCGACCGTCCACGTCCACGGCTTCGCGGCGCCGTCGCCGCCGGTCACGGGGGGCGACGGCTGCGACGCCGCGCCCTCCGCGGCCGCCTGCGCCAGGCCGCGCAGGACCGGCAGCGGCTCCGGACCTGCCGGGCGCGTGACGACGCGCGCGCCCGCGAGCGTCACGGCGCGGATGTCGGCGTGCTGCTTCACGAGGTCGACGCCGGCGACGTCGATCCCGAGCGCGCTCCAGGCGAGCGCCGGCTCGTCGAGATCCTGCACGCGGATGGCGACGTCGCGCAGCGCGACCGTGCCGTGCAGCGTGTGCGCGCCTTGCGACTCGAAGCGATGCACCACGTCGAGATCGAGGCGGCCGGCGAGATCGCTCCAGCCGACTCTCGGGATGTAGAGACGCCCGTGGGCGATCGGCAGGTTGGTGAGCACCAGGTGCGATTGGTACGCCGGCCCGCCGGCGAGATTCTCGATCGCCGCCTCCAGGTGCAGCGTGCCGTCCTCGATCCCCGCCTCGAGCGTGATCTTGCCGGGCTCGACGCCGCTCTCGGTGATCAGGAGCGCAAGGTTCCCGGCATCGAGCGCGGGCACCCGAGCCTCGACGTGCTGCGGCGGGTCGCCGAACGCGAAGTCGCGGAAGCCGACGCGGCCGTCGCGCAGCGCCACATGGCGAATGAGCACACCCCAGCCCGGCGGTGCGTCCTTCGGCTCCGCCGCAGGCGGCTCGGAAGCGGGCACCGGTACCGGTAGGACGAGGGTGCCGTCGCGCGCACGATCGAGGCTCACGGCGAAGCCGTCGAGCTCGAAGCGTTGCACCTCGACGATCTTGTGCAGCAGCGTGCGGAACCCGAGCTGGACCGAGAGTCGCGTCGCGGAGAAGACCGGGGCCGACTCCGGCGGCGGGACGCCGTCTGCCGTGGCTTCGGTCGCGAAGACGCGCAACCCGTGGAGGGTGATGCCGCCGGTCAGGAGGGAGAGATCGACGTCGTCGAGCTCGATCCGGCCGACGAGCGCCTTGTCGGCCTGATCGACCGCGACCCGGCGCACGACGTAGGGCAACGCGATGCGCACCACCGTCGCGAGGGCGAGGACGGCGAGCAGCCGACGGTTACGCAGCAGCGACATGGCGATCGCATGTCTATACCCGTTGGCGCCGTCGAACGAGCGTGACGTGACGACGGCGTTGGCGTAGCATCGCGGGTGCGTGTCGTCCCCCCGCTCGCGCTACCTTCCCGACGCGGTACCCGACTACAGCCACCGCTTCCACGCCGGCAACGTCGGTGACGTCTGGAAGCATTGCGCGCTCGTCGAGGTCCTGCGCCGCGTGTCCGCGGCGTCGACGAGGGTTCAGTACGTCGAGACCCACGCCGGCGAAGGCCACTATCCGCTCGGGCCCACGGGCGAGTGGAGCGAAGGCATCGGGCGGCTCTGGGTCCCCGAGGACCTCGGCAACGATGCGGTCGAGCGCTACGTCATGCTCTGCCGCCGGCTCGGCACCGGCACGACGCGTCCTGAGCGCTACCCCGGCTCTCCACTTCTCGCCCGCGCCGTGCTCGGACCCGAGGCGACGCTGGCGCTGTGGGAACGCGACCCGGATGCCTTCGGACGGCTCGAGACGAGCCTCGGCGCCGATGCGAACACGCGGCTTTTCCACGGCGATGGGCTCGGCGCGCTCGCATCCCTCGCGGAAGCGACCGTCGTCCTGATCGATCCTCCGTGGACGCAGAAGGCGGACTGGATGGTCGTGCCCGACGCGATCGCGGACGCGGCGCGCGCCCTGGAGCACACTTGCCTTCTCCTCTGGTACCCCGTGAAGAGCCTCACGCGGCCGAACGCGATGCACGCGCGGCTCGCCGCGGCGGGCGTGTCCGCGATCATCGCGGAGCTCATCACCACGCCGCTCAAGCACCAGCGCAGCCGACTGAACGGCAGCGGCGTCCTGCTCGTGCGCCCGCCCGCGGGTGCGCTCGAAGCGCTCGCCGCCGCCGCCCCGATCATCGGCCGGCGCTGCGCCACGCGCGCCGGCGCATGGTCCTTCCGAATGCAGGCTTGGTGATGTCCGAGTGCGGTGGCGGACAGGCTCATTCGGATTTTTCCTCGAGCACGCCGAGCAGCCGGCGCGCCGCTTCGGTTGGTGTGAGCGTGGCGCTCGCGACCGCGCGCTGCATCTTCGGGAGCATGCGCTTCACGTCGTCGCGTCCCAGGAAATGGCGCTTCAGCCCGTCGTCGATCATGCTCCAGAACCACGCTTGGAGCTGCTCGCGCCGCTTCGTCTCGAGCTCGCCCGCGGCGCCGAGCACGCGACGGTGCTCCGCGATGATCGACCACACGCGGTCCATGCCGATGGCGTAGAGGCCGCTGACGGTCACGACCGGGGGATCCCAGCTCGCGCTCGTGTGCCGAAAGAGGCGCAGCGCGCCCGCATACTCGGCGGCGGCGCGCTCGGCGTTGGCGACGTTGTCGCCGTCGGCCTTGTTGACGGCGAGGCAGTCGGCGAGCTCGAGGATGCCCTTCTTGATTCCTTGGAGCTCGTCGCCGGCGCCGGCGAGCATCAGCACCAGGAAAAAGTCGACCATCGATGCGACCGCGACCTCGCTCTGGCCGACGCCGACGGTCTCGACGAGCACGACGTCGTAGCCGGCGGCCTCGCAAACGAGGAGCGCCTCGCGCGTGCGGCGCGTGACCCCGCCGAGCGATCCCGCCGACGGACTCGGCCGAATGAACGCCGCGCTCGCAGCCGAGAGGCGCGGCATGCGCGTCTTGTCGCCGAGGATGCTGCCGCCCGAGCGCGCGCTCGACGGGTCGACGGCGAGGACGGCGACGCGCTTGCCCTGCTCGATCAAAGAGAGCCCGAACGCCTCGATGAACGTGCTCTTGCCGACGCCCGGCACGCCGGTGATGCCGACGCGGACCGCCTTGCCGGTGTGCGGAAGAAGCAGCTCGAGCAGGCGCTGCGCGGCCTCCTGATGATCCTGCCGCGTGCTCTCGACGAGCGTGATCGCCTTTGCGAGCGCGCGCCGATCGTGCGCGCGCACGAGCTTCGCGAGCGCTTCGACGTCCGGCTTCGAGCGAGTCGGCGCGCGCGTCTCGACCCGTGAGTTCGGGCGCGTGCCGACCATAGGGCGCGTACTATAGCCGAACTTCTCGTGACGACGCACGAGCAACGACGCCGGCTACACCGGCCGCCCGCCCGCCGCGGCGCCGTCACGCCCTGACTACGGGTGGTTGCCGGCGAGCCCCGTCAGCGAGAGGGTGCCCGCGACGACCGTGCCCGACGCATGACTCCCGATCCAGACGTCGTACGAGCCGCTCGCGGGGTTGTTGAAATCGATCGTCGGGTTGAGGGTTGCAAACGAGTTGTCGGCACAATGGAAGGTGCCGACCGGATCGTTGATGACCATGGTCGTGTCGCCGGCGCCGATGAAGTACAGGCGCAGCAGCGAGGCCCCGCTGGTGTAGTTGAAGCGGAAGTCCGGTGCCGACGTGGCGAAGCCGGAGCAGCCGCCGCCGAGGTAGCTCGCGTCGACCGGGCCTCCGGCCGTGAAGCCCACCGTGTGCGGGTCGGGCGTGAAACCGTTGCCGAGGTCGGCGGATCCATAGATCGGGCTCTTGGTGTAGTCGAGCGTCGTCGATGCCACCGGGGTACATTCCACGGGGTAGGTCGCGAGCGACGGAATCGCGCACCGATCGACGCAGTCGACGTTGAGATCGGTCACACAGCCGACGCAGCCGATGATCCCGAGCAGATCCGCACTCGATCCGGTGCAGGAGCCGGTACCGGGACATTGGCTCGGAAAACCGATGGCCGCCCGCGTCTGATCATCAGCGGTTCCGCACGCCTTGTCGGTGCCACCGCACGCTCTGCAGATGGCGATGATCCTCTTGCTGTTCGCCTTGGCGATCGCGTCCGCCGCCTTGCCGTCGCCGGGCTTCGGGCACACGCTCGCGGTGCCCTTGAAGGCCGCGTCCCAGCAGTTCGTGAGCGCCGCCGACTTGGCGAGGAGGAACTTCGTGCTCGCCCTGCCGATCGTGAGCTGACACTTGTTCAGCTCCTTTTGCGTCGTCGGCGTCAGCGTGTCGTAGTAGAGGCCGATCGTCTGGTCGACGGATTCCTCTCCGATACAGGTGACGCAGGTCGCGATGTCGCGGCAATCCGCGATCGTATTGGTGCAGCCGCGGTCCTCGAACCCCGGGCAATGTCCGATGTTCCAGCCGATCGCGTCGAGCGGATCGTCGTCGGCCGTGCCGCACGTCTTGTCCTTGCCACCGCAGCCCTTCGCGATCGTGTTGGAGATCTTGGTGAGCACGCTCGCGATGGTCGCGACGACGTGCGGATGCGCCAAGCAGTTGGTGTCGGCTGGGAGCTTCCCTTTGAGGATCGCCTCATGGCACTTCTGCACCACTTTCGCCTTCGCCTGCACGAAGGCGGCGCTTGCCTTGACGATTGTCGCTTTACACCTCAAGGGGTCCGCCTGCACCGTTCCGGCAAGCGCCAAGGAGAGTACGAGAACCGTCGCCGCCGGGATTTCGAGGAATCGTCGTGAGTCCATAGAGTGCCCCGAGTATCGTTGCGGCCGCACGCTCGGTCAAGCGCCATCCGTCGCGCGGTTGTCGGCTTCGCTTCGACCGTGGTACATATCGCCGCACCCCCCGCCCTCGAGGTGAACGATGAGCCGCTCGATGATTTTTGTTGCGGTGCTGACGGTCACGCTCGCCCTTGCCGTCGAGAGCGCGAGCGCGCGCGACTCCGGAATCCAGTTCTCGCCCGACGGCAAGCGAGTGTTCGTCAGCAAGGACGTCGGCCCCGAGCGGTGGGCGATCACCCTCAACGTCGACGACGGCACGGTCAGCGGCAACGTCTTTCAACCGAACGGGGGACCCGCGTCGTTCGTCTTCTGCAATCCGGGATCGGGGCCGAACCTCTTCACCTGCTTCGGCGCGGATCCCTGTCCCGCCGCTCCGTGCCAGGACGAGTTCGTGCCGATCGCCGCGGGCGAGGTGGCGCTGCCCGCCGGCTTCTTCGATCTGCCGAGCGCCGCGACGGCGTCGGCTGCCGTGTCCTCCGCGGCCGAGCCGCTGATCGCGAGCTCGCGGGAGTCGGGCCTGCAGTTCTCACCGGACGGGACGAGCATCTTCGTCAGCAAGGACGTTCACACCGAACGCTGGGCGATCACCAAGAACGAAGACGGATCGGTCAGCGGTAACGTCTTCCGCCCGGAAGGACCGGCGTTCATTCTTTGCACGCCGGCGGTCGTCGCGAACACGTTCAACTGCTTCGGCGCCGACGCGTGCACCGCTGCTCCGTGTACGGATCAGTTCCACCAGATCGGTGACGGACCCGTCGCGCTCCCACCGGACTTCTTCGTTCCGGCCGATGCGATCGTGGGCGCCGCCGACATCTCGGACGACGTGACCGAGGTTCTCGACGTCGGGATCGGCGTCGTGCCGAGCGCGCTGACGAGCGCGGCGACGACCGTGGGGGTCCCCGAGCCCTGCCGTGACGGCGGCACGATCACGCGCTCGGCGGTGTCCGCCGACATCGTGTACAACGAGTGTCAAATCAATCACCTGGTGTGCAGCGGGGCGGTCCGGCGAAGCGCGAGCGGGCTCATGGGCTCGCTCGATTGCCAACAAGCCGAGCTCCGCAAGAACCTGACGTTGTCTCTCGACCTGACGATCGGGTCCACCAGAGCCGGCCCGACGCTGGACGGAAGCATCGAGGCGACGCTCACCAAAACCGGCACCACTGCCTTCGGGTTTCGGTACCAGCGGGTAGTGCTGACGCGATCGTCCCAGTTTCACACCTTCACTGGGGGCATGATGACGATCGAGAATCCGAACCTGTTCTTCGGAGGATTCTTCACCCAGATCGATCAGGAATTCGACGGATCGCAATTCATACTGATCCGCAAGTTCTTCCCCAAGGGCGACGGCACCATTCAGGTGCTGGTGCTGAAACTCGACGTCACGACCGGCAAGCTGACGGCGAACTGAGGTCGAGTCCCGGATCACTGCAATGACCCAGGTATTGGTGACGGGCGCATCCGGCTACATCGCCGGCCACTGCATACGCGAGCTGCTCGAGCACGGCTATCAGGTGCGCGGTACCGTACGCAGCTTGAAGGATTCCCGTAAGACCGACCACCTGCGGCGCATGGCCACGACCCTCGGCGGCGCGCTCGAGCTCGTCGAGGCCGATCTCACGTCCGACCGCGGCTGGCGCGAAGCCGTTGCCGGGTGCACCTACGTGCAGCACGTCGCGTCACCGTTTCCGGCCGAGGTCCCGAAGGACGAGATGGAGCTCATCCGACCGGCGGTCGACGGCGCCCTGCGCGTCCTCGAGGCATGCGCCGAGGCCGGCACCGTCAAGCGCGTGGTGATGACGTCGTCGGTCGCGGCCGTGGCGTTCGGACACACCGACGGCCAGAACGCGGTGCGCACCGAGGCCGACTGGTCGAAAGCCGAGAATTGCGAGGCCTATCCGAAGAGCAAGACGCTCGCCGAGCGCGCCGCCTGGGACTTCGTCAACGCGCTTCCGAAGGAGCGGCGGTTCGAGCTCGCCGTCATCAACCCGGGCTTCGTGCTCGGTCAGCTGCTGAACGACGACCAGGGCACGTCCGGCGAGCTCATCCGCAAGCTCATGATGCGCGAGATGCCGGCCTGCCCGGAGATCGGCTTCGCCCCCGTCGACGTGCGCGACATCGCGCTCGCGCATCGCCTCGCCATGGAGCGCCCGGAGGCCGCGGGCAACCGCTACATCTGCGCCGGCGAGCACATCTGGGTCCAGGACATCGCCAAGGTGTTGGCCGCGGAGTTCAATCCGCGCGGCTATCGGGTCCCGACCGGCCGCCTTCCGTACTGGCTGATGTGGATCTTCGCCCGCTTCGACAAAGCGGTGCATCTCGCGCTCGGATACGTCGGTCGCAAGGAGCTCGTCAGCGCCGCGAAGGCCGAGCGCGAGCTCGGGTGGAGCATGCGGCCCGTCCGAGAGAGCATCATCGACACCGCGCGCACGATGATCGAGCAAGGGGTCGTGCCGGCGCGCTGAGCTGGGTAGCATCGCGTACGCCGCGAGCGTCGATCCCGCATGGTCTCTTTCTTGGTAGCGTTGATCGTCGCCATCGCCGTGCCTGCGGCGAGCGCGACCGTCGACGGGCAGCGTCTGTCTGCCGCCGCGCCGCCGGTCCGGCTCGGCGAGCGGCTGTTCTTCGACCCCCGCTTCGCCCAGTTCTTCTTCGCGCGGTACAACGGCAACGTGAATGCGACGCTCCCGGCCGGCGATCCCGTCCTCGACCAAATGCCGTTCACCGCGGCGAGGTCGCTGACGAGCCCATTTCGCGGACAGAGCATGAATTGCAGGCAATGCCATCTCGGCGACGATTTCTTGCTCGAAGAGCCTCTCGCCGGGCGGACGTACTGCGACTTCAGTCGGCGGAGCCCGATTCCGCGCCGCGACGACGGTCTCACCCGAACGGCGCGCAACGCGCCGCTCATGGTCAGCCTGGGCCTCGCGCGCGAAGTTCCGATGCTCCTGCACTTCGATGGGGAGTTTGCGAGCCCCGAGGACCTGGTGATCGATACACTCACCGGGCGCAACTTCGGGTGGCTACCGAGCGAGGCTGCGAGCGCCGTCGCGCACATCGCCAAAGTGATTCGCGACGACAACGGCGTGAACCCGCGCCTGGTGACGTATGCCGGCGGCGGCGGAATTCCCTATCGAGTCGTGATGCTCGGAACCGATCCGAGCATCCCTACGTCTCTGCAGATATCCCGAGAGTATCAGATCGACGTCGAAACGGCCTCCGACGATCAGATTCTGCTGGCGGTGGCGAAGCTGATGCATGCCTACATGGATTCGCTTCGATTCGGTACCACGAACACCGGCCGGACATCGCGCTCGCCCTACGACCTCTTCATCGCCAAGAACGACTTGCCGGCGCAGCCGAAGCGAGGAGAATCGGGTCTCGCGTACGCGCAACGCCTCCTCGCGCTCATCGGGCAGCGGAAACACTTGGTGTGGATCACGCCCGAGGACGGCGAGTTCGAGCTTCATACCCAGGCGTTTCAATTCGGCGCGACCGAGCTGCGCGGGCTCGAGCTATTTTTCACCCGGGCGGGAGCGCCGCGCCGGGCGCACGTCGGCAATTGCGTTGCCTGTCACACTCCACCGCAGTTCACCGACTATCGCTTACACAACAACGGCGTGGCCCAGGCCGAGTATGACGGACTCTTCGGTCGGGGGGCGTTCGCCGCCCTCGATGTCCCGGGTTTGAGCACACGCAACGCGCAGTTCGATGCTTATCTGCCACCGTCGTCGCGGCACCCGAAGGCGACGAGCCGATTCCGCTCGGCACCATCCGCCGACAATCCCGGCTATGCGGATCTCGGCGTCTGGAACATCTTCGCGAACCCGGACGTGCCGAGACCTCAGCACGCGCTCACGCGAATCTTGTGCGAGCAGTTCGGGCGGGCGGCGAAGAATTGCACCCCCGCGACGGTCTTGCCGATGACCGTCGCGTACTTCAAGACGCCGTCTATCAGGGATCTCGGTCAATCCAATCCCTATTTCCATTCGGGTGCGATGGACACGATCGAGGACGTCCTCCGCTTCTACGTCGCGACCTCCGCCTTGGCGCGCGCCGGAGGGCTGCGAAACGGATCGCCGGAACTATCCGCCATCCGCATCGATGCGAGCGATGTTGCTCCGCTCGCCGCATTCCTGAGAGCGCTGAACGAAGACTACCAATAGGCCGGCGCGAGCACGGCGCGCCAACGCAGGCGCGCGGCGCGCATCTCGAGCCGCGAGCTCCGAAGCTCGGCGCGGAGATGCTTGAGTCGGGCGCGGCGCCGACGCCCCCATTGCTCGCGCGCCGCTGCGAACTCGCGTTCCACGCTCCCCAGCCGCGAGGCCGCGTGCTCGACGCGCGCCGCCACCTCCGCGAAGCGCTCGCGCAGGGAGGCGCGTGCGTATTCGGAGCTTCCAGTCACGCGCGCGAGCAGCCGCTCGGAGTCGCAGGCGAGCTGCGCGGCGACGATCCGCTCGCGCGGCACGCGTCGCAGGTTCCAGGCCAGGCCGAGACTCTCGAGCCCGCCGATCAGCCACTTGCCCGGATCCCACGACCCTCGCGCCACGCCGTTCCGGTAGTCTGCTGCGAAGCGATGGTGGAAGTTGTGGTAGCCCTCACCGAACGTGAGCAGCGCCGTCACCACGCTGTCACGCGCCGACACGGCGAGCGTGTAGGGACGTCGGCCCAGCGTGTGGGCGAGCGAGTTCACGAGAAACGTCGAATGGTGCACCAGCACCACGCGGAAGATGCCCGCCCACAGCACGCATCCCCACGGGTTGCCGACCGCCCAGCCGAACGCGAACGGGACGGCGAATCCCATCAGCACCGCGATCGGGATGTAGAAGCGATGCTGGAAGCGAATCCACGGATCGGCCGTCAGGTCGTGGACGTTCGAGT
>JBGOSW010000108.1:0-14345 GCA_041476145.1 Binatia bacterium
AAGAAGCCGAGCGCGGCGACTGCTATCTCTTCCTCGCGCTCGACGCGACCAGCAAGGCCGTGGTCAGCTACGTCGTCGGGAAGCGCAGCGCCGAGAACACCCGCGCGCTGACCTGCGATCTCCGCGCCCGCATTCTGAACCGCCCGCAAATCACGTCAGACGGCTGGCCGGCGTATCCCGACGCGATCACCGAGGCGTTCGGCCGCGAGGTGGACTTCGCGACGATCGTCAAGAACTACATGGTGACGACCGGGAACGAGGCGGCGGTGCGCTACTCGCCGGGCAAAATAAGAAGCACGGAGCGCACCATCGTGCAGGGCAACCCGGACCCGGCGAAAATCGGCACGTCGTACGTGGAGCGTTTCAACCTGACCACACGCATGCAGTCACGTCGTTTCACTCGGTTGAGCAACGGCTTTTCCAAGAAGCTCGCGAACCACCGGGCGGCCGTCGGACTCCACATCGCGCATTACAACCTGTGCCGCGTCCACGAGACGCTGCGATGTACGCCCGCGATGGCGCTTGGTGTGACGGACCACGTGTGGTCGATTGGCGAGTTGATCGAGGTGGCATTGAACACGCCCGCGCCGGCACCGTTCGCGACGCCCACGGGTCCACGCGGCATGAGCGCCAGCAAGGCGAAGGACGAACTGACCGCGAGCAGACGCCCGCGACTGAGGATGCTAAAGGGAGGCCGGTGATGGGGCGAATGCGTCAGTGGCCGGATTAGGCTCAAAACCAGCCACTACCGCTCGTCGTGTGTCGTCGGCCAGTGATTCTGTCCGCGTTAAGCGGCCAGTGAAAATGTCCGCCCCCGAGGGAAGAAACGGGGGATGGAGACGATGGCGGAATGGCAGTGGAAGCGCTGGGACGTGTTGCAGCGGTTGGCGAAGGGGAAGGTTACGATGGAGGACGCGGCGCAGGTGCTGCAGCTCTCGGTGCGGCAGGTGCGACGGCTGCGGCAGCGCGCGGCGCGCGAGGGGCGCCAGGTCGTCGTGCACGGCAATCGCGGGCGGCAGCCCGCGCATACGCTCGACGCGGAAACGCGGGAGCGGATTCTCACGCTGCGGCGCACGACGTATCGGGATTTCAACGACACGCACTTCACCGAGAAGCTCGCCACCGAGACCCCACCCCTCCCCGTGTCGGTGCGGACGGTGCGGCGGCTGCTGCGCGCGGCCGGGATCGGCTCGGTCTGGCGGCGCCGGCCTCGGCAACACCATCGACGCCGCGATCGGAAGCCGCAGTGTGGCCTCATGCTGCTCTGGGATGGGAGTCGCCATGCGTGGCTGGAGGATCGGGGCCCAGTGCTGACGTTAGTGGGGGCCATCGATGACGCGTCGAGCACGCTCCTCCCCGGCGCGCACTTCGTCGAGCAGGAATGTGCCGCGGCGTATCTGCAGGTGCTGCAGACCGTGGCGACCGAGTGCGGGCTGCCCACGAGCATTTACATGGATCGGCACGGCGCGCTGAAACGGAACGACGACCATTGGACCCTGGCCGAGGAGCGCCGCGGCCGGCAGGATCCGACGCAGGTCGGCCGGGCCCTCGACGCTCTCGGAATCACCGCCATCTACGCGCTCTCGCCGCAGGCCAAGGGACGCGTGGAACGGCTCTGGAGCACGCTGCAGGATCGCCTCGTGTCGGAACTGCGGCTGGCGGGGGCCACGACGGCGGCGGACGCCAATGCCGTCCTCGCCCAGTATCGACTGGCGCACAACGCGCGCTTCGCGATCGCGCCGGTGGAGACGACTGCGGCCTGGCGGCCGGTGCGCCGGGGGCTCGATCTCCGGCGCGTGTGCAGCTTCCAGTACGAGGCCACCGTGCTCAAGGACAACACCGTGCGGCTCGCGGGTCTCGTCTTGGACGTCCCGCCGGGCCCGCGGCGCCGGAGCTATGCCGACGCCCGGGTCGAGGTCTGCCAGCTCCTCGATGGCAGCTGGCGCGTGTACCGCGACGACCAGCTGATCGCGACCGCGGCCGCCACAACCCCGCGAGAACTCCGCGCGCGGCGACGGCGCAAATACGGACGCGGCGCACCCGCCACCGCCCCGCAACATGCCGACTGGGCCGTCGCCGCGTCGTGAGCTATACGACGCAGCACCCCGGCGCGGACATTTTCACTGGCCGCTTAAGCGGACAAAGTCACTGGCCGCTAACAGGCGCATCGATTCACCCGAGTCGACGGACAGCGCCTCGCAGCACGGAGCCGACACCTATCTTGACCACCTAGCCCGTCGCCGCTACACAGCCGGACGAGCGCGATCGCGCTCGTCGGCGATACACTCGCCGCCACGAGCGACGTCGATCGCTCGCACAATCGTCTACGAGCGGAGCAACGCATGGAGACCGGCATCGCCGCAATCAACGACCACGTGAAAGAGGCGTCGGCGTTCGCGTACCGGCTGCGCGAGCAGATCGGCACCGTGATCGTCGGACAACGATATCTGATCGATCGCCTACTCGTCGGCCTCTTGGCGAACGGGCACGTGCTTCTCGAGGGCGTCCCGGGCCTCGCCAAGACGCTCGCGGTGAAAACGCTCGCCCAGTCGATCGACGCGACCTTCCGCCGCATCCAGTTCACCCCGGATCTCCTGCCGGCGGACCTGATCGGCACCATGATCTACAACCCGCGCGAGGGCTCGTTCACGACCAAGCGCGGGCCGATCTTCGCGCACGTGATCCTCGCCGACGAGATCAACCGCGCCCCCGCGAAGGTGCAGAGCGCGCTCCTCGAGGCGATGCAGGAACATCAGGTGACGATCGGCGACGAGACGCATCTCCTGCCCGAGCCGTTCCTCGTCCTCGCGACGCAGAACCCGATCGAGCAGGAGGGGACGTACCCGCTTCCGGAGGCGCAGGTCGATCGGTTCATGTTGAAGCTCAAGATCGACTACCCGACGCGCGAGGAGGAGCGGCAGATCCTCGACCGTATGGCGACGACGCGGCAGCCGGCGGCGGCGACCCCCGTCGTCGGCACGCACGAGATTCTCGGCGCGCGCGCGCTCGTCGACCAGATCTACCTCGACGACAAGATCAAGGAGTACATCGTCGACCTGGTGTTCGCGACGCGCGATCCGGCGGCGTACAAACTCGACTTGAAGCCGCTCGTCGAGTACGGCGCCTCGCCGCGCGCGACGCTCTACCTGACGCTCGCCGCGAAGGCGCACGCGTTCCTCCAAGGACGCGGCTACGTGACGCCGCAGGACGTGAAATCGATCGGGCCCGACGTGCTCCGGCACCGGATCATCGTCACCTACGAGGCGGAGGCCGAGGAAATCGACGCCGACGAGATCGTACGCCGCATCTTCGACGGCGTACCGGTGCCCTGACGGTCATCGTGCGCACGTACCCGCCGCGCGTCGCACGCGGCGCGGACACGTCGCCCGTAGTACGATGCTGACACGCGAGCAGTTGCAGGCGGTCCGCAAGATCCAGATTCGGACGAGCCACCTCGTGAGCGACGTCTTCGCGGGGCAGTACCAGAGCGTCTTCAAGGGACGCGGCATGGAGTTCGCCGAGGTCCGGCTCTACCAACCCGGGGACGAGATCCGCACCATCGACTGGAACGTCACCGCGCGCGCCGGCGTGCCGTACGTCAAGCGTTACGCCGAGGAGCGCGAGCTCACGGTCATGCTGCTGGTCGACGCCAGCGGCTCGACGCGCTTCGCGAGCGTGCGGCAGCTGAAGAGCGCGCTCGCCGCCGAACTCGCCGCGGTACTGGCGTTCTCGGCGATCACCAACAACGACAAGGTCGGCCTGGTGATCTTCACCGACCGCGTCGAGCTCGCGGTGCCGCCGCGCAAGGGCACGCGCCACGTCCTGCGCGTGATCCGCGAAGTGCTCTCCTGCCGGCCGAGCGGCCGCGGCACCGACATCGCGGGCGCGCTCGAGCACCTCGCCCACGTCGCCAAGCGCCGCTGCGTGGTCTTCATCATCTCCGACTTCCTCGATTCCGGCTGCCGGACGGCGCTCACGATCGCGGCGCGCCGCCACGACGTGATCGCGGTCGTCCTCGACGACCCGCGCGAGGCGACGTTGCCCGACGTCGGGCTGATCGAGTTGGAAGAGATCGAGAGCGGCGAGCACTACGTCGTCGACAGCGGCGATCGCCGCGTCCGCGAGGCCTTCACGCGGCAGGCGGCCGAGGCGCGTCGCGCGCGCGATCGCATGCTGCGCACCGCCGACGTCGACGCGATCGGCATCACCACCGACCGCCCCTACCCCGAGGCGCTACTACGCTTCTTCCGCATGCGGGAGCGGCGCCAATGACGACGCGCGTAGCGCGGAAGACGGTGGGGCGCGCGCTCGCCGCGCTGGCGCTGACCCTGGCGCTGACGGGACGCGTGTGCGCGGACGCGGACGACGCCGTGCCGACGGCAAACGCCGCGGCGCCGACGCCCACCGCCGCCGAACACGCGGCGGTCGAGGGAGCGTCACCGGTCACGGTGCGCGCGCGACTCGAGCCCGACACGACCACGATCGGGACGCCCTTCCGCTACACGATGGAGGTCGCGGCGCCGACCGGCGTCCAGATCGTGCTCGCGCAGCCGACGGAGCGGCTCGGCGATTTCGACATTCTCGATTTCGGCGACGCACCGCCGCTGACGCGCGACGCGACGACCGTCATCACGCGCTGGTATCGGCTCGCGGGATGGGAGCCCGGTCACTACGAGATCGCGTCGCCACCGGTCGAGTGGCGTCGTCCCGGCGAGGAGCTCGCCGCAGCCCCGCCCGCGAAGGTGGTGATGACGATCGACAGCGTCCTCGCGAAGGCGGACGCGGGAGCGCCGACCGACATCCGCGACATCAGGCCGCCCATCGAGCCTCCCTTCTATTGGCGGCCGTACTACGTCGGCGGTGCCGCGCTCGCGGTCGTCGTCGCGACGGCGCTCCTCGCCTACCGGCTGCTGCGCCGCCGCGAGCGCGCCGCGGCGGGCGTGCCGCCGCGTCCGGCGCACGAGATCGCGATTGAGGATCTCGAGCGCTTGCGCGGACGGCGGCTCACCGACCACGGACTTTTCAAGGAATACTACTCCGCGCTCTCGGGCATCGTGCGCGCCTACCTCGAGCGGCGCTTCGCGGTACGCGCGCCGGAGATGACGACCGAGGAATTCCTGCTGACGAGCGCCCGTGGCGGCCGCCTCCAGAGCACGCACCGCGCGCTCCTCAGCGACTTTCTGAGCGAGTCCGATCTCGTAAAGTTCGCGCGCCATGTACCGACGATCGCCGACAGCGAGCGTGCCTACGCAGCGGCGCGGCGCTTCGTCGACGAGACGGTCGCGCCGCGCGCCGGCGCCGACGGAGAAGGCGATGCGGCTCGCTAGCCCGTGGTTCTTGGTACTCGTGCTGCTCATCCCGCTCGTGCTGCGCGCGCGCGGGCGCGGGCGCGACGCGGCGGTGCGCTACCCGAGCCTGGCGACGCTGCGCGCCGTCGCGCCCGCCGGGGCGGGTCGGCGGCGTGCCGTCCTCGTCGCGCTGCGTGCGCTCGCGCTCGGGCTCATCGCCGTCGCGCTGGCGCGGCCGCAGCTCGGCAACACCGAGACCCGCATCCACCGCGAGGGCGTCGACGTCGTGCTCGCCGTCGACGTCTCGGGTAGCATGCTCGCCGAGGACTTCACGCTCGGCAACGCGCGCGCGAGCCGCGTCGAGGTCGTGAAGTCGGTCGTGAAAGAGTTCGTCGCGGCCCGCCCCAACGACCGGATCGGTCTCGTCCTCTTCGCGGCGCGCCCGTACACGCAGTGCCCGCTGACGCTCGATCACGGGTGGCTGCTGCAGAATCTCGACCGCGCCAAGGTCGGCATGATCGAGGACGGCACCGCGATCGGGTCGGCGCTCGCGACCGCGGTGAACCGGCTGCGGCCATCGACGGCGCGCAGCAAGTTCGTCGTGCTGCTGACCGACGGCGAGAACAACGCCGGCCGCATCACGCCGCAGACCGCCGCCGACGCCGCGGCCGCGCTCGGCATCAAGGTCTATACGGTCGGCGCGGGGACGCGCGGTCTCGCGCCCTACCCCGCCCAAGACTTCTTCGGCAACAAGGTCTATCGACCCATGCAGGTCGACATCGACGAGGACATGTTGAAGAAGATCGCCGCGACGACGAGAGCCCGCTACTTCCGCGCCACCGACACGGCGAGCCTGCGCGAGATCTACGCCGAGATCGACCGCAGTGAAAGAACGGCGTTCGAGGCGCCCGAGTTCCTCGACTACCGCGAGCTCTACCCGTGGCTCGTCTGGCCGGCGCTCGCGCTCCTGCTGATCGAGATCGGCCTCGCCGAGACCGTGCTCCGGAAGCTGCCATGACGGGATCGCCCTTCAGTTGGCGCGAGCCGCTGGCGCTCGTGGCGCTGGCGATCGTCCCAGTGCTCGTCCTCGTGCTGGTGTGGGCACGACGGCGACGGCAGGCGGCGCTCGCGACCTTCGCCGCCGCGGAGCTGCTGCCGGCGCTCGTGCCCGACCTCGACCCGCGCCGGCGCACGCTGCGCGCCGCCGCGCACGTCGCCGCGGTGCTCCTGCTCGTCGTCGCGATCGCCGGACCGCTGTGGGGCTTTCGCTGGGAGGAAGTCCACCGCGAAGGCGTCGATCTCGTGGTGGCGATCGACACCTCGCGCAGCATGCTCGCGACCGACGTGAAGCCGACCCGCCTGGCGCGCGCCAAGCTCGCGGTGCACGATCTCCTGACACAGCTGCACGGCGATCGCGTCGCGCTCATCGCCTTCGCCGGCAGCGCTTTCGTGCAATGCCCGCTGACGCTCGACTACGGCGCGGTGGGACAGAGTCTCGACGCCATCGACGTCGGGATCATCCCCAAGGGCGGCACCGCGCTCGCCGAGGCGATCGACGCCGGCCTGGAAGCGCTCGAGGGCCGCGAGGGCAAGCACCAGGCGATCATCCTCATCACCGACGGCGAGGACCACGCCGGCAAGGTGAAGGAGGCGGCGGCGCGCGCCGGCGAGCGCGGCGTCAAGATCTTCACCATCGGGCTCGGCACCAGCGAGGGCGAGCTCATCCCCCTCGAGGGCGGCGGCTTCGTGAAGGATCGCGCCGGCCAAGTGGTGAAATCGCGCCTGGACCAAGAGACGCTGCAGCAGATCGCCGTCGACACCGGCGGCGTCTATCTGCACGCGACCGGCGCAGCGCTCGCGCTCACCGATCTCTACCGCGACTACATCGGCACCATGGAGAAGCGCGAGCTCGCGAGCACGCTCGAGCGTCGTTTCGAGCAGCGCTTCCAGGTGCCCCTCGCGCTCGCGCTCGTCCTGCTCGTCGTCGAGGCGCTGATCGGCGAGCGGCGCGCCGCAGGACGGCGCGCGGCGCGCGGCGCCGATCAGCGCGTCCTCGCGGCGGCGCTGCTCACAGCACTCGGCTCGGTTGCCTGGCTCGACCCGCACGCGCGTACGCGCGCGGCGAATCAGCTCTTCGCCGCCGGCAAGTACGACGAGGCGGCGACCAACTACAACGAGGCGCTCGTCGATCACCCCGACTCCGCGCTTCTCCACTTCAACCTCGGCGACGCCGAGTACAAGCAGGGCAAGTACGACGAGGCGCTCGCCGCCTTTCAGCAGGTGCGCCCCGGCGACGACGATCCCACCGCGACCGCGCGCGTCGCCTACAACATCGGCAACGCCGCCACCCGCCTCGCGGAGGGGCTGGCGGCGACCGATCCGCAAAAGGCGCTCGAGCAATACGCCGCGGCGCTGCTCGCCTACCGGCGCGCAATCGCCGCCGCGCCCGACGACGTCGACGCCAAGCTCAACTACGAGCTGGTGACGCAAAAGCGCGCCGAGCTGCAAAAGAAGCTCGACGAGCAACGGCAGCAGCAACAGCAAAACCAGAAGCAACCGAGCGACGGGCAGCAGCAAGATCAGCAGCACGCCCAAGACCAGCAGCCGCCTGGCGACAACCAGAACCAACAGCAGCAGCAAGAGCCGTCGAACGACGAGAAGCCGGAAACCGCCGCGGCGTCGCCGGCTCCTCAAGCGTCACCGGGCGGCGCGCAGCAGGGCGCCGAGTCGGCCGCGTCCGAGCCCGGCGACGAGGGCGCGGACGGCGCCGGCGGCGAGGAGCGGCGGGAAGGCGAGATGACGCGCCAGGAGGCCGCGGCGCTGCTCGACGCGCAACGCGCGCAGGAGGTGCAGCCGGGCGAGGTCGTGCGTCGGATTCAGGGCGCGGTCGTCGCCGAGCCCGCGGAGGACTGGTGATGCGGAGCCTCGCCCGCGTCCTCGTCCTGCTCGCGGTCATCGCCGCCGCGACCACGGCTCGCGCCGCCGACGTGCAGGTCCACGCCGGCCTCGATCGGACGCAGCTTGCCGTCGGCGATTCGGCCGATCTCGCCGTCGAGATCGACGGCGAGCAAAACGCCGCGGCGCCGACGCTCGCCAACGTCGACGGACTCGGCGTCCGCTACGTCGGACCGTCGTCGCAGTTCTCGATCGTGAACGGCCGCACCTCGGCGTCGATCACACATCACTTCACGGTGACGGCGACCAAGCCCGGCACGTTCACGATCGGCCCGATCACCGTCGACGCCGGCGGCAAGCGCTACGATGCGGGCACGGTCACCGTGCAGGTCGGCGCCGGCGCACCCGCGGGTCGCGCCGGCGCCGGGGGTGGCCGCGGCGCACCGAGCGGCGAGCAGCTCCGTCTCGTCCTCACGTTGCCGCGGACGCGTACCTACCTGCACGAGCACGTGCCGGCGACGCTGACGCTCACCGTCGGCGCCGTCCAAGTCTCCGACGTCCACTACCCGACGATCACCGGCGACGGGTTTGCGCTCGAGCCGCTCCGCGATCCCGTGCAGCGTCGCGAGCAGACCCCGCAGGGCACCATCCAGGTCGTGGACTTCGCGACGACGCTCACGCCGCTGCGCGCCGGCGCGCTCACGATCGGACCCGCCACTCTCGAGCTCAGCGTGCCGACACGCGACGGGCGCGATCCATTCTTGCAACGCTTTTTCGGCGGCGATCCCTTCGGCGCGCGGCGGCCGGTGACGCTGCAATCCGAAGCCCTTCAGCTCGAGGTGCTGCCGCTTCCCGAGGCGGGGAAGCCGGCGGACTTCTCGGGCGCCGTCGGGCGCTTCGAGCTGCGCGTCGCGGCGGCGCCGCTCGCGCTCAAAGCCGGCGACCCGGTCACGATCACGACCACGATCGAGGGCGACGGCAACCTCGACGGCATCCGGCCGCCGATGCTCGCCGCGAGCGACGCGCTGAAGACCTATCCGGTGCAGCCTCTCCCGCAGGCGTCGGGCAGCCCCGCCCCGGTGCCGGCCGGCGGGCGGGCGCGCGCCGTGTTCGAGCAAGTGGTGATTCCCGAACACGCCGGTACGATCACGCTGCCCACGCTGCGCTTCAGCTACTTCGACCCCGACGCCGCCGCGTACCGAACCCTCACCGCGTCCCCGATCGCCCTCACCGTCCAGCCCTCGGCGCAGGCGGCCGCTCCGGCGCCGGTGGGCGCGGCGGCAACGCCGGCGCAAGCGCCGGCGCCCGAGACGCTCGGACGCGACATCGTCTTCACCAAGGACACGCCGGGCGAGCTCACGCCGATCGGCCGCCGTCTCCATCGCAGCCCGACGTTTTGGATGCTGCAGCTCGTGCCCCTCGCCAGCTGGGCGGTCGTCGTCCTCTACGATCGCCGACGCCGGCGGCTACGCGCCGATCCGCGCCTGGCGCGCTTCACAACCGCCGGACGCAGCGCACGCCGCGCCCTCGCGGCCGCCGCGGCGACGCTCCATAGCGGCGATCGCGCCGCGTTCTACGACGCGCTCGCGCGCGTGCTCCGCGAGTATCTCTCGGCCAAGCTCGACCTCCCTCCAGGCGCCATCACCGCCGACAGCGTCGCCGCGCGCGTGCACGGCCGGGGTGTGCCGGCGGACGTCGCCGACGGGCTGCGCGAGCTTTTTGCGATCTGCGAGCACGTCCGCTTCGCCCCCGGCGGCGGGGCCGACGGCGACATGCGCCAGGCGCTGGCGCGCGCCGAATCGCTGCTGCGGGCGCTCGAGCGGCAGCGCCGTCTCGGCGCGACGCCGGCGGCCGTCGCACTGCTGCTCGCGGCACTCGTCGCCGCCGCCGTTCCGGCGCGCGGCGACACGCCGAACACCATCTTCTTCCACGCCAACGCCCTCTACGGCGACGAGCACTACGCCGAGGCCGCGGCCGAGTACGAGCACCTCCTCGCCACCGGCCTGGAGAGCGGCCCGCTCTACTTCAACCTCGGCAACGCCTATTTCAAAGCGGGCGACATCGGGCACGCGGTGCTCGCGTACGAGCGTGCACGACGCCTCATGCCGGGCGATCCCGACCTCCAGGCGAACCTGCGCTTCGCGCGCGAGGGTGTTCCACCGGACGAACCGCCGCTCGTCGCGCGGCTGTTCTTTCCGCTGGCCTCGCGCCTCGCCAGCGACACGCTGCTCCGCCTCGCGAGCGCGCTCTACGTCGCGGTCATGCTGCTCGCCATCGGCCGCCGCCTGGCACCGCCGTTCGAGCGGGTGGCGGGGTGCGCCACGATCGCCGTCGCGGCGCTGCTCCTCGTCGTCGGGTCGTCGGCGGCGTACCGGGTCCTCAGCGTCGACCTGCCGGCCTACGCCGTCGTCGTCGATCCGCAGGGCGCGACCGTGCGCTTCGAGCCGTCACCAGGCGGCACCGCGCATTTCGCAGTGAAGACCGGTGCCGTGCTCCGCGTGCTCTCGAGCCGCGACCAATGGGCGCAGGTCGAGCGGCCCGATGGCACGCGCGGCTGGATCGCCGCGGAGACGATCGCCCGCCTGTAGTCGACGCTCTCTAGAGAAACCCGAGATCGAAGTTCGCCGTCGTCCAGCGCGTACTCGGACTGCCGCCGTCGAGCGAGAGGATGCTCGAAAGGATCGTCGGCTCCGGGAGGTTCAGCCAGTGTTTGAGGATCGTCCCGTAGATGTCGCGGAAGTCGGTCGAGCGAAAGCCGCCGGCGTCCTGCCCGTAGACGGTGTTGCCGTTGTCGTCGAGGGCGGCGGCGTCGATGTTCGGGTGGTTGCCGTACACGCCGCCGGTGATCCCGCCGCCGACGACGAACACCGGACCCTGCGAGCCGTGATCGGTACCGCTGTCGTTCTGCGGAACGCGACGGCTGAACTCGCTCCACACGACGACGCACACCTTGTCGGCGATCCCCATGTCGGCGAGGTCGTCGTGGAAGACCTTGAGTGAGTCGCCGAGCTCCTGGTGCAGGCCGTACTGCTGTCCAGCGGGATCGGCGGCGCCCTGGTCGGAATGCGTGTCGTAGCCGCCGTTGCTCAACTGGAAGAAGCGCGCGTGCACGTTGGGGACGCTGTTCTTCACGCCGTAGATCATCTTCGCGATCTCGCGCAGGTCGCGCGCGGTGCTCTTGTTGACGGCGTCGTAGGCGGCGTCGAAGGCGGGGCGGTCGGTCACGTAGAGGTCGTCGAGCGCCGGGTAGCTCTCGCTCGCGAGCAAGGTCGAGGTACCGCTGTCGCCGATGTAGTGGATGGTGGACTGCGCCACGCTGCCGGCGGCGTCGTACAGCGCCGCGAACGCAGCGCGCTTGGCGGCGATGTCGTTCGAGGAGACGTCGTCGTACGGGAAGCCGAGATCGCGCAGCCGCCGCACCGCGAGAACGCTCGTCGTCCCCTGCCGCAGCTCGCCGGCGACGCGGTCCGATATGCTCACCGCCGGGATGTCGCTGCCGATGTAGTTCGCCGCGAGGTGCTTACCGACCCAGCCGGGGGCGCCGCCGGGTGTCGACGGGTCGCCCGCCATCCAGATGGCGCGCGACTCGTCGTGCGACAGCGAATAGTTCGGGTAGCCGCAGCCCTGGATGACGGCGAGCTTCCCGAGGTCGTACAGCGCCTTGAAGCCGCCGAATCCGGGATGCAGCGCGAGCTGGGCGCCGGTGTTCGGATCGGTGCCGATGAGGGTTGCCGCGAGGTCGCTCGGCGTCAGGCGGAGGCCGCCGGTACCGGCGAGGCGCGCCACCTCGTATGCGGTGCGCAGCGAGCCGCCACCGTCGTCGACCGGCACCACGGTGTTCAGCCCGTCGTTTCCCCCATCGAGGAAGATGACGACGAGATAGCGATCGCCGATGGTCTCGGCGAACGCGCGGCGGATGAAGGGGTTGCTGAAGAGATTCGGCCCGAGCAGCGCCGCCGCCGACACGGCGCCCGAGCGCTTGAGGAACTGTCGTCGTGTGATTGCCATCGTATCTCCTGATCGCGTTAGTGGAGCTGATACGCCGGCGACTCGAGCACCAGCGCGAAGAGGCCGTGGAGCTTCACGTTCTGCACGTCCGGGTCCGTGAGGTCGATCACCGGCTGCGCGCCGTCGTCGGTCAGATAGGCGATGAGGACGTCGCGCTCGGTGGTCGTGAGCTGGTCCGTGACGCCGAGCAGATCGGTCACGGCGTCGACGATCGCACCGGGATTCGTGAGCTTGAGGTCGATCAACTTCTCGGGGTGAAATCCGGTCTTCCCCTTCACGCGCGCGCCGACGACGCCGCGCACGAAGGCGAAGCGCGCGAGCAGCGTGGCGCTGCTGATCCACGCCGCCTCCCAGTCCCAGCCGAAGACGCTCGGCGGTTCGAAAAGGCTCTGTCCCATGTCGGTCAAGCTGCCGCGGATCGAATCGCTGCCCGCGACGCGCAGGGCGTCGCCGCGCTTGCCTGGGTCCGGCTTGATGCCGAGCACGCGCAACGTGCTGACGACGTAGTCGACCGGCCACAGGACCGACTTCTTCGTCGCAGCGTCGAACGGCGGCGGCGCCGCCGTCTCGTAGAACGCGTCGTGCACCAGGATGGCGCGCACCAGGGCACCGACGTCCCACGCCACGTCGAACGACGACGCCGCGACGACCGCGTCGATGACCGCGATGTCGGGTTCGGCGTGCGCGAAGTACTCGAGGAGCCGTCGCGCCATCCGGCGCCCGATCGTGTTCTTCCCGTCGGTGTCGGTGTGGGCGAAGAGGATGTCGATGACGGTGTCGATCTCGGGAGCGCCCTCGCCGTTCGCCGCGAACGAGCGGCCGGAGGCGCCGAAGCCGCCGCGTACGATGAAGATCGTCTTCGGTCCACGCTCGGGGAAATCGACCATGAAGTCGTGATGGTCGGAATCGAGGAACGCGGTTTGCTTCTTGTCGTCGTACCGCCAACCGCTGAACGCGCGCGCGATCTGGACGATGTCGTCCTGCAGGTAGTTCGGGTTGCCGGCGGTGTCGAGGACGCCGAGCGTGAAGAGCTCCATCAGCTCGCGCGCGTAGTTCTCGTTGGGATGGCGGCGGCCGCTGCGTACGGTGTCGAGGAATTCCAGCATCGCCGGGTTCTTGTTGATCGCCTTCACGAAGTCGCGGAAGTTGCCCTTGCAGAAGAGCCGCAGCAAGAGATTCTGCTGCGCCATTTGCGCCGTGTTGGCGACCTTGACGTTGCTGGTCGCGAAGTGGTCGTGCCAGAAGAGGACGAGCTTCTCCTGCAGCGGCGCCTTCGCCGCCAGCATGAAGGTGATCCACTTGTCGTGGCTTTCCTGGAGGCTCGGGTCCTTCCCCTTGCCGCCGGGCTGGAACTTCTTGGGCGTGAACTTGAGCAGGCGGTCGACCGCTTCGCCGCGGGTGTCGTTGCGCTTCACGACCTTGGCGACGGCGGCCGGCGTCGCCCCGAAGCCGGTGCGCTTCAAGAGGTGCCGCGCCGCAGCGGCATCCAGGACGGTGTTGGCGTCTCCCATGCGTTCTCCTTCGTTGGTTCGTTTCAGTCGGTTCCGGGGACCCAGCCGGTCGCGGGCGCGCCGGCCGCGATCCACAGCCCGACGACGTCGATCAACGACTGGTCGAGCTTCGGGCGATTGAACGGCATGCGGGCCCCGAAGCCGGCCGGCGGACCGAGAAGCTTCTGGAGCAGCAGACTCGTCGCCGGATCCCCGCTGGTGGTGTCGAGCGTGTGCACGCGCTTCCAGCCGGCGACATTCGCGTTCGGGTTCGTCGGCGCGACGTCGACGAGATTCGTATAAGCGGCGCCGCTCTCGAGTAATAGATTTCCGGTCCGGCTCTGCGAATCGTGGCAGCCGCTCACGGCGCAGCTCTGGGTGAAGATCTGCCGCTGGATGCGGTCGAAGGTGCCGCTGAAGAGCTGCTGCGCGCTGCAGCCGTCCGGCGCCGGATCGCAGCGCAGCTTCAGTCGGTCGACGTCGCGGAACACTTTGCCGTCGATCAGGGTCGAGAGCGTGACCATGCGCACGTCGCGCTTCGTCGACTTGCAGACTCCGGCGCCGAACGGCCCGCGGATTGCGACGTGGAAGCTCGTCGTGGCGGTGCATTGCCCGGTGACGCTCGTCGGTGGATCGACCTCGTTGTGGATGCGCGCCTGGAGCG
>JBGOSW010000109.1:0-14343 GCA_041476145.1 Binatia bacterium
ATCGACGTGCAGCTGTCGTCGATCGGCGACGCCAAGTCGCTGCGCGGCGGCACGCTCGTCTCGACGCCGCTCCTCGGCTCCGACCAGCAGGTCTACGCCGTCGCGCAAGGCGCCGTCTCGCTCGGCGGCGGCTTCTCGGCGCAGGCCGCGGGCGCGTCGGCGACGAGCGGTCATCCGACCGTCGGCGTCGTCACCGGCGGGGCCATCGTCGAGCGCGAGGTTCCGGTCACGCTCGGCGCCGACGGGATCGTCCGGCTCAGCCTGCACGAGGCCGACGTCACGACCGCGACTCGGGTGGCGAGCGCCGTGAACGCCTCGCTCGGCGACGGCGCCGCGCAAGCGGTGGATCCCGCGACGATCGAGATCCGCCTCCTCGATCACGAGCGCGTCATGACGCTCTTGCCGGAGATCGAGAGTCTCGAGGTGGCGCCCGACCGCCGCGCCAAGGTGATCGTCAACGAGCGCACCGGAACCGTGATCATGGGCGAGGACGTCCACATCGCGCCGGTCGCGATCGCGCACGGCAGCTTGCAGATCCAGGTCAAGACCGACCTCGGTGTCTCGCAGCCGGCGCCGTTCTCGAACGGTCAGACCGTTGTCGTGCCCGACAGCACGATCAACGTCGAGGAAGGCAAGGCGCAGCGCCTCGCGCTGCTGCGCGGCGCCGTCAACCTCGGGCAGCTCGTCGGCGGCCTGAACGCCCTCGGCGTCACGCCGCAGGACCTGATCGCCGTCCTCCAGGCGATCAAGGCCGCCGGCGCCCTCGATGCCGAGCTCGAGCTGATGTGAGGGAGGTCACGCATGAGCCCGCTCACGATCACTGGTCTCGCTCCGCAGGCACTCCTGGCGTCGACCCCGCGCGGCCTCGACGAACAGCAGCGTCTGGCGCGCAAGTCGCCGCTCGAGGTCGCGCGTGAGTTCGAGGCCATCCTGGTCGCGCAGATAATCGGCGCCATGCGCAAGACGGTTTCGAGCACGGGCCTGTTCGGAGGCGGCGACAGCGGCGCGAACAAGGTGCTCGACGGCGCCTTCGATCAGGAGCTGGCGCGGAGCATCGCGAAAGACGCCCACCTCGGCCTCGCCGAGCAGCTCGCGGCGCAGATCGAACGCCATCAGCACGCGGCCGCGCCGGCCGGCGACGCGACACCGGCGCAGGGCACGGCCGACGGCGTCCCGACCTCGAGACGGGCAGTGGCGGAGGACGGCACCGCCGTACGCGCCACCGCAACGACAGCGGCCGAGGACGGCGTTGCGACCCAACTCGTCGCCGGCGCCGAGGGCCGGGTGACGTCGGGTTTCGGCGTCCGTCGCGACCCGATCACCGGCGCGCGCGCCTTTCATGGCGGCATCGACGTTGCCGCGCCGCGCGGCAGCGCCATCCATGCCGTGGCATCGGGCGAGGTGACCTTCAGTGGGCGCCGCGGCCGCGCCGGGAACGTGGTCGAAGTGCGCGACGGCGACGTCGTCAGCACCTACGCGCACGTGGCCCGCGCCCTAGTGCGCGCAGGCCAGAAAGTTGCCGCGGGCGATGTCCTGGCGACGATCGGATCGACGGGGAGAAGTACCGGACCGCACGTCCATCTCGCGATGACTCGCAACGGCCAAGTCGTCGATCCCGCAGCCGTTTTGCGGTCGATCTCCACGGCCGCCGTGCCGCCGCGGGGCGAGCCCGAGGAGGCCTGAGTGGCATTTCCATACCGCTCCACCGCTAAAGGTTCGGCAGCCTCCGGTCGATATCCTGACCGACGGTACCCCGGAGGTACCGGGGAAGGGCCGACGCATGCGAATCACCAGACGAACATCGATCCCGGGTCTCCCCGGCGTAGACGATCCCGGAGCGGTTGCACCGGCACCGAGCTTCACGCCGCCGGTGGGGCGGGGACGCGATGGCGAGGGCTCGGCGGACCGTGTCGAGCTTTCCGAGGGGGCGCGGCTGCGCCAGCGGCTGCGGGCGGACCTCGGCGATGTCGAGCAGCCGGACTCGTCACGGGTTTCGAGCTTGCGGGCGCGCGTCGTCGCCAATGCCTATCGTCCGGCGCCGGATGCGGTGGCAAAGAGCTTGGTGGACGAGCTCGCGGCCGATCTCGTGGTCTGACGTCATGAGCCTCGAGCCCGAGGGGCCGAGCCTGCGCGCCCTGCTCGAGCTCGAGCGTGAGTGCTGTGCGCGGCTGCTGCCGATCCTCGATGCCGAGCGGGCCGCCGCGGCCGGCTACGACCACCTGGCGCTGCTCGCCTGCCTGCGCGAGCGTGAGGCGCTGCAAGCGGAATGGGGGCGCGTGTCGCGGCTCCGCCGCGAACGCGTGCGCGAGATGAAGGTCGCGTTCGCGACGCTGGTCGCCGACGACGCTGCACTGGCGGCCGTCGTCGACGACGTGCGACGCGACGCCGAACGCGTCCGGCGCGCACAACGCATCAACGAGGCCGTCGTACGTGCCGCGCTCGCGCAGGTGACCGACACCCTCACGGTGATCCGTCGCGAGCTTCCCGACAGCCGCTACGACGGCCGGGCGGTGTTGCGCACGCCGCTACCAGCCGCCGGACGCTGGAGCGCGTAGATGGCGATCTTCGCACCGTTGTCGATCGCCCGGCAGGCGTTGCTGGCGCAGCAGCGCGCGCTCCAGGTGACCGGCCAGAACATCGCCAACGTGAATACCCCGGGGTACAGCCGACAGCGCGCCGTGCTCACGAACATTCCGCCGGCGGGCGGCATCATCGGCAATGGCGCGCGCGTCGACACCGTCGAGCAAGCGGTCGACCCGTTCCTCGAGGTCCGTCGTCTCGCCAGCGCTTCGACGCTGGCGGCCGCGACCACCAATCGCGACCTCCTCGACCGCATCCAGAACGCCTTTCCCGTCCAAGGATCGAATGTCGGCACTGCGCTGCAGGATTTCTTCGCGGCGGTGAATGCGCTCGCAACGAGCCCGCAGGATCTCGCGGTGCGGGCCAACCTGCTGGATAAGGCGGACGCCCTTGCCTCGGAGCTCCGCGCGACCACCGCGCAGGTCGCGACGTCGCAGCGCGACGCCGACCGGCAAGTCGTGCAGACGACCAGCGACGCCAACCAACTGCTGACGTCGATCGCGAGGCTCAACACGACCATCCGTGCCGCCGAGATCGGCGGCGGCACCGCCAATGACCTCCGTGACACGCGACGCGAGGCCCTCACATCGCTCGCGAAGGACCTCGACATTCACGTCGTCGAGCAGAGCGACGGGACGCTGAACGTATTCGCGGCGTCGGGGGCCGCGCTCGTGCTCGGCAACGACGCGGCGACGCTGGCGACGCAGGCGGGCGCGGGTGGGGTGGCGCTCGACGGCGGCAGCGTCGTTCAGGTGGGCGTGCGCGACGCCGCCGGCACGGTCGTCGCGCTCCCGGGAAGTCTCGGCGGCACGCTCGGCGCACTGATTGCCGTGCGCGACCAGACGACGCCGTCGATCGCCGGCGACCTCGATACGCTCGCGAGCACGCTCCGCGACGCGGTGAACGCCGTCCAGACCGACGGCGCGGGACGCGACCTCGACGGTCTGGTCGGGGCACCGCTCTTCGCCGGGACCGGTGCCGCCGATCTGACGGTCGCGCTCGCCGATCCGCGCGGCATCGCCGCGGCACGCAGCGCCAATCCCGGCGACAACGCCGGCGCGCAGGCGCTGCTTGCCGTCGGCGACACCACCTTCGCGACGCTCGGCGGCGCCACGCTCAACGACTTTTTCGGCGGCGTGCAGGCGCATGCGGGTGCGATCACGCGCGCCGCGGACGAGCAGGTGACGATCGAGCAGACCGTCGCCGCATCGCTCGACGCGCAGCGTGACGCGATCTCGGGCGTGAGCCTCGAAGAGGAGTTCACCGACCTGATTCGATTCCAGCGCGGCTTCCAAGCCGCCTCGCAGCTGATCGTCGTCAGCAACCACATGCTCGACGACCTCCTGGGGCTCATCCGATGATTCTCGGGCGCGTCACCCAGGCGACCCTGTTGCGTCAGCTCTCGACGAGCATCGGCAACCTGCAACGCCAAATCGCCGATGCGCAAACGCAGGTGAGCACGCAGCGGAAGCTGCAGAACGCGAGCGACGATCCCGCCGGCGCCGCGCAGGCGAACCGGCTCACCAGCCAGACGCGCGCGCTCGCCGCCTTGAGCGACGGCATCGGGTTCGGAAACGCCGTGTTGAGCTCCGAGGACAGCGCGCTCGAGCAGACCGACAGCCTGCTCACCCGCGCCAGCGAGATCGCTTCGCAGACGTCGAGCGGCCTCCTCACGGCCGCGCAGCGCCAGCAAGCCGCGGCGGAGGTGACGCAGATCGAGAGCAGCGTCCTGACGCTCGCGAACACTGCGGTTGCCGGCCGCTACGTCTTCGGCGGTCTCGCCAGCGGTCCCCAGCCGTTCGCCAACCTCGACGATCCCGGGTTCGATCCGGCGACGGCATACAGCGGGCCGAGCGATCCGTTCACGCTTCCGATCGCCTCCGGCCAGACGGTCGCACTCACGACGCCGGGCGACCAAGTGTTCGGCGCCGCGCTCACCGCCCTCGACCAGATGCGCCAGACACTGGCAAGCGGCGCCGCGCCGACGACGAGCGTGGATGCGCTCGCGAGCGCCGCGGCCGGTATCCGCGAGGAGCGCGCGAGCGTCGGCGGTCGCGTGACGAGGCTCCAGGATCGCAGCAATCAAATCACCAGCTTGACCAACGGTGCACAAGCCATGCTGAGCGACATTCAAGACGTCGACATCACGACCGCGATCAGCCTGTTCGTGCAACTGCAGACGACGCTCCAAGCAACACTCGCCGTCGGCAGCAAGCTGCAAACGAGCCTGCTCGATTATCTACAACTGTGATCGCGCGGTGCCCGCCAGGAGGGCGGCATGTTGGTGCTGACACGCAAAATCGGGGAGACGATCCGCATCGGGGACGAGGTGCGGGTGCAGGTACTCGCGATCCGCGGCGGCCAGGTGCGACTCGGGCTGACGGCGCCGCCGCACGTGCGCATCTTTCGCGAGGAAATCTTCCGGGCGATCGAGGATCAGAATCAACGGGCGCGGCTCGCCGGCGAGGACCGTTTGGCGGGCGCCGCCGAGCTGTGGGAGGAGATCGGCCATGGTAAGCACGGCTGAGCGCGTCGCCGCGCGTGACGAAGGCGGCGCGTCCGCGTCCGACGTGTTGCACGTGCGGTCGCGACGGTTCGGCTCCTTCGAGGTGCCATCCGCGAGCGTCCTGCACGTTCCGCAAGGCCTCGTCGGTTTTCCTACACTCCGCCGCTACGTCGTCCTCGATCATCGGCCGGGCTCGCCGTTCAAGTGGCTGCTCGCCATGGACGACCCGGAGCTGGCGTTCGCCGTCGCCAATCCCGGCGAGCTCGTCCCCGACTACCAGCCGCCCCTCGAGCTCGCGGCGCGCCTTCTCGACAGCGATCCGGCGGAGATCGCGCTCTTCGTGATCGTCACGATTCCGCCCGATCCGACGCGCATGACGGTGAATCTCATGGCGCCGGTCGTAATCGACATGCGCACCCGGCGTGCGCGCCAGATCGTTCTCGACGATCCGCGCTGCCCGCCGGACCATCTCGTGATACCGCACGAGCTTGCGGCGCGGGCGTAAGCCCGCGCCCGGGCGCCAATCGCCAAATTTCGGCCGTGCGCCGACAGGAATGTACGGTGTCGATGCATGCGTGCAGCGGTGCCGACGGCCGCACCCACGATCGCGTCAGGATTTTCACGTGACAATTCAGTGGCTCACGATGTTTGAGCGTTCCTCATAGGAGTTGTTCAAGTTTCTGGCACCTCGCTTGCTCCTCGCTTCCTCGAACGCCGCGGGGCGGCCAAGGAGGGACGATGAGAGCGTTCGAGTTCGTGAATCCGGAGACGGAAACGGTGGCGACGGAGTTGGCGGTGACGAGCCCGACAGCGGTGGGCGAAGCTACGCCGGACGAGGCGGAATCACCGGGCTTTGCGGGAATCATCGGACGACACCGGCGGATGCAGGGGGTGTTCGACATCATCAGTCGCGTCGCCGGCACCAACGCCACCGTACTGATCACCGGCGAGAGCGGTACCGGCAAAGAACTCGTCGCGCAGGCGATCCACACGCGCAGCCGCCGGCGGTTGCAGCGACTCGTTCCCGTCCACTGCGGCGCGATCCCGGAGGATCTCCTCGAAAGCGAGATGTTCGGCCACGAGCGCGGCGCCTTCACCGGCGCGATCTGCTCGCGCATCGGTCGCTTCCGCCTCGCCGACGGCGGCACGATCTTCCTCGACGAGATCGGCGACATGAGCCCGAAACTGCAGGTGAAGCTGCTGCGCGTGCTCGAGAACGGCATGTTCGAGCCGGTCGGGGGTGTCACCACGCAGTGCGTGGACGTCCGCATCATCGCCGCCACGAACCGCAACCTCGAAGAGGCGGTCGCCGACCGTCGCTTCCGTGAGGACCTCTACTACCGGTTGCGCGTCGTGCCCGTCGAGATGCCCACCCTACGCGAGCGGCGTGAGGACATCCCACTCTTGGTCGAGTGGTTCCTCGGCCATCTGCACACCGTCAAAGGCCTGCAGCGGTTCGAGATCACCGACGACGCGCTCGGCGTGCTCAGCGCGTACCATTGGCCGGGTAACGTGCGCGAGTTGAAGAACCTCCTCGAGCAGCTCGTCGTCCTCGGCGACGCCGATCGCGTGATTCGTCCGGAGAGTCTGCCGCCGCAGCTGCGTGGCGGCGGGCGGGTGAGCGCGACCGGTGGTTGGACGACGCCGCCGTGGGACTTCGATCAGCAGGGCATCGACTTCTATCGCGAGATGGCGTCCATCGAGGACCGCATCATCGCGCGTGCGCTGCACATCAGTCGTGGCAACAAGAAGGAGGCGGCGCGGTTGCTCCATCTGAACCGCACGACGCTCCTCGAAAAGCTGAAGCGCAAACGCGAGGCCGCGGGGATGGTTACGCAGGGCGAGCCCGACTGGGCGGCGCTCACGCCGCTCGCCGTCACGCCGACGAACGAGACCTCCGAGGACTTCCGGCTTCCGTCGTGACCGGCCGGATTGACTCTCCATCCGGGCCCCGTTAGCCTCGCTGACATGGATGCACAGACGCACACGGCCGGCACCGTGTCTTCCGAGCAGGATCAGGTCATCGCGCTCACCGACAAAGCGGTCGCGATGGTGAAGGCCGCGATGCAGCGCGAGTCGCTCGGACCCGAGTACGGGCTGCGGGTGGGGGTCGTCGGCGGTGGCTGCTCGGGGTTCTCGTACACCATGAGCTTCGACAACCAGCCGAAGCCCGACGACCGCGTGGCCGAGATCGACGGCATCCGCGTACTCGTAGACGCTGCGTCGGTCGAGTATCTCAACGGGACGACGCTCGACTACGTCGCCGGGCTGCACGGCGCGGGCTTCAAGTTCGAGAATCCGAAGGCGGAGCGAACCTGCGGCTGCGGGTCGTCGTTCTCCGCTTGAGTACGGGGCCCGCGCGCCGATCGCCGCGGTGAGTCTCCGCAACCGGGTGCGCCGCGCCCGCCGTGTCGGCGCGTGACCGCGTTCGGACACCTCGTCTTCGACCTCGACGGCACGCTCGTCGACACCAAAGACGATCTCGCCGAGGCCGTGAACGTCACCTTGCGCGAGCTCGGGCTGCCGCCCGAGGATCCGTACACACTCTGGGGCTACGTCGGGCACGGCGCGCGCGCGCTGCTCGAGCGCGCGCTCGGCCCCGAGCGCGCCCACCTCCTCGAGCCCGGGGTGGCGATCTTCATGCCGTGGTATCGCGCCCACCTGCTCGATCACAGCGCGCTCTATCCCGGCCTCGGCGCCGTCGTCGAGACGCTCGCCGAGGAGGGCGTCGTCTTTTCGGTCCTGACGAACAAGCCCGAGGACATGAGTCGCGCGATCGTCGACGGGCTTGGCCTCGGTGCGCGCTTCCCGCGCCTCGTCGGCGGCGACACGCTGGCGGCGAAAAAGCCCGACCCGAGTGGTCTCTTGCGTCTGATCGGCGAGACCGGCGTGCCGGCGGCGCGCACCCTGATGGTCGGCGACTCGGCGATCGACGTCACCACCGGCCGCAGTGCCGGCGTCGCGACCTGCGGGGTCCTTTGGGGGTTCAGCGGCGACTCGGTTCGCGAGAGCGCGGCCGACGTCTTGATTGCGGCGCCCGAGGAGCTGCTGCGCGTCTGTCGCCGGGGCTGGCGCGCCTGAGCGGGCGCCGCGCTATGCCTCTCGCAGGAGATCGCTCAGCAAGGTCGTGAGCTCGGCGCGCACCGCGGCCGCGAGGTCGTTCGTCGCCGGGGTCGCGACGGGCGCATTGGCGATCGACGCGCCGGTGCTCGCGTCGGACGCGGCGGCCGCCTTCGCCGCGGGCGTCGCCGCGGTCGCGGTGCTCGCCGGTGCGGCGACCGCAGCGGCGGCGCGCGCCAGCGTGCTCGTGACGCTCGTGGCCGCCGTCGAAGGCGCGCCTTCGACGCCCGTCGTGGCCGGACCGGCATCGGCAACCGCCGTTCCCGCCGCCGCGCTCGCGCAGCCCGGGTTATCACCGCCCGCGGCGGGCGCCGACACGAAGCTCGTCGCGCGCTCGGCGCCATCGCCGAACGTGCCATAGGTCTCGCTGATGGTGGCGCCGTCGGCGAGCTGCGGAAAGCCTCCGAGCGGTGTCCCGCCATCACGCAGGTACCAGTTGTAGTATGCGAGATTGTAGAAGCCCGGCGGGACGGGCGTGCCGCGGGCTGTGTAGCCGTCGACGGTAAACGCGGGCCTCGTCGTGACGCCGCTCGGGTTCAGCGGACTCGCGGGTTGATCGGGCCCGACCGGAAGATCGCTGTACTGCGCCGCGTCGGGTGGCGCCCCGTAACCTTCGGCGGTGGCCCCGCGTCCGTATTCTCCCCAGCGCTCGGCGATGGGAGTCACGCCGGCGTTGGAAGGATCCGTCGCCTCCGGAAGGCTCGGATCGACGGAGTTGCGCGCGCTGCCGAGCGCGCTCGCGAAGCCAGTGTCCGACGCCGTCGAGTCGGTCGTCGGACGCAAGGCGGACAGGGTGCCCCGGTCGGGTTCGATGCGCATCATGCGGTTCCTCCGTGTGCCGCTGGGAGCAAACGCGATGCCGAAGGGGAAGAGCGCGGCGAATCACGCCGTGCTCGGGTCACAGCGGAAAACTCTGCCGGGAGGAATCTGCCGGGCGGACGGAGACGCTCAGTGCGGCTGCGAGAGCAGCGAACGATAGAGCGCGAGATAGCGTTCAGCCGGTTCGCGCCACGAGAAGTCGCAGGCCATGCCGGCGCGCATGAGGCGACGCCAATCGACCGGCCGATGGTACACGTCGACGGCGCGGCGGATCGCGCCGAGCAGCGCCTGCGGCGTATACGCGGCGAACTTGAAGCCGTTGCCGCGACCGGTCGTCGAGTCGAACTCGGTGACGGTGTCGTCGAGGCCGCCGGTGGCGCGCACCACCGGCACCGTGCCGTAGCGCAGGCTGTACATCTGATTCAGGCCGCAGGGCTCGTAGCGGGACGGCATGAGGAACGCGTCCGCTCCCGCCTCCACCTGATGCGCGGCGGCGGTGTCGTACGCGATGCGCACCGCGAGACGTCCAGGCGCCGGCCGCGCCGCGGCGGCGAGCTCGTGCTCGTAGCGTGCGTCCCCGTTGCCGAGGATGGCGAGCTGGAGGTCGTGGCGTAGGAGCTCCGGGATGGCCGCGCTCACGATGTCGAGTCCCTTTTGATCGGCGAAGCGCGAGACCATGCCGAAGAGCGGCGTGTGCGGCGCGACGCGCAGGCCGAAGCGTGCTTGCAGATCGGCTTTGCAGCGTGCCTTTCCCGCGAGATCGTCGGCGCCGTACGGCGTCGCGATGTAGGGGTCGTGCCGCGGATCCCAGCTCGTGTAGTCGACCCCGTTCAGGATGCCGTGGAGGACGTGGCGGCGCTCGCGCAGCACGCCGTCGATCCCGTGACCGTACTCGACGGTGAGGATCTCCTCGGCGTAGCGCCGGCTCACGGTCGTGAGCGCGTCGGCGAAGATGATCCCGCCCTTCAGGAAGTTCACCTGTCCGTAGAACTCGAGCGTGCGCGGGGTGAAGTAGCTCCAGTCGAGATCGAGGAGCGGCCAGACGGAAGAGGGGAAGATCCCCTGGTACCCGAGGTTGTGGACGGTCAGCAGCGTGCGTGTGCCGGCGAGGCGTGGGTCCGGAAACGCCCGTGCGAAGACGGGGACGAGGGCGGTCTGCCAGTCGTGGCAGTGCAGTACGTCGGGTGCCGGCTCGAGCCGCGCCGCGAGCGCGAGGACCGTGCGCGAGAAGAAGGCGAAGCGCTCGGCGTTGTCGGGGTAGTCGCCGTAGGGCCCGCCGTACAGGTGATCGCGCCCGAAGTAGTCGTCGGCCTCCACGAACGATACCGTCACGGCGCCCGCGCGCGCCGTCCGTATGCGCACCTCGCGGCGGGCGCCACCGGCGCGCAGCTCGAGCGTGCCGCTCGGGGCGGCGCCGGCGGCGTCCCAGTCGACCGTGCGGTACGCGGGGAGGACGACATGGACGGCCGCGCCCAGGCGCTCGAGGGCCGCAGGCAACGCGGCGAGCACGTCGCCCAGACCGCCGGTCTGCGCGTACGGCGCCATCTCGGACGCCGCCATGAGGATGCGGGGGGCTGCCGCCATGGGTGGAAGGTCGTTGCTCCGACGCACTATCGGCCGTCGGAGATGATCAGTTGAGCCGGGCCGGCGCCGCTCAGACGCTCGCGGCGCGGGGGCGGCGCCCCTCGCCGGTGCGCTCGGCCGACTCGCTGCGTGGCTCGAGGGCGCGCTCCAGCACCTCGTCGATGGTGTCGACGAACTCGAAGACCATCTCGTCGCGGACTTTCTGCGGCACGTCCTCGAGGTCTTTCTCGTTGAGCTTCGGCAGGATCACGGTGTCGATGCCGGCGCGCTTGGCGGCCAGCACCTTCTCCTTGATGCCGCCGACCGGCATCACCTTGCCGCGCAGGGTGATTTCGCCGGTCATCGCCAAGTTGTGCTTCACCGGCCGGCCGGTGAGGAGCGAGGCGAGCGAGGCCGCGACCGTGACACCGGCCGACGGGCCGTCCTTCGGCACCGCCCCCGCGGGTACGTGAATGTGGATGTCGCAGTTCTCGAAAAAGTCCGGGGCGATACCGAGACGCTCGGCGCGGCTGCGGATGTAACTGAGCGCCGCCTGCGCGGATTCCTTCATCACCTCGCCGAGGTGTCCGGTGAGCGTCAGGCCCTTCTTTCCGCCCATCTTCGTCGATTCGATGAAGAGGATGTCGCCGCCGTTCGGCGTGTAGGCGAGGCCGGTTGCGACCCCGGGCTCGCCCGTCCGCTCGGCGACCTCGGAGAAGAACCGCTCCGGTCCGAGGAACTCGCGAACCTTCTCCGGAGTGATGCGGATACGCTCGGTCTGACCTTCGGTGACGGCGCGCGCCACCTTGCGGCAGACGCGGCCGATCTCACGCTCGAAGTTCCTGAGGCCCGCCTCGCGCGTGTAGCTGCGAATGATCTTGAGAATCGCCTCCTCGGTGAACTCGATGTGCGACTCGTCGAGGCCGTTCTCCCGCAACTGCTTCGGGATGAGATGGCGCCATGCGATCTGGACCTTCTCCTCTTCGATGTAGCCGGCGATCTCGAGGACCTCCATGCGGTCCTGCAACGCCGGCGGGATCGGGTCGAGGTAGTTGGCGGTGGTGACGAACATCACCCTGGAGAGGTCGAAGGGAACGTCGAGGTAGTGGTCGGCGAACGTATGGTTCTGCTCCGGGTCGAGCACCTCGAGAAGCGCCGACGCGGGATCGCCGCGGAAGTCGGCGCCGAGCTTGTCGATCTCGTCGAGCATGAAAAGCGGGTTGTTCGAGCCGGCGCTGCGCAGCCTCTGGATGATGCGGCCTGGGAGGGAGCCGATGTAGGTGCGGCGATGTCCGCGGATCTCGGCCTCGTCGCGGACGCCGCCGAGCGAGAGCCGCACGAACTTCCGCTCCATGGCGCGCGCGATCGAGCGCCCGAGCGACGTCTTACCGACGCCCGGCGGGCCGACGAAGCAGAGGATCGGGCCGCGCGGGTCCTTCCTGAGCTTGCGGACGGCGAGGTACTCGAGGATGCGGTCCTTCACCTTCTCGAGGTCGAAGTGGTCTTCGTCGAGGATGCCGCGGGCGTGCGGGATGTCGAGGTTGTCGGGGGTGGATACCGCCCACGGCAGATTCACGAGCCACTCGAGGTAGGTCCGCACCACGGTGTGCTCGGCGGACTCGGGCGGAATGATGCGCAGGCGCTCGAGCTCGTTCTCGGCGGCTTTGTTCGCCTCCTCCGGCATGTTCGCCTCGATGATCTTCTGGCGTAGCTCCTCGATCTCGGCGGTGCGCGCGTCGCCCTCGCCGAGCTCCTTCTGGATCGCCTTCATCTGCTGGCGGAGGTAGAATTCCTTTTGGTTCTTGTTGAGCTCCGTCTGCACCTGCGACTGGATCTTGTGCCCGAGTTCGAGGAGCTCGATCTCGCGATTGAGGATGGTGCTCAGCTTCTCGAGGCGAGTGCGCATGTCGAGCGTGTTGAGGAGATCCTGTTTCTCCTCGAGCGAGATGTTGAGGTTCGAGGCGATGAGATCGGTGACCTTCCCCGGGTCTTTGATGTTCATCACCACGACTTGGAGCTCGTCGGGGAGGTAGGGGATCATCGAGACGAACTTCGCGAACTGGTGCACCATGTGCGCCTGCACCGCCTCGAGGTCCTTCGACGGCTCGTAGACGTCGGTGAGGTGCCGCACCTGCGCGACGAAGTACGGCTCGCGCTGCGTGTAGTGCTGCACCTCGATGCGGCGCAGCCCCTGGACGAGGATGCGTACGCTGCCGTCCGGGTATTTGAGCATCTTCAGGATGCGGCCGGCGGTGCCGCGCGAGTAGAGGCCCTCGCTTCCGGGGCTTTCCTCTTCGGCGTTCTTCTGCGCGACCAGACCGAGCATCCGGTTGGCGACGAGCGCGTCCTCGACGAGCTTCAATGAGGCGCCGCGCGAGATCAGGAGGGGCGCGATCGCCGAGGGGAAAATCACCACGCCGCGGAGCGGGAGGATCGAGAGCTCGCTCGGCACCTGGATGCCGGTGACGTCTTCCTCGAAGCCGTAGAACTTCTGCCCGCCCTCCTCCGACGCCTTCTCAGGATCGAACTCTTCTGTGCGCGCCATGGCCGACCCCCCGCGCGCGACAGTAATACAGGGCTCCCGTAGCGACAACCCCAAACCCGCGACGCCGCCGTCACTCACTCGACAGCACTGACAAAACTATTTAGGATTCTTGGCATGGCAGAAGCGCGGCGTTTCACGATCGAGGAGGCGAACGCGTTGATCCCCCGCCTCGAGATGCTGATGGCGGACGCGCAACGCGCCGCGCTCACGCTGCGCAGCGCGATGCAGGAAGCGGACGATACCGACGGGACGGAGGCGCACACGACGAAAGACGTGTTGCGCGTGCGGCCCGATCTCGCCGACGACGTGCATCGTCTCGAGTGGGCGGTCGCCGAGATCGAGGCACTCGGCTGCCAGTTCAAGGGGCTCGACCTCGGCCTGGTCGACTTCCCGGCGCAGGTGGACGGTACGACCATCCTCCTCTGCTGGCAGTACGGCGAGAAGCAGATCGCGTTCTGGCACCGGACGGACGAGGGATTCGCGAACCGTCGGGCGCTCACCGCCGCCGAGCGGCCGAGCCTCCAGTAGCGACCCGCCGATGGGTGTCGCCAAGGCGGTCTTCTGGCTCGCGCTCGTCGTCTGGCTCGGCGAAATCGTCTTCTTCTCGTTCGTCGTCGCGCCGAGCGTCTTCGGCGCGTTGCCGCAGGAGATCGCCGGTCAAGTCGTGGGCGTGATCTTTCCGCGCTACTACGGCGTCGGTGCCGTCGCCGGCGCCATCGCTCTCGTCGCCGCGTTCATGCTCCGCAGCGGCACCTCCGCGACGCGCCCGTGGTCGGCGATCGTGTTGATGCTGGCGTTCATGCTCGTGGCGACGCTCTACGCCGGCCGTGTCATCCAACCGCGCGCACAGACGCTACGCCCGCAGCTCCATGGAGCGACCGTCGATCCAGCGGTGCGCGCCGAGTTCGATCGCCTGCACCGCCTCGCCGTGCAGCTGAACGGCGGCGTCCTCCTCCTCGGGATCGCGAGCGTCTGCATCGCCGCCGCCAGCCTCGAGCTACCTCACTCTTGATGCCGGGAGGCGCGCGGATTCACTCCGCGCGCCGACGTCCAGCGCGCGCGCAGCGAGCGGGGACGAGGTCGAGGGAGGCGCGCGGATTCACTCCGTGCGCCGACGTCCAGCGCGCGCGCAGCGAGCGGGGACGAGGTCGAGGGAGGCGCGCGGATTCACTCCGTGCGCCGACGTCCAGCGCGCGCGCAGCGCGCGGGG
>JBGOSW010000110.1:0-13996 GCA_041476145.1 Binatia bacterium
AAACTTCAAGATCGGCAACGTCAGTGAGCCGACGACCAAGGTTCGGCTGAAGGCCGACCTCGGCCCGGTGCAGAACGTGGTCTTCGCGAGCCTCATCCCTACGCACTACTTCTGGTTCACGCGCGAGAGCCCGCCCGAGTTTTTCGCGTTCGAGGGGACGCTCGGGTACGGCGGTCCCGAGCTGCGGATGATTCCTCAGCGCCCGCCGACGAGTACCGCGAAGGCCGGCTGATCGGCGACGGCGCCCGCGTCACCGGCGTGGAAGCCCCCGGCATCCGACCCGGCCGCGATCGGCTGCGCGACGGGAGCGAGCAGCGCGAACGTCGAGCCGACGCCGTGGGTGCTGCGGACGGCGATGTGCGCGTGCATGGCGGCCGCGAGACGGGCGCTGATCGCGAGCCCGAGGCCGGTGCCGCCGTGGCGGCGGGTGGGCGTGCCGTCGAGCTGCTGGAAGGCGACGAAGAGGCGACGCAGGTCTTCGCGCCGAATGCCCTCGCCGCGATCGATCACCGCCACCTGCGCGTAGGTCCGCCCAGCCGCGTCGGTTGCGGGCGCGGGGACGATGCGATCCCATCCTGACTTGTCGTCGATCGTGCCGGTCGTGACGCGCAGGACCACCGGCCGGCCGCCGGAGAATTTGAGCGCGTTGGAGCCGAGGTTGGTGACGATCTCCTCGATGCGTCCCACGTCACCGATCACGACCGGCGCCTCGACGTCGAGCTCCATGGTGACCTCGACGCCGTCCGGGCCTGCAATGGCGCGCATGTCGTCCGTGACCTTGGCGACGATCGTGTCCAGACGGACGCGCTCGTGGACGAGATCCATCTCGCCGGCCTCGATCTTCGAGAAGTCGAGGACCTGTACGATCAACCGGTAGAGCGTGAAGGCGTTCTCGCGGATGCGCGCGAGCCAGCCGCGCTGCCCGTCGGTCGCTCCCGTCATGGAGTCGGCCATCATCTCGCAGAAGCCGAGAATGGCGGCGAGCGGCGTCCGCAGCTCGTGGGTGACGTTGGCGAGGAATTGATCGCGGTGGCGTCCCGCCTCCTCGATCGCGACCCGTTGCAAGAACTCCCGCCGGCGCGCCTCGGCGCCGACGTGATGGCTCACCACGGTGATGATCGCGGTCGAGAAGAGGAAGAAGAGATTGCCGACGAAGACGCGCGGATCGGGCACGCCTGCCCAGGCGAGAGAGCTGAGCGTGTAGGCGGCGACGAGCGTCACGCAGCACGCGACCGAGATCGAGAGTTCCCACGGCATCAGGACGGCGCCCGCCAGCATCACCAGATTCACGCCCGCGTAGTACGGGCTCGAGCCGCCGCCGTTGAAGCTCGTCATGAGGACGATCCCGAGTCCGGTGAGGAGAAACATGCAGAGACTGAGCGTCCCGACGTAGCGCGTGCCGATTCGGCTGCGTAGGGCCGAGAGGGCGAGCACCGCGCCGGCGAGTATCGTCATCCGGATCGTCACGAAGACGCGCAACAGCTGCGGATGCATGACGTAGTCGAGCGCGACGAAGACGGGGATGAGCATCATCGCCAGCCAGCAACAAAGGCGCAGACGGTTGACGAGGAGGCTGCGCGCTTCGTCCTCGTAGAGCAGGGCGAGCGCTGGTCGATCGTCGAAGTCGCGGGGCGACACGTGGGAGGGACGGGCGCGCGAGCGCTCGCAGGGGCTCAGAGACGCTTCAGGCCGGATGCCGCCGGCGGTCGATCGAAGAGCGGCGCGGTAGGCGTGGCGGCACTCCGACGCGTGAAGCGGAACACCTCCTGACGCGGCTCCTCCCGACGTGCGGCGACGATCGCGGGTGTCATCGCGGCGGCCGCCGTGGCGGCGTCCGTCGGTGGACTCTGCGCGTCGGACTCGACGCGTTTCGCCCAGCGTCGCAACCGCACGCACTGCAGGACGTCGCGGACGGTAGTGAGACGCTCGAGCTCCTCGTCGGGCACGGTGACGCCGAATGCGAGCTCGAGGTTGGCGGCGAGGAGACGCCGCGTCCGCGGCGAATGCAGCTCGGGGAGGACGGTATGCGCCTTCGCATGGCGGAGGTCGGCGCTGCAGCTCACGCTCAGAACGTCACGGATGGCTGCTCCGAAGTGCATACGCGAGATCGCATGCAAGGGTGGCGCCAGCCGCTCACGACGACAGGCCGGCGGGCGGGTGCGCCAAGGGCTGGAATTCTCGACGTCGCGCGCGTCGCTTCCCCGCCGGACCATGTCCGCCGAACGTCCGAATGTACAAGAGCGACATCGCGATGGCACGCACGGCATCCTCGAGCCACCCGTTGTTGCCGGAATGGGGTTCAGCGGCCCGTGAAGTGAGGGGGCCGTTTCTCGAGGAACGACGCGACGCCTTCGCGAAAGTCCGCGGTCGGGAAGCTCGCCAGCATCTCCGCGTCGGCCTCCGCCGTCGCGGTGGCGAGGTCGGTGAATTGATGGCCGTAGAGCATCCGCTTCATCACCGCGATCGAGCGCGGCGAGCTCCGCGTGGCGAGCTCCGTCGCGGCGTCGTACACCGTGCTCAACAGCTCGTCGTGCGGTACGACGCGATTCACCAGGCCCATCGCCAGCGCCTCCTCGGCGCCGATCATGCGGCCCGAGAAGAAGAGATCGCAGGCGTTCGCCATGCCGACGAGGCGCGGCAGCATCCACGAGCTGCCGTGCTCGGCGACGAGCCCGCGGCGCGCGAACGCGGTGCCGAAGCGTGCCCGATCGGAGGCGATGCGCAGATCGTAGTAGAGCATGTACGTGAAGCCGAGACCGGCGACCGGACCGTTGATCGCGCCGATGACGGGCTTCGACACGCTCAGCGGGTAAGCGTAGGCGGTCGCGAGCGCCGGATGCGTGGGGAGGATTTCGCCGTTCGCCGCGTGCTCCGAGGGTTGCGACGGCGCGTCGGCGGCGGTGCCGCTCTGGATGCCGCGCAGGTTGTCCATGTCGGCGCCGGCGCAGAAGCCGCGGCCGGCGCCGGTGACGACGATCACACGCACTACGTCGTCGCGCGCGGCGGCTTGAAAGGCGGCGTAGAGCTCGCGTCCCATGTGCGGCGTCCACGCGTTCAGACGCGCCGGGCGATTGAGCGTGATGGTCGCGATCGCGTCGCGCACCTCGTAGATGATCTGCTCGTACGGCATCAGGCCTCCTCGGGTTCGCGAACCGTCATAACGTCGGCCGCCGTGGCGATGCAATCGCGGTTGACATCAACGCCCGCTCGGCTAGCTTCACCTCCCCGGATGCCGTCGTGACTCTCCCCAATCCACACGGCGAGTCGAGGGACCTCCCGGCGACCGCCACGATACCCCTCGCGCGCGCGCGCCGGCATCTCATGCTGCATCGGCTGCCGCTCTTCGCGATCAGCTGGCTCTCGACCAGCGTCGCGTGGGTGATGGTGCTCGGCATGCAGTCGCCGACGACGTTGCTGCCGGGGTTCGTCACCGTTGCGGGTCAGCTGCTGTTGCTCGTCGCCGCCGGTGCGCGGGCGCGCCGCGACCCGACGGACGTCAACGTGCGGGCGACGCTCGTGATCGCGTGCGTCGGTCTCGGCGCGTCGTCGACGCTGCTCTTCGTCCTCTCCCGCGGCGGCGCCGAAGTGCTGGCGTTCGTCCTGCTGACGCTCTTTCTCTCCGCCGCGTTGCTCTTCGCGTGGGGGTGGCGCGCCGAGCTCGTCGTGCTCGCCGTGACGCTCGTGATCGCGGCGGCGGCGTTGCCCTTCAGCGACCTGGTCGTGCCGGCGCCGGCGTTCCTCACCGCCGTCCTCATCGGCGCCGCCGTCTCGCTCGCGATCGCCGAAGGGTCGTCGCGCGCGTTCGCGAACGCCGCTCGCCATCGCGCCAGTGAGGCGGAGCGACGGCGCGAGCTCGAAGATTCGCGCGACGCCTACCGAGATCTCGCCGAGAACGCCCGCGATTTCATCTACACCGGCGATCTCGCCGGCCGCATCACCTACGTGAACGGGCCCCTCGCGGTGTTCATCGGCGAGCCGGTGAGCGCCCTCGTCGGCCGCTTCTTCGCCGAATTCCTCGTGCCGCATCCCGACAACCCCGACCTCGATGCCGCGCTCACGACGATCGCCGCCGGTGGGAGCGTGCCGCTCCTCACGTTCGCGACCCGTACGGCGGCGGGCGTGCGCTGGATCGAGGTGCTGCCGTCGGGAATCGAAGGCGGCGACGGCCGCGTGGTCGGTGTACGCGGCATCGGCCGCGACGTCACCGCGCGCAAGCTCGCCGAGGAGGCGCTGCGCGACAGCGAAGAACGCTTCCGCACCGCGTTCGACTCGGCCTCGGTCGGCATCGTCCTTGTCCGGACCGACGGGCGGGCGCTGCAAGTGAATCGCGCCTTCTGTGCGATGATGGGGTACGAAGAGGCGGAGCTCCGCGACATGTCGTTCGAGAAGCTGTGCCACCCGGACGACGTCGCGGCGACGATCGACTGCGCGACCGAAGCGCTGCGCGGCGGCGCGCAGTCGTACCGTCTCGAGAAGCGGTATCGACACAAGCGCGGCCACACCGTGTGGGGACTGCTCAGCTCGGCATTGGTGCGTGACGCGCGCGGGGAGCCGCTCTACTTCATCTCGCAGATCCAGGACATCACCGAACGGAAAGAGGCGGAAGACGCGCTGCGCGAGAGCGAGCGCCGCTACCGCGGCCTCGTCGAGTCCCAGCACGATCTCATCGTCCGCTTCGACCCCGCCCTCCGCCTCACCTTCGTGAACGACGCGTACTGCGCCAAGCTCGGGCGCCCGCGCGCCGAGCTTCTCGGGCACTCGTGGCTGCCGTTCGTCGAGCCCGACGATCTGCCGGTCCTCAGCGAGGCGATGCCGCTGCTCGAGGCGCCGCCGTACCGCATGCGAGCCGACGTCCGCGTGCGGACCGCGGAGGGCGAGCGGTGGATTGCGTGGGAAGGCTCCGCGATCAAGGACGCCGCCGGCGCGACGAACGAGTACCAGGCCGTCGGTCGCGACGTCACCGAGCGCCACGCCGCCGAGCGGGCGCTACGCAACAGCGAGGAGCGCTACCGTGGTCTCGTCCAGTCGCAGTACGATTTGGTGTCGCGCATCGACCCGGAGGGCCACTTCACCTTCGTGAACGACGCCTACTGCCGCACCTACGGCCGGGGTCGCGAGCAGCTCGTCGGGCGCCGCTTCGTGGAGTTCTTGCACCCCGACGACGTCGCCGCGACGCTGGCGGTGATCGCCGCAGCCGAGCACCCGCCGCATCGCGGCAGCATCGAAAACCGGCAGCGCACCGCGGCGGGTTGGCGCTGGATCGCCTGGGAAGGCTGCGTCATCAAGGACGCGCACGGACGCACGATCGAACTCCAGGCCGTCGGACGCGACGTGACCGAGCGCCGCGCCGCCGAGGAGGCGCTGCGCTCGTCGCTCGAGGAGCTCCGCCGCGGCGAGGAGCGGCTCCGCCTCCTGGCGCGGCGCCAAGCGCGGATCCGCGAGGAGGAGCGCAAGCGGCTCGGGTTCGACCTCCACGACAACGTGTGTCAGGAGCTGATCGGCATCGCCATCCTCGTCGAGTCGCTGCGGCGGCGCATGACGCCGCTGCCGGAGGCCGCCGCGTCCGAGCTCGACCGCATCGTGCGATACCTGCATGAACTCGTCGAGCACCTGCGCATGCTGGCGCGCGACATGCGCCCGATGCTGCTCCGCGACCTCGGGCTCGAGGGCTCGCTGCGCTCGCTCGTGGACGGCATGGCGTCGCCCATGACGCGCGTCAGCGCCGAGTTCGCGAGCGCGATTCCTCGTCTCGAGGAAGAGCTCGAGGTCGCCGTCTATCGCATCGCGCAGGAGGCGCTCGCGAACGCGGTGCGCCATGCCGGCGCGGGTACGATCGTCGTCACGCTCACGGTGCGCGACGGGCGACTCGAGCTGCTCGTGCGCGACGACGGTCGCGGCTTCAATCCTTCCGACGGCGGGCGCGCGCAGGCGCTCGGGCTCGTCAGCATGCGCGAGCGCGCGCTCGCGCTCGGCGGGCGCTTCGAGCTCGAGTCGGCGCCCGGGAAGGGAACGATCGTCCGGCTCGAGTGCCCGGTCGTCTCGCGCGCCGCCGCCTGAGCGGACGGGACGCGTCGTCAGGCGGCGACGACCATCGTCAGCGATCTGTCGTCGTCGTGCGGTCAGCCGCCTTCACTCGCTCGAGCGCCTCGGACGAGAGAACGCGCGCGGCGATGGCGTCGTCGATCATCCGAAGTCCGGCGGCATTGAAATGGCAACAGGCGTCGGCATAGACCGTCGCCGGGACGTCGGCGAACAGCCGCGCGAGAGACTCCGACTCGATACCGCCGTCTCGGAGCTCGTCGCTGATCGTCTCGAGCTTCTCGTACTCCGACGTGACCAGATCGAACCAGTCGTTGGTCGCGTATTGCGTGCGCTCTTCCTCGCTCAGGGGTTTCGCGTCGCGATAGTACTGGTTCGGCTGGATGAAGTGAAAGAACGGCTTGCCGTGCGCGCGCGCGATGAGATCGGCATCACGGATCAGATCCGCGTAAAACCGATTGTACCCCTCGACCTTGTCCGCGACGATGCCGTCGCTCCGGTCCGTTTCGATGTGCGCCCACTCCGTCGAGTCGGCGGCGATGTGCGCGCGCAACGAGGCCGCATAACGGTCGTACTGCGACGCGAACGCCCGCCAGACGGAGTGTACGAGCATGCTGTACTTGAAGGGCGGACGCGCAAGTGCCCGCGTGATCCATGCCGCAAAATCGCTGGTCATCGAGAGCGTCGCCGCGTCACGCGCCTCGTATGGCGACACGTTGCGGTTGGCGAGGAGAGGATACACCTCGATCGACGGATAGCGTGCGGGGTAGGTGCGGAGCTGATTCGGCCCGAGACTCGTGGCTTCGTTGAAGCCGTCGAGGTCGATCGCCATGTCGATCGTATCGAAGTAGTAGACGAACGCGAAAAAGCTCTGGGGCTGGTGCCAGGCACCGATGGCGAACGGGAGGATCGTGACGGCGTCATAGCCTTTCGATCGGAGGATCGGCAGGAGCTTTTGCTTCAGCAAATCGCTCCGGCCCGCCACCTGCATCGCGACCGAGCCTCCGAAAATGCCGATGACGAACTCCCCGGGGGACTTTCGATAGGGATAAGACTTGTCGGTGAAGAACCCCTGATTGTTGGCGAATGCGAAATCGCGGAAAAACGTGTAGCCGAAGTACGGATGGAGTTCGTACCGCGCACCATAGGCCATGTCGACGAACCGACGCCTGCCTGCATCCGCATCCGTGCGCGTATCGGTGCTGGGAAGGCGCGCGAGGAACTGCTTTTTTTGCGCGGCGGCTTGCCGGTACCCGACATGATACACGGCGCGATTGAACAGCCACCCGGTTCCTTCGAGCGCCACCAAGAGGATCACGCTGAAGAGCGCGCCGTTTCGGGCCGCCGTCCATAGCTTCATTCCGCGACGCATGGTGTCCCCCTCGCAGGCAACAGGTTCGACCGGCATTTCCCGTCCACCCGTTGACGATCGAGACGCGCGCGTCTGTCGCCGCAGCTCAGAGAGCCGAGCGACTGGCGGGCGCCATTGCCTTGTGGCCGGCGAAATAGAACTGGATCCCGAGGTAGCCGAGCTCGTACGCCCAGTAGACGTTCAGCACCGCATCCGCGAGACCCGCGGTACGGAGTTGCTCGAGCACTTCCCATCCGAAGTCGGTGAAGACGAGGGATCCGCGGCGCGAAAGCGGATTGCCGTGGTAGATCTCCGGCAGAAGATGGTGGACGCGCCCGTCGACGCGCTCGGCGCGGCGCCGGTTGTGATCGAGCGCAGGGTCCATGGGAAACGTGAGAATGGCGGCGCCGCCGGGGCGGAGCACGCGCGTGCTCTCCGCCATCGCCGCGGCGGGATCGTTCACGTGCTCGAGGACGTCGCAGCTCACGACGAGGTCTTGGGTGGCATCAGGAAGGCTGAGCATCTCGGCGTCCTCGTGTCGGATGCCGTGCTCCTCGTCGCCGGAGGTGCGCCCGGCGCCGAGGTACTCGCTGCCCGTCCAGCGCACCCACGGAAAGGTCGCCGTCAGCCAGTGGTAGAGCGGTGAGACCTGCTCCATGATGTAGGCGGTCACCCCGTCGCGCTGCGGATGGTTCATCGCCCATTCGGTGACCAACTGGGCGACCATCCGCTGCCGCCCGTTCATGGTGCACGTGGGACAGCGCAGATAGTCGCGCCAGTTCGGTACCAACACGCCGTCGGGAGCACGCCACGCACCCTCGAACGACGCCGTGAAGTCGACGGCGCGACAGCAGGGGACGCAAAATCCCGGGATGACGACCGACGCGCGAGCGTCGTTCGTGCGCGCGAGATGATATTCGAGCATCCAGCGCGTCGTGAACTCGGGAGCGTTCACCAGGGACGTATAGTCGTCGCGGGTGACACAGCGATGGAGATGCATGGGCGCTGGTGGCGTTATGGCGCATCCGCGGCGGCGTGCGCAACGGTCGACCGTCTTGATCTCGCGCGCGCGCGATGCGATGTCCGTCGCCGGGATGCGGATCGCCCAGCTCGAGGCCAGTGTCGCACGCGATCCGTGAGCGACGGCGGCTCGATCGCGTCGTCGTCGGTGCCGCGGCGCTCGGCGCGGCAGTGGCGCTCCTCTCGGGCGGCGGTTGCCGACGGCGGCATGCGACCGGATCCATTCCACACTTCGTCGACGTCAGCACGCCGTCGGGGATCGCGCGCACGGGTCCGACTTACGACGCGGCGATCGGCGACTTCGACGACGACGGCCACCCCGACATCTACATTGGTGGGCACGGGTCCGGCGCCGTCCTGCTCCGCAACCTCGGCGACGGTCGCTTCGAGAACGTGATCGAGAGGTCCGGCATCGACCCGATGGGGGATCAGCACGGTACCGCGTGGACCGACCTCGACAACGACGGACGTCTCGACCTCGTCGTCGGCCTGGGCGCCGGCCGCGGTCTCGTGGAGAAGCAGAATCGGCTGTATCGCGACGACGGCGACGGCCGATTCCACGACGTCGCCGTCGCGAGCGGGACGGCCGATCCGCACGGACGCGCCCGGGCCGTCGCGGCCCTCGACGTGGACGGTGACGGTCGGCTCGATCTCGTCGTCGCCAACGTGGCGTCGCCGAGCCGCCTCTTCCACAACCGCGGCGACGGCACCTTCGAGGACGTCTCCGAGCAGTCCGGTATCGCCGCGATCTCGGCGACGCGACTCGCGTGGGCGGACGTCGACCATGACGGGGATCCCGACTTGCTCTTCAGCGGTACGCCGCGCGGTCTGCGGCTGCTGCGCAACGACGGCGGCCTACGCTTCACCGACGTCACCGAAGAGAGCGGTGCGGCCCGTGATCGGCGATCGTACGCCGGTATGGCGTTCGGCGACTACGACGGCGACGGCGTGCTTGATCTCTATATGAGCTCCGGCAGCGATTTCAGCGACGTCGTGCGCGCGCCGGCTGAGGATCGCGTCACCTTCGCGTTCTTCGCGCACGAGACGCCGAGCGGTGTCGACTTCGACGCCAGCGATCCGGCCGCCGCCGGCGTCGAGGTCGAGCTCTACGAGAATGGGTGGCCGGCGCCGGCGGAGCTCATCGCGTGCGGCGGCCGCCGTCCCACGACCGCGCGCTTCACCTGCGCGGCCGCCGATGCCGTCGCCGACGCCATGCCCGCGGGCGGCGACGGCTACGTGCTGTGGCGCGACCGCGCACCCTCGACTCCGTGCGACGGCTGCCCGCCGCGATCGCGCTGGCATCTCCGCTGGCGAGGCGCCGGCGATCATCATCAAACCGGCGTCGTCTACGGCGCGACGCGGCCGGAGGGTATCGGCCTCGCGCCCGCGGTGGCGGGCGGTGGCGCGCTGTTCCGCGGCCTCGGCGACGGACGCTTCGCGCGCGTCGATCCCCCCGGTCTCATGCACGAGGCGAACGGCCAGGCGGTGCAGTGGGCCGACGTCGACGACGACGGTTGGCTGGATCTGTACGTCGTCGACAGCGGGGTCGACGGCGAGGGCGGTCGCAACGTGCTGCTGATGAACGACGGCCACGGCGGATTTACGCGGGCCTCCGCGGCGTCGGGAGCGAGCCCGTCGAGCGGCGCCGGGCGCGGATCGGGAGCGCACTTCGTCGACGTCGACGGCGACGGCCGTCTCGATCTCCTGCTCACCAACGGCTGGGGAGCGCCGCCGTTCGATCGCGGGCCGGCGTATCTGTTGCACAACGAATCGCCGCCGGCGCATTGGCTGGAGGTCCACCTGGAGGGGGTGCGCTCCAATCGCCTCGGGCTCGGCGCCTGGCTCGAGCTCGACGCCTGCGGCGTCCGGCAGGTGCGTTACCACGATGGGATGACCAGCTATTTCTCGCAATCCGTCGTCGATCCGCACTTCGGGCTCGGTCGCTGCGATCACGCCGACTCGCTCACGATCGAGTGGCCGTCGGGCGCGCGCGACCTGGTGCGCAACGTCGCCGTCGATCGCATCCTACGCGTGCGCGAGGGCGGCCGATGACACCCGAAAGGTCGCAACGCGTGCCGGGCGCAACGCTCGGCCGGCTGGTCGCGCTCGGGCTCCTCGTTCTCGGCGTCGCCGGTCTCGGCGCCACGCCGACGCGCCGTGCGGGCGACATCGTGCTCATCGTCATCGACACGCTCCGCGCCGACCACCTCTCGCTCTACGGCTACGGACGGCGGACGTCGCCCGCGCTCGACGCCTTCGCGCGCGACGCCGTCACCTACACCGACGCGATCTCACCCGGCACGTGGACGGTGCCGGCGCACGGTTCGCTCTTCACCGGGCGGTGGCCCTCGTTCCACGGCGCCGAGCGCGTGCCGGGTGCGCGCAATCTCGCGACGCCGCTCAATCCCGAGGTGCCGACGCTCGCCGAGCTGCTCGCCGCCGCGGGCTTTCGCACGGCCGCGTTCGTCGCCAACAGCGTCTACGTCTCGCGTGCGCTCGGCTTCGACCGCGGCTTCGGAGAGTTCTTCGATCGTGATCTGAACGTCGCGACCGACGTCGAGAGGGCGTTGCAGGCCTGGCTTCCCCGCCACGAGCGCCTCTTCGTCTTCGTGAACATCCTCGACCCTCACGAGCCGTACGAGCCGCCGCCGCCGTTCGACCGGCGCTTTCCCGGGAAACTCCCGGACCTCGGGACGATGATGACGGTGCTGGTGTACGGGGGCACGCCGGTGACCCCCGAGCTGCAAGCGCACTTCGTCTCGCAGTACGACGGCGAGATCGCGTTCGCCGACGAGTCGCTCGGCCGCATCATGCGCGAGCTCAAGCGTCGCGGTCGGTACGAGGATGCGCTGATCGCCGTGACTTCGGATCACGGCGAGCTGCTCGGAGAACACGGCCTCGCCGGCCACGGATTCGCGCCGTACGAAGAGCTGCTGCACGTGCCGCTGGTCGTCAAGCTCCCGGGAGAGCGCCGTCGCGGCGAGCGTGTCGATCGGCGCGTCTCGACGACGTCCCTCTTCGCGGACATTCTCGTGACCGCCGGGGTCGGCAGCCCCGCCGGCGTCCAAGCGCGCCCGCTCGGCGAGGTGCAGCCGGTGTGGATGGAGGACATCAGCTACGGCGGCGATCGCGTGCGCGTCGGCTACGAGGGGACGCGAAAGATCGTCGTCCGCGAGTCTCCCGGCGCGACCACGGCGACGGCGGCATACGACCTCGCGCGTGATCCGACCGAGGTGCGCCCGGATGCCGACGCGGCGAGCGTGCCGTTGCGTGCCGCCCTCGCCGCCTTCGCCGCGCTGTCGCGACCGGCCAATCCCCGGCGGGCCTCGGTCATCGATCCCGAGCGCGAGGCGAAGCTGCGCGCGCTCGGCTATGTCGAGTAGGCTCTCGGTGCGGGCGATCTCACGATGGCGCGCGCTGGTCTTCGTCGCGCTCGGCGTGCTCGGCGGATGCGAGCGGCACGCACCTGCGCCCGCGCCGGCGACTCCGCAGCCAACGGCGACGGTCGCCGCGCCGGTCGAACCCGTCGCACTCACGGCCCCGTCGGGCGCGGACGGCGGCGACCTCGATTTGCATCTCCACTGGCGGGCGGCGCGCGTCCACCAGGTCCTCCCGGCCGCGGACGAGCGCTGGCGCTTTCGCCAGTATTCAGACCTCGTCGTGCGTGACGGCGAGGCGCATCGCGCGCTGCTACTCCTTCCCTCGAGCGACGGCGCCGCGAGCCGCGCCAGCTTCGAGGTGACGGTGCCGGTCGAGAGTGACTGCGAGCTGGTCGCGTGGGTGGCGCTCGAGGCGGGGGTGGCCGCCAAGAGCGACGGCGTCGATTTCGGTGTCGCGCTCGCCGCAGCCGACACCGATCCCGACGCAGCGCCGATCACGTTCACGCGTCTTCCCGGCGGCGACCCGCGCGCCGGGTGGCGCGAAGTACGGATCGACCTCGCCGATCGTCGTGGCACGACGCTGTGGGTGATCCTCGCGGCGCGCGAGGAACGCAACCGCGACGGCGATTGGCTCCTCTGGGGCGATCCCCGTGTTCGGCTGAAAGACCGGGCGGACGAGGTCGTTCTCGATCTCACGCGCGCGGATTCCGCCGCCCGCCGGCCGCGGCGGGCGCCGTGGTCGGAGACCAACGTCTTCAAGCCCTACGCGCTGTTTCGCCACGAGCGGGTCTCGAGCGCGGCGGTGCGCTGGATGGCGCGCGCCTTGCCGTGGCTCGACTCCGTGCGCCTCTTCTCCGCACTCGGCGCCAACTGGGGCCCGACGCTCGAGCGCGACGACGACGCGCAGACGGGAAAGAACCCCACGATGGACAATCGATGGGAGACCGACCTCGCGCGCGAGTACGAGTTCTTCCGCGACGCGCCGGGAGCCAGTGCGGCGCCGATCGCCGAACGCTTCGAATGGACGTCCTTCGACCGTCTGCTGGATGCGCTCGGTGATTCCGTCCTGGCGCTCCACCTCAACTTGGCGGGTGCGCCCGAGGCGTTCACCGGTCACCGCGGCCACTACGCGACCTACCACTTCAACGAGATGCCGGTGGTCGACGAAGCGGGCTGGCGGTCGTATGTCGCCGCGCTCTTCGCGCACCTCGCGAGTCGTCCCTGGTTCGGGCGCGCCGAGCTGTCGTTCTTCAACGAGCCGAATTGCCGCTGGACGCAGGCGGACGGCACCGTGCTGAAATTCGGCTACCAAGGTGACGCCGACGAGTACGCCCGTCAATACCTCTGGACCTGGCAGGCGATGAAACCGTACGTGCGACCGGGGCAGATCCACCTCGGGCCGTTCGTGGCCGAGCCCGATCGCGACAACCCGATCACGAACAACCTCGGTGCATTTCTCCAGGCATTGCATCGGACCTTCGTCGCCGCAGGCGAGCCGCTGCCGCCGTGGTCGGCGTTCGCGTTCAACGTGTACGACACCCCGCAGCTGACGCTCGACGGGCTCGCCGCGACGAAGATTGCGTACGTGCGTGAGATGCTCGACGCGGAGTTTCCCGGTCTCGACCTGCCGTTGCGATTCGACGAGGTGGGACTGCACCCCGTCATCGCCTCGGTCTTCGAGGCGTCGGGCGCCGGGGCGCTGGACGCGACACGCTGGGCGAGCGCATGGAACGCCGAGATGCTGGCGCTCCTCCTCGACCAGGACATCCAGCGCGCGAGTCCGTGGTCGTCGGTCTTCTTGCGACGCACCTTCGCGCCGTATCTCTTCGCGAGTGTGGTCGCGCACGCGGTCGACTATCGGGTAGCGGCGGAGGGAGAGCTCGTGCTCGAGCGTAGCGGCGGCGCCGTCGATGCGCCCGCGTCGCTGTACGTCCGCTTGGCGTCGCGACACGGCGACCGCATCGGCGCGCTGTGGTCGGGATCGGCCGACGCACGGACGTGGCGCGTCGCGCTCTGGCACTTTCCGCGCTTCGCGACCAGCGACGCGCGTCTCGCGAGCGAGACGGAGGTGCATCGCGTCACCGTTCGCTTTCCGAGTTCACCACCCGGGCGGTGGCGTGTACGCGTGACGGCCCCCGACCCCTTTCCCGTGCTCGGGCGTGGAGAAGGGGACGCGGCTCGCGAACGGCACATGGTCGTCCACGAA
>JBGOSW010000111.1:0-13931 GCA_041476145.1 Binatia bacterium
CGGCGGGGCCCGACGATCCTCGTCGCCAATCACTCGGGCGCTCTGCCGTTCGACGCCACGATGATCGCCTGCGCCCTGCACGCCGGTCATCACCCGCGCGCGACGCGGTTTCTCTACGATCGCTTCGTCGACAACCTGCCGCTGATTCCGCAGATCTATCAACGCGCGGGCGGCGTGCTCGCGAGCCACGCCAACGCCGAGCGTCTGCTCGAGAAGGGTGAGCTCGTCGGTCTCTTTCCGGAGGGCGTTGCCGGACTCTCGAAGCTCTTCTCCGAGCGCTACGTGCTGCAACCGTTCAGCAGCGGCTTCGTGCGCCTGGCGCTGCGTTACCGCGCCGCGATCGTGCCCGTCGCCGTCGTCGGTGCGGAGGAGATCTACCCGCTCGTCGGTCGGGTGCGCGCGCTCGGCAAGCTCGTCGGCATCCCGTACTTGCCGGTCACGCCGTTTTTCCCGCTCCTCGGTCCCCTCGGCATGATCCCTCTGCCGAGCAAGTGGATGATTCGCTTCGGCAAGCCGATCGTCCTCAACGTCGCGGCGCGCCGCAGTCACGACGGCATCGCCGTGCGAACGATCTCCGAGCAGGTCCGCCTCCGCGTTCAGCAGATGGTACGCGGCCTCTTACGCCGTCGCGACGGCGTGTTCTGAGGGGCCCCCCGCTCGCGCGGGCCGGGCCTTCCGCGCTGTGCCGGATGGGCGGACATGGCACACGGTGCGCGCTGTAGACACGCCACATTTGTGGCAACGTGGTGACAATCCACGCGAATCTTCGGGGCACGACAGTTGCTCCGGCGCTCGTTGGAATGACCGAACGCGGAAACCAGCTCGTCGTGCAGCTCGCCGTGGTGCTCAGCGCCGGCACCGTGGTCGTCGTCTTTGGTCGCGCGCTCACCCCGGCGGCGACGCTCTGCCTGCTGGTGGCGACCGCGGTCGGCACCGGCCTCTCTACTCGAGGTCGCGCCGGGCGCGCGGTCCGAGCCGACGACGGCGCGCGGCGGCTCAAGAGCGAGCTTCTCAGCAACGTCTCGCACGAGTTGCGGACGCCGCTCAACGCGATCCTCGGCTACGCCGAGATCCTGGAAGCGATCCCGGAGATCTCCACGGTCGAACGGCAGCAGATCGTCGCCCGCATCTTGTCGAACGCGATGACCCTCACTTGTGCGGTGAACAATCTGCTCGAATACTCGACGGTCGCGGCCGGCGTCGGAGAGTTGCGCTCCGGAACCGTACGCCTCGCCGAGCTCTTCGACGAGCTCGAGCCGTGGGTCGGCCGCCTACTCGACGAGAAGCCCGTTGCCTTCAGTTGGGTGGCCGACGCGGATCTGCCGACGCTCGAAACCGACCGGTCGAAGCTGCGCCAGGTGGTCCTGAATCTCCTCGCCAACGCGGCGAAGTTCACGCCCGCGGGCGAGATCCGGCTCTCGGCGCGCCGCGCCGACGACGACCTCGGAATCGAGATCGCGGTCACCGACACCGGCGTCGGCATGAGCGCCAGCGAGCAGGGACGAATCTTCGAGGACTTTCGACAACTCTCCGGTTCGACGACGCGGCCGTTCGGAGGCATCGGGCTCGGCCTCACGTTGGCACGAAGGCTGTGCGAGTTGCTAGGCGCATCGATCGCCGTGGAAAGCGCGCCCGCGAAAGGCACGCGCGTCGCCGTGCGCCTGCCGGCGATCGCCCCCTTCGGTCGCGGCGTCATGGGTTTGGAGGCGCGGGCGTCGGCGTGACGCCTGCTACGCTTTTGCCATGGCGAACGATCGATTCACCGTCGTAACACTTCGATATCCAGAGGACCGCATGTCCGTGGGTACCTGGCTCCACCACGGCACGTCGCTTGCTGATATCACTCGTCATGGCAGCAAGCACTTCCGCTGTTCGCTCGGAGGACGACATGGAAACGCAATCACAGCTCACGTTGCTCGACCTGATCGAAGCCGTCGCGGAGGTGACCGATTCCGAGGCGGAGCTCGTCAGCGTGGTGCGACACCTCGTGAATAGCGGTCGCGTCCGCTTGATCGGCAATTTCCGCGGCGCGCACATTGATTGATTTGGCGATTGATTTCGCCCCCGCTCGCTGCGCTCGCGATGGGCGTCGCGGCCGGGAGTGAATCCCGGCCGCTCCCGGCTCATGTCGCCTCAGCTTGGAGCGCTGGGCGTGCTCTGGATGGGCGGGCGATGGCGCTTCAGCTCGTCGCTCATTAGGTCGCGCATCTTGAACTTCTGCACCTTGCCGGTCACCGTCGTCGGGTACTCGTCGACGAAACGGACGTAGCGCGGCACCTTGAAGGGCGCCATCCGCTCCCGGCAAAAGTTGCGAATCTCCTCGATCGTCGCCGTCTCTCCGTCTCGCAATCGGACCCATGCCGCAAGATCCTCCCCGAGCACCGCATCGGGAACTCCGAAGACCTGCGCATCCTGGACCTTCGGGTGCGCGCGGAGCATCTCTTCCACCTCGCGCGGGTACACGTTCTCGCCGCCGCGCCTGACCAGGTCTCTGACGGGGCCGATGATCCGGCAGTAGCCGTGCTCGTCCATGGTCGCCAGGTCGCCGGTGTGCAGCCAGCCGTTGCGATCGATCGTGGCGGCGGTCACCTCGGGCATCTTGTAGTAGCCGCGCATGACGAGATACCCGCGGCACCAGAGCTCGCCCTGCTGGCCGCGGGCCACCTCCCGGCCGCTCTCGCGATCGGCGATCCGGAGCTCGACGTGGGGAAGTGCGCGTCCGACCGTCGACACGCGCAGCTCGATCGGATCTTCCGTGCGCGTCTGGGTGATCACCGCCGCCGCTTCCGTCTGGCCGTAGGCGACCGTGATCTCGCGGGCGTGCATGCGGTCGACGACCTGCCGCATCACCGCGAGCGGGCACGGCGCCCCCGTCATGATGCCGGTGCGTAGCGACGACAGGTCGAACTCGCGGAAGCGTCGCTGGGCGAGCATGGCGCTGAACATCGCCGGCAGGCCGTGCAGCGCCGTACAGTGCTCGGCGGCGACGGCGGCGAGCGTGCGCTCGGCGTCGAAGTGCTCCGCCGGCACCACCATCGTCGCGCCCCGGCAGATCGTGGCGAGCGTCCCCAGCACGGAGCCGAAGCAGTGATGGAAGGGCACCGGCACGCACACGCGGTCGCGCGCGGTGAGTCGCATGCACTCGCCGGCGTAGTAGGCGTTGTTCACCAGGCTGTGGTGCGTGAGCTCCGCGCCCTTCGGGAAGCCCGTCGTGCCCGAGGTGTACTGGAGGCGCACCGTATCGTTCGGATCGACGCTCTCCTGGCGGCGGCGCAGCATGTGGTCGGTGACGCCGGCGCTCGCTGCGAGGACGTCCGACCATGCGAACACGCCCGGTGCCCGGTGATCGTCGAGCAGCGCCACCCGCTTCAGCCGCGGGAAGCGCCTGCTCGCCACATGCCCAGGCCGCGCCCCGGGTAGCTCCGGGCAGCACTCGCCGAGGAGCGCGACGTGGTCGGAGTCGCGGAAGCGTTCGACGAGGAAGAGCGTCGTCGCGTCCGACTGCTCGAGCGTGTAGGCGAGCTCGTGCGCGCCGAAAGCGGGATCGACGGCCACCAGCACCGCGCCGATCTTCGCCGTCGCGAGCTGCAACGACACCCACTCGGGCCGGTTCGTCGCCCAGACGGCGACGTGGTCGCCGCGCTCGATGCCGAGGCCGATCAGGCTCTTCGCGAGGCGCTGCACGTGGGCGAGGCTGTCGCGGTAGGTCCAGCGCACACCAGCGTCCGAAAAGACGAATGCCTCGCGATCGCGCGCGCCGCGCGCAACGCGGTCGAACAGATCACCGATCGGGAGGCTCTCCATGCGGCCCTTGTAGCATCCGTGGTAGGAGATCCTCCATGGCGGACGGCTTGTACCGAGCGATCAAGACGGTGCTCACGCCGCTCGCCGACGCCTACTTCGAGTTGCGTGCCAGCGGCCACGAGCGCCTATCGCCGGGTCCGTGCATCCTCGCCGCCAATCACGCGTCGCTGCTCGACTGGGTGTTCGTCGCCCGCTTCGTCACGCGGCCGGTGCGCTTCGTGCTCACGCGCGAGTTCTTCGATCAACGCCCGTTCACCTGGGCGTATCGCCGGCTCGGCGTCATTCCGATCCGTGACGGCGCGATCGAGCTCTCGGCCGTCCGGCAGCTGCTCACCACGCTTCGCCGCGGCGAGATCGTCGGCGTCTTCCCCGAGGGCCGCATCACCCGCGACGGCACGCTGGCGCCGGGCGAGCCGGGCGTGATCGCGATCGCCGCGCGCGCCGGCGTGGCGATCGTGCCCGTCGGCATCCACGGCGCCTTCGAGGCCTTTCCGCGCGATGCGCGGCTCCCCCGCCCCCACCCCGTCCGCGTCCACTTCGGCACCGGTCTTCGCATCCCCCGCAGCGCCGCGACCGATCGTGACGAGCAGCGCCGCCTCCTCGCCACCCTCATGCGCGAGATCGCCGCCCTCCGCGCCACCGCCGCCGCCGGAGATCAGCGCCCAGCGCACCGCCGAGCGGAGGATCGAGAATAGGTGAAGCGGCGCTCAATGCGTGTGCACGCCCGCTTCGCGTTCCGCGAGCTGCGTTTCCACGGCGCCGGCGATCTCGATGAACGCTCGGCTCTGTGGGTGCCCCGGGTCGGCGACGACGATGGGAACGCCGCGATCGCCGGCGGCGCGGATGTCACGCACCAGCGGGATCGCGCCGAGGAAAGGCACGCCGAACTGCCGTGCCATGGTCTCCCCGCCGCCGTGGCCGAAGATCTCGGCTCGGCTGCCGCATCCCGAGCAGACGTGGAAACTCATGTTCTCGACGACGCCGAGGACGGGCGCGTTCACCTGCTGGAACATCGTGATGCCGCGCTTCACGTCGAGGAGCGCGACGTCTTGCGGCGTCGTGACGATGACACCGCCCGCCAGCGGCACCTGCTGGGCGACGGTGAGCTGCGCGTCGCCGGTGCCGGGAGGGAGATCGAGGACGAGATAGTCGAGCTCTCCCCACTCCACGTTGCGGAAGAATTCCGTGATCAGCTTGGTGACCATCGGACCGCGCCAGATCACCGGCGTGCGCTCGCCGACGAACATGCCCATCGAGATCGCGCGCAACCCGAACTTCTCGATCGGCACGATGCGGCGGTCGGGGCGCACCTGCGGGCGCTCGTCGCCGAGCCCGAGCATGATGGGTACGCTCGGGCCATACACGTCGGCGTCGAGCAGGCCGACGCTCGCTCCGCCCTGCGCCAGCGCGCACGCCACGTTCACGGCGACGGTCGACTTGCCGACGCCGCCCTTGCCGGAGGCGACCGCGACGACGGCGCGCACGCCGGGGATGCCGCTGCGCGCCGGCCGCGGAGCAGCGGCGGCGGGCTGCGGCGCGCGTTCGATGGCAACCTCGACCGGGAGATCGACCACGGCCGCGATCGCCGCCTCCACGTCCGCTCGGATCTGCGCGATGATCTCGTCGGACGCGGCGGCGGTCGCGAGATCGACGCTCACCCCGCGGGCGCCGATTTGGATGTCGCGCACGACTCCGAAGGAGACGATGTCGCGCGAGAAGCCCGGATACTTCACTCGCTTGAGCACTTCCAGTAGCTCGTGCGGCGTCGTCATGCCGGCATGCATAGCACGCGGGGGTGAGGGGGGAAATTTGCGTGCGGCGCGGGCGCGGGCGACACGTGCGCTGTGCCACGGGCGCGCCCTTTCCGAGCGGGCATGGGCTCAGGCCAATGCTTTCCTGACGTTTTCGGCGCTCGCGACGTGGTCCGCCCCTTGCTCAACGCCCTATAGCTGCGGCGCTACGCGCCACTATAGGAGGATCGAAGCCATGAGCGACGAAAACGTGAATCGAAGCATTCGGGAGCTGCGACTCCGTCTGGGTATGACGCAGGAGGAGTTCGCGCACGCGGTCGCCGTGACCTTCTCGACGGTGAACCGTTGGGAGAACGGCCATGCGAAGCCGAGCAAGCTGGCGCGGCGCGCGATCGAGGCGTTGGCGCGGCGGGGGACACCCCGGCGCGAGGGGGCGAGCGGCGGCGACCGCATCGCTGGCGAGAGCGAGCGCCTCGCTGCCGACGTCGGAATGGTCGTCGAGTCGCACCAGTAGCGTTCGAGGTCCCCGGGATCGCGGTGCGGTCCCGGGGAAGGTGCTCGCCCGGCGCGTGCCGTCGCCGGGCGACCCCTGCCGCTCTTCGAGCTGAAGCGCGGCGTAGTTGCGCGGCTGGTCGCTACTCCCTATTGTCGGCGGCACTCCGCCGACGAGCGAGCCCGCCATGGCGCGACGCCGTAACGACGAACCGCAGAGGCCGGTGCCCGAATCAGCGCCGTTCCACGCGCCATTTCGCGGTCTCGCCGGCAAAGTGCGGCCCACGTCGCCGCCCTCCTCCCCGCGGTCTCTCCCATCGTCGAAGAAGGCCGCGAAGCCCGCAACGGCGGTGCGCGCGCGGCCGACGGGACGACGCATGCCGGTGCGCCCGAGCGTGCCGCCGAAAGCCGCGGCCGACGTCGAGGACGACCACGCGTCCTTCGAGCGCGCCATGGCGGACGTGCGCCGTCTCCAGGTCGAGGGCCGGGTGGACGCGCCGCCGCCGGCGCTGCACGTGCGGCGCGCGCCGGTCAGCGAGGAAGCGGAAGCGCTCGTGGCGCTCTCCGATCTCATCGCCGGCACGGGCGCCTTCGACGTCAGCGACTCGGCGGAGTACGTCGAGGGCGCGGTCGTCGGACTCGACCCGCGCATCCTCCGGCGGTTGCGCCGGGGCGAGTTTGCCTACCAGGCGTACATCGACCTGCACGGCATGAGCGCCGCGGCGGCGCGTCTCGCCGTCGAGCGCTTCATCTGCGACGCGTTCGCCTCCGGCAACCGTGCGGTCCTCGTCGTCCACGGGCGCGGGCGGAACTCCAAGGACAACGTTCCGGTGTTGAAGGAGCGCTTGAAGAGCTGGCTCGCACGCGGTCGCGTCGGACGCGTCGTCTTGGCGTTCAGCTCGGCGCGGCCGGCGGACGGCGGCACGGGCGCGCTCTACGTGCTCTTGCGCCGGCGGCGCGGCGCACGCGAACCGATCGCCGTCCTCGAAGGCGCGAAGCGCGAATGATCCTCGTCGCCGACGCCTGCACGTGGCTGCGAATCCTCTTGGCGCCGCTCTTCGCCTGGATGCTCGGGCGACCGGGCGAATTCGGCGCCACGCCCTTCCTGCTTTGTCTCGTCGCGGTGGCCACCGACTTCGCCGACGGCCGCCTGGCGCGCGCCGGCGGCTCGGCGTCGGACGCGCGCCGCATCTTCGATCACGGTGCCGACATCGTGTTCTTGCTTCCCGGCGTCGCGATGCTCGCGCGCGCGCGGCGCGTGCCGGCACTCCTGCCGTGGGCGGCAGCGCTCGCCTTCGGTCTCTACGTCGCCGACGGCTGGCGACGCGCGCGTGGGCACGGCGTCGATCTCGCCCCGAGCCGGCCCGGCGCCGCCGCTGGAATCGCGAACTACGCGGTCGTCTTGCTCGCGACCGGCGCGCTCTGGCTCGGTAGCGGCGCGCTCGCGAGTGTCGCCTACGCGGCGGGGGTCGCCGCCGCGGCGCTGAATCTCGTCGCGGCGCTCGACCGCATGCAGACGTTGGCGCTGCCGCGCGGCGTCGGCACCGGCGCCTGAGCTCCGGGCGCCCGCACCGTCAGTTGGTTGCAGCGTCGACACCGCGTATCAGCTCGCGGGTCGCGCGCGGCAGGAACGGCACGCCGAGTGCGGCGTTCATGATCATGAAGATGAAGTGCGTCGCCAGGCTGAACGCCAGCAGACTCGCCTCGGGCGCGTAGCGAGCGAAGAAGTAGATCCACAGAAACTGCGGCGCACCGAGGTGCGCGACGCCGATCGGCAGCGCCGCGGAGAAGAAAATGATCGGCAAAAAAAGCAGCAACTCGCGGTACGGCAACCGCAGGCCGAAACACTGCAGACCGACGTAGTAGACGACCGTCGCCATCAGGAAGTTGGGACTCTTGTAGAGCAGGAGGAGAAGGTAGTGACGCGGACTTGCGAGGCGAAAGCTGCGCAGGATGCGCGCCGCCGGGCGTCGTGCCAGCCAATCGCGGCCGACGCGAAAGAACACCAGGTGCACCACCAGGTACCCGTACAGACCCGCGTACACCGCGCCGAGCGGCAGATCGATCGCGCGCGGCGCCAACAGGACGCCGAGGCTCGAGAAAAACGTCAGCTGATAGAGCTCGACGAACATCAAGAACAGCACCGAGCTCGCGACCTCCAGCAACGGGACGCCATCGCGCCGATTGAGATAGAGGGCGATGCCGCCTTGTCCGAGATTCGAGTTCACCAGAGTGAGCAGATAGGTGGTGGCGCGGATCGGCAGCACGTCCGCGTAGGCAACCCGGCAGTTGAACCAATTGATCACGCGCGTCAGGCAGAACGTATCGATCGCGAGATAGAAGACCGAGTAGGGAGCCATGATCGCGAGGTAGGGAAGGAGGCGGGCGCCTTCGAGTGCGCGCCAGACGCTCGCGAACGGCACGCGTTTGAAGATCGACGCGAAAATGAGGACGGTGAAGATCCAGGGAAGCGCGCGCGCGCCGCGCAGGCGCACGCGGCGACCGACGCCCGCGTCCGACGATTCTCCGCACGAGGGCGCGTCCACCGCGGGCGACCATAACGCCGCGTCTCCGGCGAGACAACACGCTTCGGTGCGGCGCCGGCGCGGCGATCCGGCGCGCGCATGCTCACCTTGACTTGCCGCGCGCGCGGCCCTTACAACCGACGACGATGCTCCGGCGACTCGTTCTCCTCGCCCTCGCGGCGCTTGCCGCGGGTTGCCCCTCGGTGCAGCAGGAGTACGTCGTCCGGCGCGCCAATCTCACGTGTGACGAGGCCAATCGCTACGCGTTCGCCAGCATGCGGAGCCTCGGCTACTCGGTCGGCCAGTTCCGCCTCGCGACCGTCGGTGCGCCGGGGACGATCAAGGCCACCCGCCCGAGCGAGCGCGGCGGCGACGACCACGTCACCGTCGACATCCGCTGCCAACCGGACGGTATCGAGGTGTTCGGCGCCAAGGACGAGTCGCTGCTGAAACAGGACATCACGTTCAGCCGCGGCTTCTTTCTCGCGTTCACCGGCCTCGCCGACCACGGTCCCGAGACCGCCGCCTGGAACGAGCAGCAGAGCGGCGGAACGACGAGCGGCGGTGCCAAGTTCAAGATCCGGCCGCAGATCGGACTCGAGACCAAGCTCGACTTCGGCGAGGACCTTGCCGCGGCCGGTATCCTCGCCGTCAAGGTGACGGTGCAAAACGGCAGCGATCGCACCTACAAGCTCGATCCGGCCACGATCGAGCTGCGCAACGCCGCCGACGACGGCGTGAAGCCGATCGGCCTCGGCGAGGCCGCCGCGAAGCTCGCCAGCGCCTCCGCCGCCGACGCCGCCGCCGACGCCGCAGCAGGCGCTCCGCCGACCGACCCGGGTCGCATGGCGGAGCTCCTGCGCGGACGCGCGCTCACCGGACGCACGCTCCGCCCCGGTGATCAGGCGGAGGGCTTCATCTATTTTCCGACCGGATCCTACACGCGAGCGCGCGCCACGCTCGTCGACACCGCGACCGACGAGAGCGAGGGATTTCTCGTCGAGTTCTGACGGAAGGGGCCATGACCGGTAGGGAGTTGATCTTGAAGGCGTTCGACCGTCTCTTCGACACGGCGGCGCGCAAGCTCTCGGTGGAGTGCGGCGCCGCGGAGAAGGACGAGGCGAGGCGCCGCTTCGAGGAACGATTCTCGACCTTGCTCGACGCCTTGAAACAGCTCGACCTGCGCGAGCTACCCGAGGAGGTGGTGCAGGGCATGGAGGAGGCGATCGAAAAGCTCTCGGGCGCCGATCTCGTCGCGCTGCTGGCGTCGGTGCCGCTCGTAACGCAGGCGCAGGAGATGCTGCGCATGCTCGCCTACCGCGCCGCCGAGCAGCGCCTCCTCGACCACTACATTCACTCCGCCGACGACCGCTACGGCGGCAGCTGAGCGCGTCGCGGCGACGCTAGCGCCGCCGGCGGCGGAATTTCGGCAACGTCACGTCCGGCGACACTTGCTCGAACACCACCTCGACCGGCATGCCGACCGCGATTTCGTCGACGGGACAGCCGACGAGGTTCGAGGTGATCTTCGGGCCTTCCTCGAGCGTCACGATCACCACCGCGTAGGGGACGTCGGCCGCGAAGCCCGGATGGTAGACTTGATGCATGACGTTGTAGCTGAAGATCTCGCCCCGGCCGGAGACGTCCTGCCACGTCGCCTCGCGCCCGAGACATCCGCTGCAGAGCTCGCGCGGCGGAAAACGTAGCGCGCCACACCCCGCGCATCGCTGCACCACCAGCCGCCCTGCGCGCGCGGCGGCGAAGAACGGCGCCAGCGCCGGCGACGCTTCGGGTACCGGCTTCGCGATCGGCGTACCGCTCATGAGGGGAGCGGACTCACGACGAGCGTCGAGTGCGTCGAGAGCAGTCCGCCGTTGCCGCTCACCAGGACGACGTCGCGCCGCGGTGCTTGGCGCTCGCCGGCCTCGCCGCGGGCTTGGATCACCGCCTCGACGACCGGCGTCATCCCCCACATGTAGAATGACGAGAGCTGCCCACCGCCGGTGTTGACGGGGAGCATGCCGCCGGGCGCGGTATGCCCGGCGGCGACGAACGCGCCGGCCTCGCCCTTGCGGCAGAATCCGTAGTCTTCGAGCGTCACGAGCACGGTGAAGCTGTAGCAGTCGTAGAGCTCGCAGAGCTGCACGTCCGAGGTCTCGATGCCCGCCATCGCGAACGCGGTTCGCATGGCGAGCGGCGCGCCCGAGGCGAGCCGCTCGGCGGGATCACCGCCGGGGTGTCCCTGCCCCGTGCCCCAGACGTAGACCGGCGGCTTTCTGGAGTCGCGTGCGCGCTCCGCGGCGGTGACGATGACCGCGGCGCCGCCGTTCGAGACCAAACAGCAATCGAGAACGTGAAACGGCTCCACCACCCAGCGCGAGGCGTGGTAGTCGGCGAGGGTGAGCGGCACGGCGTGAAACTGCGCCGCGGGATTCATGTTGGCCCAGCGTCGTTGCGCGACGGCTACCGCACCGAGGTCGTCTTGCGTCGTGCCGTACACGTGCATGTAGCGGCGCGCGACCATGGCGTAGATGGCGTTGATGCCGAATTGACCGTAGGCGGCGTCGAGGCCGCGCGCGAAGGCGTATGCCGCGGCGGAGCCCGTCGGCTCGCCGCCGCGGCTGCGACGCTCCGCCGGCGGCTTCAACGGGCGGTCGGAGAAGACGCAGGCGACCGTCGTGCACATGCCGGCGGCGATCGCGAGCGCCGCATGCTGGATCATCGCGACGGCGGTGGCGCCGCCGAGATTCATGCTGGCGGAGAGGCGGAGCTCGCGGAGCCCGAGCGCCTGCTGCAGCATGAAGGACCCCATGGCGGCGTCGCCCCATGCGAGGCCGGGGTTCAGCAGCAGACCGTCCAGGTCGGTGCGTGCGAGGCCGGCATCCTCGAGCGCGAGGCGCACCGCCTCGACGGCGAAGCCGACGTGCGTCCGATCGTACACCTGGCCTTGGGGCGTGAGTCCCACCCCGGCGATCGCGACGCGGCCCTTCGGCGTCATGCGCTCCTCGTAGGAGAGCGCTCCGCGTCCGTCAAACCGGCGCCCGCGCGTCGCATGCGCTTCGGCACGGCGATACGCGTGAGTTTTTCGTTGACGTCCGCCCAGCTACTCGTGCTAGGTTTGCGCTCCCTCGCGGCGTGCCGTGCTCTGCAGAGAGCCGAAGGAGACGCAGATGATCCCTCGAACGGAACGCACGGGCCTTCGCCGGCCGTCCGATTCCTACTCGCCGAAGCGCGCCCGCGTGGTGTCCGCGGCGCTGGTCGCGGCCATGTTCGCGCTCGCCGGCGGCGATCGCGCCGCGGCAACGGTCTTGGGCGGCGGCGGTAACAAGGGCACGGATTGTCTCGCCGCGCTCGACACGCCCATCGTCTATTCGGTCGCCAGACCGCGGGACGTCCGCTGTACCGACGGCGACTCGAGCTGCGACGCCGACGGCGTCGTGAACGGCGTCTGCGAGTTTCCGCTCGCGCTCTGCGCCAACAGCACCTTCAACCCGGCACTGTGCACGTTGAACGGCGTGCAGACGATCAACGTCGACCATGCGGCCGACAACGGCGATCCGAGATTCGATCCCGAGTTCCAAGCCCTGCAGAGCCGCGTGCTGAACGACATCGGGCCGCCCACGACGACGCCGAACGATTGTACCAACGCGACGAACTTCCACGTGCCGATCACGGGCCCGTTCGCAGGCAGGTGCAAGAAAGGGAAGAAGACCCTGACGATCACGACGGTCTCGACGGTGATCGCGGGGCAGGTCTACGTCGACAGGGACAGGATCAAGATGCTCTGCGTCCCGCCGACCGGCGGATGCGATCCGCTGCTCTTGTACTCCGGCACGTTCGACCGCATCCAGACGCAGATCTTCGACCGGAGTTGCGCCGTGAGCGGCTGTCACGACTCGCAGAGTCGCACCGGCGACCTGCTGCTCGAGACCGGCGCCTCACTGACGAATCTCGTCAACGTCACGCCGCACAACGTCGCCGCGGCCGCCGCGGGGTGGAAGCGCGTGACGGTCATCGCTCCCGGCACCGGCGATCCGAGCACGAGCCTGATCGTCGCCAAGCTCAATGGTCCGCCGCCCGGTTTCGGCGCGCGCATGCCGTTCAACCGTCGGCGGCTCGACCACAGCCTCATTCAAGTGATCCAGCTCTGGGTCGCGGCGGGTGCTCCCGACACCGGCTGGGTACCGGGTACCGATCAGTAGGAGGACGACAGATGGGTGACGCGAACACGGTTCTCGATGTCGCGTCGGCGCGACATCTGCTGCGCCGCACCGGCTTCGGCGCCGCGCCGAAGTACGTCCAGAAGATCCTCGACAGCGGCCTGACGCGCGGGCAGGCCGCCGACCAACTCATCGCTTTCAAAATCAAGAGGTTCATCCCGAAAGGAAAGTTCATCGACAACGCCCACGACAGGTGGGTGAAGTTCATGATCAAGACGAAGTATCCTCTTCAGCAGAAGCTCGTCCTCTTCTGGCACGATCACTTCGCGACCAGCAACGTCAAGGTCGAGAACGTGAGGACGATGGGCCTGCAGATTCGCCTCATGCACACCATGTGCAAAGGCTCCTTCAAAGACTTCGTGAAGGCGATGAATCGCGACGCGGCGATGATCGAGTTCCTCGACACCGTTCGTAACCACAAGGACATCCCCAACGAGAACTACGCGCGCGAGCTCGAGGAGCTCTTCACCCTCGGCGTCCGCGACTTCGCGGGCCATCCGAACTACACGCAGCAGGACATCGTCCAGATCGCCCGCGCCTTCACGGGGTGGGACTACGAGTACGACAAAGGCAACGCTCTCTTTCACGACTACGATCACGACTACAACGACGAGTTTTTCGGCGATCGTGGCCCCAAGGTGATTTACCAGTCCACCGGGGGCTTCGGGGGCGGCGGTCGCGCCTTCGACGCCAACGGCGAGGGTGCGCAGGAGATCGACACCGTCATCGACATCATCTTCGATCACACCGACACCGACGGAAAGAACACGGTCGCGCGGCGCACCGCGCGGCGGCTGCTCGAGTACTTCGCGCACCCCATCGACGATCCGATCTCGCCCGCCGACATCGCGGTCGTCGATCAGGTGGTCGCCGACTCCGGGTTCGACACCAACTGGAACATCGGCGGCCTCCTGCGCGCGATATTCGTGAACGACGCGTTCTACGAGACCGCGGCGCCGGCGCCCTTCACGGGCTCGACCAAGAAGTCGGTGAAGTGGCCGATCGACTACGTCGTCACCACCCTCCGGCTCCGCGGCGTGAATCTCGCGAGCAAGTTTCCATACGTGGACGGGGGCGACCAGCAAAGGATCCGTGACCACCTCGCCAGCATGGGACAGACGCTGCTGGAGCCGCCGAGC
>JBGOSW010000112.1:0-13720 GCA_041476145.1 Binatia bacterium
AAGATGTCGTTCTGGATGGTGCCGGTGAGCTTGGCGCGCGGGACGCCTTGCTCCTCGCCGGCGACGATGAAGCTCGCGAGGACGGGGAGGACGGCGCCGTTCATGGTCATGGAGACAGACATCTTGTCGAGCGGGACGCCGTCGAAGAGGATCTTCATGTCCTCGACGGAGTCGATGGCGACGCCCGCCTTGCCGACGTCGCCAACGACGCGCGGGTGATCCGAGTCGTAGCCGCGGTGGGTGGCGAGGTCGAAGGCGACCGAGAGGCCCATCTGCCCGGCGGCGAGGTTGGCGCGATAGAAGGCGTTGGACTCCTCGGCGGTGGAGAAGCCGGCGTACTGGCGGATGGTCCACGGCTGGCCGGCGTACATCGTCGCGCGCGGGCCGCGCACGAACGGATAGACCCCCGGGGTGGTGTCGGTGAAGTCGAGATTCTTGACGTCGGCGGCGGTGTAGAGCGGCTTGACGTCGATGCCTTCGGGTGTGTGCCAGACCAAGCCTGAAGGGTCGGCGCCTTTGCGATCCTTACGGGCGAGCTGCTCCCAGAGGGTTAGATCGGCGGGGTGTTTCGGCTCGGCCATACGGCGTAGGATTGACCATTCGCCCCCGGGGTTCAACCTCGCGCTCACGGACGCAGGCCGCCGCCTCGGCGCGCTACTCGTACGGATCGTCTTCCGTGACTGGTAGTTTCCCGCGTCGCCTCGGTCCAAACGGTGCGCACGCGACCGGCGTCGACGTCTCAGAAGTTTCAGCGCATCTATCAACTGAACGACCGCGCAGTGACCCGCCGAGTAGTGGAGCGGTCATTCACCGCTGGCTACCCGAGCCGCACGTTGTGAATATTCACACCGAGGGCGCCAGCCCGCGAGAGCGGTCCGTCGGCGGTGACGAGCGCGGCGTCGCGAGCGAGCGCCAATGCGACATAGATCGCGTCGTACGCGGTCACGCGCTTCCGCAGTGACCAGGCGCGCGCCAGCAGGGGACGGTGGGGGACGCGTTCGATGGGCCAGTCGTGCAGGTCCGAAACCGCTTCGCTCGCACGGCGTTCGCTGAGTCGACCCGCGAGCACCTCGCGCCGGACGACCGACAGCACCTCGACGTCCAGCAACTCGGGTGCGGTTACGGATACGCGCTCGAGCAGCGCGGCAACCCGCACGCCGAGCGACGTCTGGAGGAGATACTCGACGGCCGCCGACGCGTCGACGACGATCACCGGTCGAGCCTTCGTTCCCGCTCGGCGCGTGTCTCCTCGAGCGTGCGCGCCGCGGGACGGCCGAGGTCGACCGGCTTCCGACGCGCAAGGCGCGCGCGGAATTCGTCGTGCTCGATCTCACGGACGATCGCAGTCAAAACGACGTCGCGTACCGTCCGCCCGCGGCTCCGCGCGTAGGTGCGGATCTTCCGGTGCAGGGTCTCGGGGACGTTCTTCACCTGAAGGTTTGCCATGGCATGCCTGTAGCATGCCTCGAGCATGCCAAACAACCGTCAGACCGACAGCCACCAGCGCAGCCTAGCGAGCGTGCCGTTCAAGGCACGACGACGTCGACCAGCACCGGGCCGCCGAGGCCGCCGGCCTGTTTCGCGCCGCAGCCCTTCTCGACGATCTTGCCGTTCGGGAACGGATCTTTGACGGGCGGCGAAACCGTTCGCGGGCAGACGTCGTCGAGCGCGTGCGCATCGATGCCGCCGAGCGCTGCCTGGCTCACGGTGGCGCTCACCGTGAAGTCTTCGTGTCCGCTGCCCTTCGCCTTGTCGATGGCGCAGTCGAAGAGCGCGTCGAAGACGACGTTCAGCTTCTGCTTCGACGCGAGCACCAGCGGCAGCGGCTTCTGCGGCTTGCCGGCATGCAGCTTCACGCTCGCCGTCGCGCACCCCGCTGCGAGCGAGTCGACCGCGAGCGTGGCGGCGCCGGCGAGCGCCGTCGCGTCGACGATCGTCTCGGCGTGGGGTCCACGGTTCTGGATGGCGACGACGAGCGGCACGGTCAGCGCCGGCCGCGCGTGCGTGAGCTTCACCACCTTCGGGGCGGTGATCTTCAGGACGGCGAGGTCGTGTGGTCCGCAGTCGCTCACCGGCACGGGCGCACTCGGGGGCGAAGGGTTCGTCTCGACGTTCCCGGCCTGATCCCGCGCGACGCTCTGGAAGGCGTAGCTCTTGCCCCATTTTCCGTGGAACGTGTCGCTGGTCGAGGCGCTCGTGATCCAGGGCGTGAGCGCTCCGCCGTCCTCGGAGACGGAGACGTCGAATGTTCCGATCCCCGATCCGTCGTCCATTCCCGACCAGCTGACCTGGAGATCCTTCGCGCACGCGGCCGGCGGCGACACCGACGTGATCTGACTGGTCGGCGGCGTCACGTCGATCGTGTTCGACCAGACGGGGGTGTCGATCGGGTCGTTGGTGTCGAACACGATCTCCGCCTGGTTCGCGATCACGGTGCCGGTCGTGAGGCTCGCTTTGGCGGCAACGGTGAACAGCACGTGGCCGCTGCCCTCGGGCGGAGTCTTGTCGGGCGGAAGGAATCCCGCGAGCGGATCCGTCGGCGGCAGCATGGTCGCCGGGTCGAGCGACGTGAAGTGCCAGATGAGCGACGCCGCCTGCGCGTCGAGCGCGGCGTCGATGCGAACGATGAGGTTCGTCGTGGGCCGCAGGTCGACGTCCTGCTTGAACGCCGTCAGGCCGGGCGGCGGGATCACCTGAGTGCTGCCGAAGTCGATCGGGCCGAGGCTCAGGGTCGTGAGGTCGACCAGCGTCGCGTCGAGCTGGTCGGTGATCACGACCTCGTCGGCGGGCGCGGTCGCGTCGGGCTTGTTCTCGAACTCGATCGTGTAGCGAAGCGGGACGTCGGTGCTGATGAAGTGCGCGTCGCCCGCGCCGAGCGGGCCGCTCTTGTCGTTGGGATCGAAAGCGCGCACCGGCTTGATCGGGAAGCGAATGCAGAGCCCCGGCGCGAACGAGTTCGGGAACGCGCACTTGCGATTGTTCGTACAGATGGAGGTCGGATTGCCGCTCGCGTCGCGTCCGCTCACCAACTGGAAGCCGATTTCACGACACTCCTCCGGCGTGTTCGGCAGCGCGCATTTGCCCTTGTTGATGTCCTCGAGCTTGCAGTTGTCCGGTGGCTCGGGATCCTTGAGCGATTCCGGCGTGCACTGACAGCCGTCGCAGCAGATGACCGACACGTTCTTCGGGATCACGCCGCACGCACAGGTGATGTCTGCGAGTGCGGGCGCCATACAGAAGTCGGCGATCCCCGCCGTCATGCGCGCGAGGAGCCGCTCGAGCGGGAGCCGGTGTGGCGCGGGATCGACGGACGCGAGCACGGGCGCGTGATTCTCGCCCCAGACCATCCCGAACGCGGCGAGGTCGTACCCGAGCTGCGTCAGGCTGTACACCTTGGGGGCGGTGCCGAAGCTCGCGACCAGCGACGCCAGCCCGTCGCTCACGATCGTATCGAGCTGCGTCGAGATGTAGTCGCTCATCGCGGGGACGATCGACGGCGAGATCGTGTAGCCGAAGAGCCGTGCGGCCTTGTCGCGTGCGCCATCGACGAGTTTCGCGATCGCCTCCGGCTTTGGTCCGACGTCGAACAGCGGATCGCCGTGCTCGAACCGCAGCGGCAGGGCGTCCGACCCGGCTCCCGGCACGACGATCGTCACCTCGAGGGCCCCGGTGAAGCCCGCCGGCACGACGGGGAGCAGCAGCGCGGTTTCTTGCAGCGGCGTACCGTCGTTGCCGGCGACGATGCTCCGATAAAAGCGCCCGAACTCCTGGATCGTGATCTTGCCGAACTGCCGCGGCGGCGGTGCGATGTCGAAGAGCGGCGTCACCCCGAGGACGTCGGCGGCCCCGAAGAGGAGCGGCACGGCGTACGCATCCGTGTTGCCGCGGTTCCCGTACAGCAGCGTGTAGCGCGCGGTGCCGACGACAGACCTGAACAGCCGACCGACGCGGACGAACGGCGGCCCGGCGATGTCGATCCAGACATCGGGTGGGCGCGCGGCGGCGACGGTGAACCCTCTCGGGCTCGCGACGGAAGTGGCGTCGGGGTTCGTGACGACGACGTCCCACGCGCCGAGCGTCGTGCCGGTCAGGTCGAAGCTCGTCATCGCGAGCCCGCCGCCGGGGCCGATCGTCGTGTTCGAGCCGACGATGTCGGCCTCGCCCGAGCGGACGAGCTTGACCGACGCGCCGGGCTGGAATCCACCGCCGCGCACGATCACGATCAGCGATCCGGCATTGCCGCCTTCGGTCGGCTGAATGCGGGCAATCGTGAAACTGCTACCGAGCTCGAAGGCGCCGATGTCGCAGCGGGCGACGCCGTCGTCGTCGCCGTCGGCGGCGCGGGCGCTGCCACGCTGATCCTTCGCGATGGGCGCGTCGTTCTCGTCGGTGCACCCCGCCGGATTGCCGGCGTCGATCGCCGGGCTGCCGTCGAGCAGGGCGCGCGTCAGCGTGTGGCCGCCGTTGTCGGCGAGGACGGCGATGTTCGGGTCGACGCCGAGGAGGTTGCCCGTCGTGTTCCCGGAGACGGTGCAGCCGTCGGTCGTCTGCACGAGATTGTAGCCTTCCGAGTTGAGGGGACCGCCGAGGCCGGTGCTGCAGTCCGACGGGGCGCTCGGACCCGAGTTGCCGGCGATCAGCGTATTCCGCATGGTGACCGTTCCCGACGGACCGCCCTCGAGTCGGATCCCGCCTCCGGTTCCGCCGCTCAAGGACGGGTTTCCCGCGGAGTTGCCGGCGATCGTGACGCTCGCGAGGTGCACCTCGCCGTCGATCGAGAGCTGCAGGGCGCCGCCGGTCGCGTTTGCGTGGTTGCCGCTGAGCGTCGAGTTCGTGATCGTGAGCGTCGCCTTCCCGGGCGCGAGCCCGAACAGCGAGATCCCGCCTCCTCTGCCGTTGCTGAAGAAGTTGCCGGTCACGGTGTTGTCGCTGATCGTGCTGCCGTGAATGACGACGGTGCCGTAGATGAAGATGCCGGCACCGTCGAGGTCGGCGCTATTGCCGTCGATCGTGCTGTCGAGGACGGTCAGCAGCGCGGAGCGCTCATCGAGGATGCCGCCGCCCTGCACCGCTTTGTTGAAGCGAATCGCGCTTCGAACCAGCGTCAGCTGACCGGCGTTGTATATTCCGCCGGCGACGGAGTCGGTGAAGCTCTCGGTTACGGCGGCATCGGTCAGGGTGAGCACACCCTCGTTGAAGACACCGCCACCCGAGTCGCCGAGCCCGTATCGGTCGTGCGTGAGCACGCCGTTCGTCAGCGTGATTCCGCGGACCTCGACCGTCGAGTTCGCCGAGACGAGGAGCACGCTGTCGAGCTTGTTGGCGTCGACGATCGTCGCGCTCGCGCCGTCGCCGTGAATGGTCACGTCGGCGTGGACGCAGAGCGGTACCTGCGAGCTGGTGAACGTGCAGGAGACGAACGGACAGTTCGGAGCGACGAAGGTGCACGAGCTCGATTGCGAGAGCACGTACGTTCCCGCCGGCACCGCGATGTCGCTCGCCTCGGGCGTCGCGCTCGCGGCGAGCGCGTTTGCCGCGAGGATCGCGCCGCGCAGGCTGCAATCGTTCGTCGCCGCCGTACAGGCCGTGGCTGTCGGTTCGTCGTCGGCGCGGTCGACGACGAAGTCGGCGCCGTGGCTGGGGATCGGCCGTGACAGAACGAGCCCCGCAATCACCGACGCCGCGACAGACAGAGGGCTCACACGATGCCGCATATGGCCGTGAATTGTCGCAAACAATGATCGTGCCGACTACTCGGATCTGTCGCACCGCGGCATGCTCACCCGCGCCCCGGAGCGCTGCCGAGGGAGTACGCCGAGGCGATCACCAGACTGGTGACGGGGTATCTGCGAACGGATGATGACTACAGGAGCGAAGCCCAAAACGAGCACTTGTGATCCCTGGCGAATCCGGATTCGCCAGCGGGCGTCTGCGGCGGCGGCACCAAGGAGAAGACCGCCTCGCCCTTGAGGAGAGAATACCGGGGCCAGACGGGCATGCGGGGCACTTTCGGCTTGCCGGAGCGCGCGAACCGCGTCCAATAGTGGACCATCATATCCGCGAGCACTTGCTGATCGGCGTCCAACGGGGTTGGAAACGGCGCCCCGTCCGGGCTGAAGAGATACTGGATCTCGGAAGCGTGGGCGGCGCCATAGGGGAAGCTCACCGGCGGCAAGAAGAGCTCGGGGGCGTTCTCGTCGTTGAACTCGTAGGCGAACGTCGGCACGAAGAACGAGAACGATCGCGACACGGTGCGCGCATTGCACGCGAACGCGGCGTCGGTCGCGAGGGCGCCGAGGGCGACGCTGGGGCTCGGGTAGGCGCCTGGTCCGGTGATGGGGTACGCGCCGACGAACAGCGGCACGAGCGTCGGCGGCACCTGTAGCAACGCCGCGATCGCGTCCGGGTATTCAGCGTCCGTCAGCGGCCCCCCGTTGATCACCTCCTGCAGCCCGACGAAGAGACGATACTCGTCGTGATTCGAGCCCTCCATGACCGGCACACGGTTGAAACGCCCCGAGGAGAAGGCGGTCTTCAGCGGTTCCGTGAATACCTTGCCGTCGATGACCGGGGTCGTGGAGGTCTCCGTGTTTCCCTGATTGGCGACGATCTGATCGACGGGGACGGCTCGCAGACACGCGGCGCTCTGATCGCTGCATCCGACCAGCGTCGCGAACGCGCTGCCCCGCGTCTCGCCGTCGGCGAGCGTCGGCTGGGTGAGCAGGTAGGCGCCGCTTTGCACGATCGCCCGCTGGAAGAGACCCGCGGCCAAGGGCGACCCCAACTGCGAATGGACGCTCAGGCCGCCGGCGGACTCTCCGAAGATCGTCACCCGGCGCGGGTTGCCGCCGAACGCGCGGATGTTGCTTTGCACCCAGCGCAGCGCGAGCTGCTGATCCATGAGACCGTAGTTGCCGGATGCGTGGTCGGGGGATTCCGCCGTCAACGCGGGATGGGCGAGAAACCCCAAGGCACCGAGGCGATAGTTGATCGTGACGACGACGACGTCGCCCTTCTCGACCAGCGTCGTGGGATCGTAGTCGTCGCTTTCGCCCGTCACCAAGGCGCCGCCGTGAATCCACACCATGACCGGCTTGCGGTGCCGGACGTCCTTCGCAAACCCCTTGTGGTTCGGAGTGTAGACGTTCAGGTAGAGGCAGTCCTCGGTGTCGCTCTCGCGTCCGAAGGGCGTGAACACCTGCGGGCAATGGTTGGCGAATGCGCTGGCGTCGATCGGCGTGAGCCAGGCGGCGTGCGACTGCGGCGGTTGCCATCGCAGATCTCCCACCGGCGGCGCGGCGTAGGGGATGCCGAGAAACTTGTGCACCGTGGGTGCGTCGAAGCCGACGACGGATCCTTTGTCGGTGACGACGGTCGGTTGCGCGGCCGCGCTCCCGGCCCAGACCGGAACCGCTGCGGCGGCGACGATCAGCCCGACCACGAGTTGGCGACAGCCAAACCATGCCTGTGAGCGCGGGGTCATTGCGGGTCCTCCTGGGATGACGATTCCCTGCGCGTCCGGACACGCAGGCGGCGAGCGGAGCTTAGAACCGCGTTCGGAGACCTGTCAACGAAAAACGTCGCGGGGCGACGGTCCTCAACGCCGCGGCCGCTCGTGTGGTTTGAAGGAAAGGAACGGCCGGTCCTTCCAGAGGAGCGCCTTCACTTCCAGCGTCTCGCCGCTGCGGAAGCGCACGGTGAGCGTGTCGAGACTGCTGGTGACGGTCACGACCTCCTCGCCCGCGAGCCAGCTCCAGTCGACGGCGCAGCCGCCTTCCTGATTGAGACTGTCCGGTCGATCGCCCATGGCGGATTCCAGAACTGCCCGAAAGAGCGCGCGATGTCGAGGTTCCGAACGCTGAAACGCAACGCCCCGCATGGCATCGAAGCGTCGTTATCGGTACACAAGCGGTGCGAGTCGATGCTCGCACGACGAAAGGAGAGACGCATGAACAAGAAGGTGGGTATTCTGATCGCGGGCGCCGCGGCGGGTCTGATCTTGTCGGGGGCCGTCAGTGCGCGCGCCGACGAGAAGATGGGCGGCGACGTCTACTGCTCGGGCATCAACGCCTGCAAGGGCAAGGGCGCCTGCGCGGGCGCGGGCAACGCGTGCGCCGGCCAGAACGGCTGCAAGGGCAAGGGCATCGTGAAGTCGAACGCCAAGGAGTGCAAAGAGAAGGGCGGCACCGTCGTTCCCGATCCGCACCCCGCGAAGTAAGCGTGGCAATCGGCCGGCAACCTCAGGTGAGGTTGCCGGCCTTTCGCCGCGCGACGTGTTCGGACCGGACTAGAAGCCGGTGTCGACGACGGTGCTCGTCTGACGAATCGCTCCCGGTCCGGGAAGCCCCGCCGTGCTGTCGACCGCGCCCTGACCCGTTCCGGCGATACAGAAAATCGCGGAGAGCACCGGGTCGGTCTGCGACGCGATGCCGGCGCGCGTGATCCCCGAGTTGATGTAGCAGTCCTTCGAGACGACGTTGCAGGTCTCGCCGGGCTGGCAGTGCGCGCAATTGGCGGGCGAGCAGTCCGCGTCGTTCAAGCAACCTTGGTACGAGCTGAACGAGCACCGCCCTTCGACGGTCGCCGTGCAGCCGCCTTCGTTCGGCTGGAACGCGGGCGGCGCGGACGGATCGGCGCGGCAATCGGCGAGGTGGCAAAAGCCCCCGGTGCACTCGCTGTCGAAGGTGCACGGCTCCGCATCGTGGGAGCCGCCGACGCACGCAGCGTCGCACGCGTTCGGTTGCTCGCGTGCCCCGACGCCGACCGGGCAGAAGCACTGAAAGCTGCACGTGCCGCCGGGGCATTGCGACCCGGTCGTACAGGGCTTGCCCTCGTTACCGCCGCCGAGGCAGGTCTTGCCGCTGAACGCCGCCTCGCTACAGGCGACGCTCGGCTGGAGGGACACGGTTTCGGTGGTCTGGGGGTTGAACACGATGTCCAAGATGCCCGGCGACGAAAGTGTCGGCGGGCAGTCGATGCTCGGATTTCCGAAGAGCGGCGTCGGACCTCCGAAGGGGGGATCCGGACGACAGGCTTGGCCCTGATTGGGTCCGAAGCTGCACACGTGGCTGGTTTCGCAGACCTGGAGCGGGGTGTCGGCGCAGTCGGCATTCGTGGCGCAGTTGTGCCTGCCGCCCAGATCTCCGGGCGCCGCCTTGCAGAACCCGCCGCACACCGGACACGGCTGTGCGGGGGTGCCGGTCATCTGCACGATCGATTTTTGCCGCAAGCGGAGGGCGGTCGCCCCCGTCGCCAGGTCTCTGGTGCCGACGACGTCCTCGGTGAAGACGTTGACGACGCAGACCGGAACGCCGCCCGCGGACAGCGGCAACGGCGGAGTGTGGAATTGCTGCATGCAGAAATTCCCGACTCCCGGGCAATTCGTCGTATCGATGCACGCCGGCTGCGCCGTGGTCGAGTTCAAATTGCAGGTGCACGTCTGCTGGATGTTCGAATTGCAATGCGGACCCACCGCCGTCGCGGTCTTCCGACAGGCGCCGAGACCCAGCGCCGAGCACTGGGCGTTGTTCGAGCAGGGCGGGTGCGGCGCGCCGCTGCAGCTCGGGCCGACCGTGCAAAGCGTATCGGGACCTTGCGGACCGTTGCAGTCGTAGAGATCGAGGAAGTACCCGCCGCCCTCGACGATGTTGAAGTCGTGGCCGAGGCCCGTCCATCCGGTGTCGAGGTCCGTATTCGCATGCTCGATCACGCGCTCGCGAGGCTTGCTGAGACAGAGGCAGGGGAAGGCCGAGGCGGGTGTCCCGCATTGACCGGGACAATTCCCATCGTCGGTGCCGTCGCACTCTTCCACGGTCTGATTCCGCGACCCGTCGCCGCAGGTCGGCGGGGGTGGTGGAGGCGGGTACTCGAAATCGATCAGATCGTTCGTGGCGAGGCTGTTCACCGCGTCGCCGTGTGTGCCGATGATGCATTCGGCGACGCAGGATGGGTCGCACGTCCCGCAAAAGGAAGCGCAGGCGGGATTCGAGCAGACGCCGAGCGTCGCGACCGCACTCGGCGTGCATTTGATCCCGATACCGGTACGGACACTGTTTGCGGCAGCCGTGAGCTTCGCCACCGTCTTCAGATCGTCCGTCGCGCAGGCCTCGGGAAGGATCGCGAGGGTGCCGCGATCGACGGCGTTCAGACACTTTTGGAGGACCTTCAGCTCCGCGACGACGAACTTGCCGCCGATCTGGCTGATCGCTTTCTGGCAGGCGAACGTCGGATTATCGAGCATGTCGGTCGTACTGTATTCGACGTCGATGAGGTGATTGACGGCGGTATCGTGGCTCGTGACGAAGCACTCCTGGAGATCGGCGAGGGTGAAGCCGTCACCCGGGGTCGCGTCAGAGCAGGGTCCGGGATAGTTGAGGTAGCCTGGCCCGAGCAAGATCGCGGGAAGCGAGCCGCAACTCTTGCTGAGACCGTCGCGCAACCTCTGCTCGAGCAGGGTGAGGAGCGGCGCGGCTCCGGGAGGTGGACAGCCGGTCGACGATAGGCGGGCTGCGTTGTTGCACTTCTGAATCGCACTGAGGCTTCGCTGCACGAAGCTCCGGGAGGACGACGCGATTCCCTTGCGGCAATGTTGAACCTCGACCGGGATCTTGGCGCTTGCACCGGGCGCAGTCGCGATGACCAGCGCCACCACCGAAATGGTGCCCTGGATGAAACCGGTGCATTTCATGGCCATCCTCCTAAGATGGATGGAACGGGCAACGGTCGACCGGGCGATCCAAACACGATCACGGCACCCCGGCTGGAGTCCTGGCCCGTTGCCCTCCTGCTATGGACGAGACCAGCTCTCGGGACGGGACCTTGGCACAAAACCTTGCGAACGGCCATGACAATCTTGCACCCCCCGGGAGACGTCAGCCGAGAGGCTTCGGAGGTGCCCGGGACGTCTCTATAGACGCCGCCAGGTGCCGCCCTGCGGCTTGATCGGCACGCGCGACATCTGCGAGAGGGGGGGCGAGGCCGCTGATCCGAGCGTGAACGTCGCCCTTTCCCATGCCGCGAACATGTCGGCCGACGACCCGGCCTGGCCGGCCGTCAACGGCAACCGCGTCGTCTTTCTCCTCGACGCCGCAAGCGGTTTCGAGCGCCGCCTCCTCGAAGACTGGATCGCCCGTGCCCGCCCCGCCCACGTCCCACCGGCCGAGGTCGAGGCGATCCCGATCCCGCCGTCCCGCCGCGGGCGGCGTCGGCTCGACCCCCGACTCGAGGCGCGGCTCGCGACCGGCGACGACCCCGTGCTCGCCCCGGTGCGCGTCTCCTGGCACCCGGGGGACGTCGACGGGAAGCGCGAGGCCCGTCTCTCCGATCTCCTGACCCTCGGCGATCCGCGCGATCCGGGGCGTCTCCGTCAGCGCTGGGTCCTGCGCCGCTATCCGGAGCGCTGCCGGATCATCGTCGGCGAACCGGCGCCGATCTCCGATCTCCGCGAGCGCTGGCGGCGCGCCGGCGGCGCCGACGCCGCGCAAACGACCGGGCTCGCCGAGTTCGTCGTCCGCCAGGCGGCGCTCGCCTGCGAGCGCGCCGAGCGGCGCTTGCGCGGCGCGCGCTACAAGGTGCCGCGCTTCGTGCACGAGACCATCCTCGCGCGCCCCGCATTCCGCGGCGGTGTGGCGCGTCTGGCGCGCGACCTCGGCCGGTCGGAATCCGACGTCGCACGCGAGGCCTCCAAGTGCCTGCGGGAGATCGCCGCGCGCCACAGCCCCTACGTGATCGACCTCACGGCGCACCTCATCCGACTCCTCTACACGCGCGGCTACGGCGAGGCGCTGCACTACGACCCAGCGCAGCTCGAGGCGCTGGCGGTGCTGACGCAGCGCTACCCGGTGGTCTTCCTGCCGTCGCACAAGTCGAACCTCGACCATCTCGTGCTGCAATACGCGCTGCACGAGAACGGTCACCCGCCGAACCACACCGCCGGCGGCATCAACATGAACTTCTTCCCGGTCGGTCCGCTGGTGCGCCGGAGCGGCGTCTTCTTCATCCGTCGCAGCTTCAAGGACAACGCCGTCTACAAGCACGTGCTGCGTCAGTACATCGACTACCTGGTCGAAAAGCGCTTCTCGCTCGAGTGGTACATCGAGGGCGGACGCTCGCGCTCGGGAAAGCTCCTGCCGCCGATGTTCGGGATGCTGGCGTACGTCGTCGACGCGTATCGTCGCGGGAAGAGCGAGGACGTGTACCTGATCCCGACCTCGATCGCGTACGACCAGATCCAGGACGTCGGCGACTACGTCGCCGAGCAGCGCGGCGCGGCCAAGCAACGCGAGAGCTTCGGCTGGTTCTTGAAGCTCGTCCGTTCCCTGCGCCGCCGCTACGGCGACATCCACATCCGCTTCGGCGAGCCGATCTCGCTCCAGCAAGTGCTCGGGCCGCCCAACCCCGGCGCCGAGCCGAATCCCGACGAGCAGAGTCTCGCCGTGCAGAAGCTCGCGTTCGAGGTCGCCGTGCGCATCAACCGCGTAACCCCGATCACGCCGACGACGCTCGTGACGCTGGCGCTCCTCGGCGTCGGCGACCGCGCGCTGACGCTCGAGGAGACCGCCACCTCGCTCCGCAACATCGTCGACTACGTGCGCCGCCGACGCCTGCCGACGACGACCGGGCTCCGCGACCTCGACACTCCCGAGGGCCTGACGCGCGCGCTCGACGTGCTCGTCGAGAGCGGCGTCGTCTCGCGCTTCGCCGAAGGGCCCGAGGCGGTGTACGCGATCGGTGCCGATCAACACCTCACGGCGGCCTACTATCGCAACACCATCATCCATTTCTTCGTGAACGGCGCGATCGCCGAGCTCGCGCTCCTCGCCGCCGCCGAGGACGGCGCCGTCGATCCCGTCGCCGTGTTCTGGGACGAGGCGATGGGCCTGCGCGATCTCCTCAAGTTCGAGTTCTTCTTCGCGGAGAAAGACGCGTTCCGCGCCGAGCTACGCGCCGAGATCACCGGGCAGGATGCGGGGTGGGAAGCGAGCCTCGCGGCCGGCGGCTCCGCCATCCACAACCTCCTCCGGCGCTTCAAGCCCTTCTCCGCGCACCGCGTCCTGCGCCCCTTCGTCGACGCCTACCGCGTCGTCGGCGATGCGCTCGAGCACCTCGACCCGAGCGCGCCTTTCGACGAGGCGACGTTCCTCGCGAGCTGCATCTCTCTCGGCAAGCAGTACGATCTGCAGCGCCGCGTCCGCAGCCACGAATCGGTCTCGAAGGTGCTCTTCGCGACCGCGCTGCGTCTGGCCCGCAACCGCGGCGTCGTGCCCACAGCTCCGTCGACGGAAACCGCACGCGACCTCGCCGCGAGCCGCCGTGCCTTCGCCGACGAGATCCGCGCCGCCGTCCGCCGCGTCGACGCCATCGACGCGCTGGTCGCGAGCCGGCGGGCGGGGTTGATCGACTGATTCGTCCCCGTGTGCGCGCCGACGTGAGTGAGGGGGGGGCGAGGTCGTAGACTTCTCTTCCGTCCTCGCACCCCCCTCACTCACGTCGGCGCGCTCGCATCGCCGATCCAGTCCGTCCGCCTCGCGCGTCGCAACTCAGAGGCGCGGGCCACAGGGCCGCGTGCTGCGCGCTATCGCCGCGCGGCGCGGCCTGCTCCGAGACGACCGTCGCGGCGCGGGGGCGTGGGGGTGGGGGGGGTGGGGGGGGGGGGAAGTCGGGGCGGTGGGGTTCGGAGGTGCGGCGGGGGTGGTATGGGGGGGGGGCGGGGTGGTGATAA
>JBGOSW010000113.1:0-13664 GCA_041476145.1 Binatia bacterium
CGACACCTTCGCGCTCCCCGTCGGGTTCGCGCTCCGCGGCGAGTATTTCGACGACAGCGACAGCACTCGCCTCGGCGGCACGTTCGGCCAGGACCAGCAGGACTGGGAGGTCACCGGGACCTTCAAGCTCGTCCTCGCCGAAGGCCTCATGGCGCGCGCCGAGTACCGCTACGACCACGCGCGGCGCGACACCTTCCTGCGCAACGTCGGTGGTACGCAAGAGGATCAGCACACGGTCGCCGGCGAACTGTCCTACGTGTTCTAGGAGCGGCCATGAAGAAGATCGAGGCGATCATCAAACCATTCAAACTCGACGAGGTGAAGGAAGCGCTCGCGAAGCGGAACATCCAAGGCATGACGGTGTCCGAGGTGAAGGGCTTCGGGCGCCAGAAAGGACACACCGAGCTCTATCGCGGCGCCGAGTACGTCGTGGACTTCTTGCCGAAGATCAAGGTGGAGCTGCTGGTAGCGGATGAGGATGCGGCGATCGCGGCGGAGACGATCGCGCAGACGGCGAAGACCGGCCGCATCGGGGATGGCAAGATCTTCATCCTTCCCGTCGACGATGCGGTGCGCATCCGGACCGGCGAGCGAGGTGCGGCTGCCCTCTGAAGCCGATGCCGATGATCGTCATCGCGGACAATGACGATGCAACGCGGATCGTGCTCGGGCACGCGCTCGAGCGCAGCGGCTACGCCGTCGCGACGATCGCCGACGGCCAGCTGCTCTGGCCTGCGTTGCAGGCACCCGAGGTCAACCTCGTGATCCTCGATCTCCGGATGCCGGGCATGAACGGGTGGGAAGTGCTGCGTCGTTTGAAGGACGCGCACCAGCACCCCGACATGGCCCGGCCGGGGCTCCCGGTGATCGTCATCTCGGGGCAGAGCGATCCCGAGACCAAGCGTTTCGCCGTACGCCTCGGCGCCGCGGCGTTCATGGCGAAGCCGATCGACTTGGAAGACCTCGGGCGCACGGTCAGGAAGGTTCTCCAGGCCGGGGCGATGTGAGGCGGGGGGGAGGTACGGCGGCGTAGGAGAGACGCGCGCCGGACCGACAGCGGCCGGACGGCTCCGCGAGGAAGCGTCCGGCCGCCGTCGTATCAGCCGGCGAACACCGAATCGCGCGTCCGCAGCGCGTCGACGATCATGCGTTGGATGTGCTCCCGCACGCGCTCCTTCAAGCGATTCACCAGCAAGTCGTCGTCGGCCGCGTCGCGCCCATGCTCGGCCGCGAGGTCGAGCGGCGCCCCGAAGACGATCCGCCATTTCGTCGGCAACGGCACGAGGCCGAGGAGGCCGAGCCATGGAAACGTCGGTGTCACCGGGAAGTACGGCACCTTCAAGATGCGCGCGAGCCACTGCCACTTGGCAATCACCGGGTGGATCTCCTCGCCGCCGATGATCGTGACCGGTACGAGCGGCGCGCCGGTGCGGAGCGCGAGAGTGACGAAGCCGCCGCGCGCGAAGCGTTGGAGCCGGTAGCGCTCCCGGTAATACTTGCCGACGCCCTTGGCACCCTCGGGAAAGACGGCGATCGCGTGCTCACGCGCGAGCAGCCGTGCGGCGTTCTCCGCCGACGCACGCACCGCACCGAGGCGCGCGAGCAGCGGACCGATCCCCGGAAAATGATAGGCAAAGTCCTCGATCAGCGGACGGACTTCGCGTCCACGCCGCGTCCGCAAGCCGTGCGCCATCATGAGCCCGTCGTACGGAAAGAAGCCGCCCGAGTGGTTGGCGACGAGCAGCACGCGGCCCGTCGCGGGGACGTGCTCGGCACCGGAGAGCTCGACGCGCCACCACTGGTCGTAGAGGAACTCGAGCACGGGCGCGACACGCGCCACGAAGGCCGCGTCGTAGCCGAAGTCGTCGACGTGATCGGCGGTACCGATCATCCGCAACCGGATGATCATCTCTCCCACCCCGCCGCGGCGAAACGCGCGTGCCAGATCCGCATAGAACGCGAGCAGCTCCTCGGCCGCGTCGCGGGTGACGGTCACGACCCCACGCTCCGACGGCGTTCCGACGCCCGCCAGCACCTCGTCGATCTCGCGCTCGAGCGCGCGCAGGCGCTCAGTGAACGGATCGGCGGCCGGATCCGGGGTGCGGCGCGGCTTACGCCGCTTCGGTCGCGGCACCTTCGTCGCGCGCGCAGAGGTCGCGTCGTCGACGGGCGCCGCCGGCGGCGACGCGGCGTCGACGGTCGTCGCCTCGTCGCCCGCCGCCTCCGCGACTGCGTCCGTCGCGTCGTCCGCGCCACCCTCCCGCCGCGCTTCGCCCTCCGCCCCGTCCGGACGCCGCCCCCCCTGCGGCCGCAAATGCAACACTCGACGCGCCATGCGAAGGGGCACGCTAGGCAAGCCCTCCCCGCAAGTCAACGCTCGAGGCGACGCGAGCGAGCCGCAGCCGCAACGCCGTCGCGAGGCGCAGCCGAGCCCGGGAGGTGCGCGAATTCACTTCGCGCACCGACGCCCATCGCGAGGCGCAGCCGAGCGGGGGCGAAATCAATTGACCTCGACCCGGACGCGCATCTAGAACCGACTTCGATGCTCGCCGAAGTCCTGCAACGCCGACTCGTCTTCGTCACCGGCAAGGGCGGCGTCGGCAAGACGGCGGTGACGCTCGCGCTCGCGCTCGCGGCGGCGCGTGCGCGGCGGCGGGTCCTCGTGGTCGAGGTGAATCCGCACGGCCGGGTCGGCGAGTATTTCGGTGGCGTCACGCTCGGCCCGGAGCCGAGTGAGGTCGCGCCGGGCATATCCGTCGCGAGCATCGTGCCGGCGATCATCATGGAGGAGTTCGCGCTTCGCATCCTCCGCATCCGCGCGCTCGCGCGGCGACTTCTCGAGAGTCAGACCTTCCGCGTCGTCGCCGCGGCGGCGCCCGGAATCGAGGACTTCCTCACCTTGGTACGGATCGCGGGCTGGGAGGACGCGCGCAGCGGACTGCAGCGACGGCGCCACCGCTTCGATCTCGTCCTCGTGGACGCACCCGCGACGGGGCACTCGGTGCCGCTCCTCGCCACGCCCGGAACGCTCCTCAAGATGCTGCCGTTCGGACCGCTCGCGGGAACGGCACGCGCGCTGGCGCTCCTCCTGAGCGACGCCGGACGCACGGCGATCGCGGTGGTGACGCGTGCCGAGGAGATGGCCGTGAACGAGACGCTGGAGCTCTCGGCGGCGATCATGCGACTCGGAGTGCCGCTGTTGCCCCCGATCGTGAACGCCGTGACGCCGCTCCGTTTCTCCCGCGAGGAGATTCGCCGCCTGCTCGCGGAGCCGCCTGACGTGCCCGCGAGTCTCCATCCGTACGCCGCTGCGGGGCGCTTCAGCGCCGCGCGCCAGCGGACCGCGGAGCGCGAGACCCGCCGTCTCGGGCGTGCGCTCGCCGCCGTACCCGTCCGCCTGCCCTTCGTACCGACGCGGCGGTTCGCGCTGCCCGCGATCGAGCAGCTCGCCGATGCGCTCGAGCACGCCCGCATCTACCGGCGGACGGTCGGAGGCGCCGCATGACCGAGTCGCGACGCTGGCCGGCGCGGAGCCGCCGTGACGAGACCGCCGCGCGCGCGCCCTTCGCGGCGCTCGTCGACCGCCAGCGGCTACTTCTCTGCGTCGGCAGCGGCGGTGTCGGCAAGACGACGACCGCCGCCGCGCTCGGACTCTTGGCGGCACGTCACGGTCGCCAGGCCGCGGTACTGACGATCGACCCGGCACGGCGGTTGAAAGACAGCCTCGGCATCGACGCCCTCGGCGGCGAGCCGCGCCGCGTGCCGCTCGACCACCTCGGCAAGGCGTGCGACGGTTCGCTCGACGCGATGCTCCTCGACGCCAAGCACACCTTCGACGCCCTCATCCGGCGCTACGCGCTCTCCGAAGCGGCGGCGGAGCGCGTCCTCGGAAACCGAATCTATCACAGCATGTCGACCGCGCTCGCCGGCTCGCAGGAGTACATGGCGATGGAGCGCCTGCACGCGATCGCGTCCGAGGGCCGGTACGATCTGCTCGTCGTGGACACGCCTCCGACACATCACGCGCTCGACTTCCTCGAGGCGCCGGAACGCTTGACGGCGCTCCTGTCGTCGCGCGCGGCCGCCATCTTGCAGAATCCGACATTGATTCTCTCGCGCGAGAGCTCGCGCTTGGCGCAGGCCGCGCTTGCCGCGGTACTGCGCGGCCTCGAGCACTTCACCGGCTTCGAGCTCTTGCGCGACATCGGCGAGTTCGTCGCCGGCATCGAAGGATTCTCGAGCGGCTTTCAATCACGCGCGGCGGAGGTGGCGGCCTTCCTGCGCGAGCGGGACACCGCGTTTCTCCTGGTGACGACGCCGGAACCCGCGCGCATCGGTGAGACGCTGGCGTTTCACCATGAGCTCGCGCGTGCCGGGCTGCCTTTCGGCGGCTTCATCGTGAATCGCGTGCTGCCGGCCGATCTCGTCCGCGAGCCGCCGCCCGACCCGGCGCGCGAGGAAGGACGCGACGCCGCACTCGCGCGCAAGCTCGCCGCCCTCCACCAGCGCTTCAGCGGCCTCGTCGAGGCGGAGCGCGCCGAGATCGCACAGCTCGAGCGCGCCGCACCCGGGGCTCCTCTCATCGAGATCCCACTCCAGACCGAGGAGCCGACCTCGTTACAGAGCCTGGCGCGCATCGCCGCCGCGCTCGACGGCTGAGGCGACCTACGATCCCGCGGACGCCGCCTGCGGCTTCGTGGCGCGACGTCGCTTCGGACGGTCGCGCGCGGCCAGGAGGCGGTCGAGCTTGATGTTGAGGTTCACGAGGCTGCCCTGCAGCGACTCGATCTTCGAGAGCAGGCGATTGTAGTCCGCCTTCGACGGCACGTTCAGGAGCCCGAGCAGCATTTGCATGTTTCGGTCTACCTGTCCCTTGGTGTGCGCCGCACGCCGCAGCGCCCCCGAGAACGTCTCCGCCATCCGCGGATTGGCGAGGATCTCCTCCGCCAGTTGGACGAGCCTCGTTTCGCCCATCTCGACGATCCAGGTGAGCATCGTTCGGTCGCGTCGCGCCACGTCGTTCCCGCGTTTACAGTCGAAAAGACGGCGACTATAGTGACGCGCTCTCGGAGGGTCAAGGTGAGACGCGCGCGGCGCGCTCACCACGCCGCACATGGAGCCCGCACTCGCGCTCGGCTATCTCACCGGCCTACGATTCCTCGCGCCCTACCCGCTCGACCTGCCGAGCCTGCTCGCGACCGGCGCGGTCGTGAACACCTGCGACGCCGTCATGTGCCGGCTCGTCGCCCGCAACAACGGCTACCCGCCGCGTCTGTGGACCGCGCTCGGATTCGTGTTCGGCATCTGGGCGGTGGCGGTGTGCATCCTGCTGCCGAAGCGCGCCGGGAGCGGGCGCTGACGCTGGCGTACCACATCGCGGTGTCGGCGACGCCGCATGGCGCGTCGCGCGCGCGAGCGCGATCTCTTCGGCGAATTTCTCATCACCGCGTACGATGCATTTTGTTCTTCTTTTGCGACATTGCTTGATGCTATCCTTGTGGCGATGCCGAAGCTGCGAGTGGGCATATTGTACGACGGGTGGGATGACGGGACGGAGGGCGCAGCGGAGGATAAAACCCCGCGTCGCAAACGTCGCCGCGAAAAGGCGGATCACGAAGAGGTACACGAGGCCCTGAAGAAACTGGGCCACGATCCCTTCTATCACGTCCTCGACGGGCGAGCGGTGACTTTGCACGCACTCGCCGATCAGCGCGCTGACCTCTACTTCAATCTCGCGGAGTCGTACGCCGGCGACGACACCAAAGAGATGAACGTCGCCGCCTACCTCGAGCTGCTCGGCCGGCGCTTCACCGGCACCGGATCGCACGGGCTCTACCTCGCGCAGGACAAGGCGCTGGCGAAGAAAATCTTTGCGTTTCACGGCATCCGCACGCCGTATTTCATGACCGGATACCGCGGTCGCCTCGATTGGGCGCACGACATTCACTTTCCCGTCATCGTCAAGCCGGCGCTCGAGGACGGCTCGATCGGCATCCGTTTCAGCGCGGTCGTCGGCAGCTTGAAAGAGCTGATGGAACGCATCGACGGCGTGCACGCGCAGTTCGACGCGCCGGTGCTCATCGAGGAGTACATCGAGGGCCGTGAGATCTACGTCGCGGTGCTCGGCAACCGTGATCCCGAAGCGCTGCCGATCGTCGAGCTCGACCTCTCGCAGCTGCCGGAGGGGACGCCGCGGATCGCCGGCACCGAGGTCAAATGGGAGCAAGGCACGGCCGCCTACCGCAACACGCAGCCCTTCTTCCCCGACGACCTCGAGGAGGAGACGGAGCGCCTCCTCAAGGAGACGGCGTGCGCCGCCTACCAGGCGCTCAAGCTCCGCGACTACGGCCGCATCGACATTCGCCTCGACGCGCAGGGTAACGCCCACGTCATCGAGGTGAACCCGAATCCGTGGCTGCTGTCGAGCGCGGAGTTCGCGAAGGCCGCCAAGAAGTCGGGCCGCCAGCACTGCCAGCTGATCGGCGAGATCGTCGAGCTCGCCATGTCGCGCTACGGCGCCTGATCACCCCGCGCCGCGCGGTGACGATCGCCGCTACGCGGCGCGCGCGGCGTCATGGGGACGCGTCGCCTGCTCCACCCGCTCCATGAAGGCGTTCACGTCGCGCCGCTCGAGAACCGCGGCACCGCCTTCGGTCGAGTCGCGGATCGCGAAGAGCTGGGCGAAGACGGCGATGTCGGCGAGCGTGAGCGCGGTGCCGACGAGGTAGTCCCGTCCGGCGAGTAATGCCGCGAGCGCGTCGAGGTGACGGCCGAGATCGCCGAGCACTTGCGTGTCGCTGCGGCGGCCGATGCCTTGTCCTTTCAATTGCTGCCCGATCGCAAACGGCGCCAGCATCGGCGCGAGCACCCTGATGACGCCCGACTCCTGCTGGAGGAGCTTCGGCAACGTACGCGCCCGGTTGTGCGCGATGCCGAACCGCAATCGCACTTCGAAGAAGTACAGGCTCTCGTCGGCCCAGTCCTCGAGGACGTGCATGAGGGCGCGCTCGCGCGGATCACGCGGTACGAGCGGCGGCGTCGGATGGCGCTCCTCGATGTAGTAGGCGATGTCGGTCGAGTCGCCGAGCGTCGTGCCGTCGCCGTCGATGATCGCCGGCACCTTCCCGACCGGGTTCACCTTGCGATAGCCCATCTGCGCTTCCAGGAGCCCGACCTCGCGCGTGCGGTAGGGTACGCGCTTCACGTTCAACACCCGCCGGATCTTGTCGCAGAACGGCGAGATCTCGAATTGATAGAGTGTCAGCATCGTCGTCCCCTTCCGCTAGCTCCAGGTCCAATCCTTGCGGGCGGTGCTCGTCTCGTCGTCCTCGTCGGCCTCTTCCGTGAGGTCGATCGGAATCTCGGCGGCGCAGTAGCGGCACACCCGCGCCGCCACCTTCACCAGCTCGGCGCAACGCGGGCACGCGCGCAGACCGCTGGTGTCGGCGACGCCGGTGCGCGCCAGATTCGATTGGTATTCTTCGATCAACTCCTTCAGACGCTCCGCATCCGGGTTCGCGTGCCCGCGGCTGCGCAGCGGATCGGTGCCGCCCGACGAGTGCACGACGATCTCCGACCAGAGCGCGCCGCGTGCGATCGTGACCGACGAGACCTGCCGGATGCTGATGCTCTCCTCGAGCCGACCGACGAGCGAGGATTTGACGCGCGTCACGTGCCGGTCGCTCACCTCGAGAACCGTCGGAAACAGGCGATTGCCCGGCGACCACCGACTCGCCCGAAAGCGATGCATCATCCGCTTCCCCCCCGCTCGGGCATTGTACGCCAGCCACCGCTGCGATCGCCAGCGTCGCCGGGTGGCGAGGGGTTCGGGCCTGCGCTACATCAGGACGACGTCCGCAGGACACGCGCCTCGGTCGGTCGCGCCGCCCACCACAGCAGCGCCCCGGCAGTGACGAAGCCGAAGATCGTGAAGGCCCCCTGGCCGGCGGACGAGAGCGCGGGTTGGGGCGTGAATCCGAAGACGTTGTTGGCCCAGATCGCCATGAGGACGAGGAACATGAGCAGCAGCCGGCGGTTGCCGCCATCGTACCAGCGCCACGCGAGCAGGCACCATCCGAGCTCGACGAGGAAGAACGCGAGCGGGTGCGTCGCCAGCCCCGTGCCGAGCAGCACGTCGTGGTTCATGCCGAGGCCGATGAGCGGCATGTCCGCGCGGTGGCTCACGACGTCGAGGACGAAGTGCGAGAAGACGGCGAGGCCGAGCGCGACGCCGACACTCGTCGACCGCCACACGCGACCCGCCAACCATCCGAGCGCGACGCTGTAGAGCACCGACACGAGGAGCGAATGCGAGTACCCGATGTGCAGCTCCCAGTTGCGGAAGACCGGCGGGTCGTGCACCACGACGCGCTCGAGGCCGATCATCCCGAACACGCCGAAGAGGAAGTCGAGGAAGGCCGTCCCCGCGAGCAAGGGCCCGAGCGGCGCCTCGCGGACGCGTGCCTTCAAGGCAAAACCCGCGGCGAGGTGACCGACGAACACGCGCGCTGCATACGTGGCACGGCGCGCCCTCGTCAATGGACCGCTGCGCGCGCCGCGCGCCGTCGCTGCGGAGTCGCGCGATGACCGCGTTCGGTGTCGACGTCCGACGCGAGGCGGAGGGGGTCGCGTGGCTCGTGCTGCGCAATCCCGAGCGCCTGAACGCGGTGCGCCTCGAGATGTGGCAGGCGATCCCGGCGCTGATGACCGCACTCGAGGGCGATCCCGCCGTACGCGTCGTCGTCATGCGCGGCGACGGCACCGAGGCGTTCGCGTCCGGCGCCGACATCTCGGAGTTCACGACCCATCGCCGGGACGCCGCCTCCGCGGCGGCGTACGAGCGCACGACGGCGCAGGCGTTCGACGCCCTCACGGCATTCGGGAAGCCGCTCGTGGCGATGATCCACGGCGTCTGCATCGGCGGCGGTCTGGCGCTCGCGGCGAGCGCGGACCTCCGCATCGCGGCCGACGACACGAGCTTCGCGGTCCCCGCCGCCCGGCTCGGCCTCGGCTACCACTTGAACGGGGTCGAGCGTCTGGTGCGCCTCCTCGGCCCGTCGGCGGCCGCGGAGCTCTTCTTCACGGCGCGGCGCTACGACGCCGCCGAGGCGCTGCGCATCGGGCTCGTGAACCAGGTGGTTGCGAAGACCGACCTCGAGGCGTTCACCGCGCAGTACGCGGGCGCCATCGCCGCCAACGCGCCGCTGACCGTGCGCGCCGCCAAGCGCGCGATTCTCGAGGTGCAACGCGACCCGGCGCGCCGCGATCCCGAGGCGGTACGCGCGCTCATCGCCGCGTGCTTCGAGAGCGCCGACTACGCCGAGGGCGTGCGTGCGTTTCTCGAGAAGCGCGCGCCGCGCTTTCGCGGTGGTTGATGATGCCCCCGCGCCGCTGCGCGGCGCGATGGGCGTCGCGGCCGGGAGTGAATCCCGGCCGCTCCTACCTCAACGCTCGGCGATGACCTGCGCGAGGGCGAGGGCTGCGGTGTGCGTCAGCGCGAGGTGGAAACGGACGACACCGGCGGCGGCCGCAGTGGCCGCCGCACGCCCGTGCAGGACGATCGCGGGGCGGCCGTCGGTTGGTCGCACGACTTCGATGTCGAGCCAGGTCGCGTGGCGACCCCAGCCGACGCCGAGCGCCTTCATCGTCGCCTCCTTCGCGGCGAAACGGGCGGCATAGCTCTCGAAACGGCCATGGCCGCGGCTCTCGGCGTACGCGCGCTCGCCGTCGGTGAACACGCGCGCCAGGAAGCGCGCGCCCGTCCGCGGATGCTCGATCGCGGCGCGCACGCGCGTCACCTCGGCGAGGTCGACGCCGGTGCCGACGATGCTCACCGTGACTCCACCGCGCGCCTCAGCAGGCGCCGCAGAGGCGGCAGGTGGTGACGTCGCAGGGCGCCGTCTGCCGTTCCTCGTAGGCGCGGGTACGCTCGACCCACAGGAACCGCTTGTGGAGCGCGTGGTCGATGAAGTCCCACGGCAGGATTTCGTCGACAGCGTAGGAGCGACGCACGTAGAAGTCGGGATCGACCCCACCGTCACCGGCGTTGCGCCGCCGATCCTGGACGACGCGCCACCAGTCGCCGTCCGCCGCGTGGATCGCGAGCAGCAGGTGTGCGACGCGGCGGTCGCCGCGCGAGAGCAAGGTCGCGTAGTAGGCCTCGCGCGGTGATTCGACGTCGCACGTAACCCTCGGCAGTCGTCCGATCTCACGGCGCAGGTAATCGATCTTGCCCTTCAGCGACTTCAGATCCTCCATCGGCTCCCACTGGAGCGGCGTCCATGGCTTGGGGCCGAAGGGGTTGATCGAGAGCGTCAGGCGCTGAACGCGGCCGTCACGCTGAAACCGCGCGCGGATCTTCTTCGTCAGCTCGACGATCCCGACGACGTCCTCGTGCGTCTCGGTCGGCAACCCGATCATGAAGTAGAGTTTCATCGCCCGCACGCCGGAGCCGACGAGCCAGTCGGCGGCACGCAGGATCTCGGGCTCCGTCAAGTTCTTGTTGATGACCCGCCGCATGCGCTCGGAGCCCGCCTCGGGCGCAACCGTCACGCTCTGCGTGGCGCTGCGGCCGAGGGCGGTCGCGAGGCGGCGGCTGATGACGTCGGCCTTGAGCGACGACGGCGACGGCCGGCCGCCGCGGTCGGCGATGAACTCGCAGAGCTCGGCGACGCCCGGCACGCTCGCCATCTCGGCGCCGACGAGGCCGATCGTCGGACGCACCGCAAGCCCCGCAGCGGCCGCGGCTTGCAAGGTCGCGACGCTGCGGCTGCGGATCGGCCGATACATGTATCCGGCGGCGCAGAAGCGGCAGCCCCACTCGCAGCCACGGCTCGCTTCGACGAGGTACATGTCGCCGAAGACCGCTTCGGGCGCCAAGACCTTCGACGCCGTCGAGAAACGATCGAGGTCGGCGACGAGGCGACGTTGCACCACACCGGCGCCGGGGCCGCGGTAGCTGACCGATTGGATCGTGCCGTCGGCGGCATAGTCGATCGTGTAACGATCCGGACGGTACGCGCCCGCGACCTCCGCCGTCGCGTCGAGGACACCGGCGCGTCCACCGCCGGCGTCGCGCGCGCCGACGTAGCGCGCGAGGAACTCCGGAATCATCTCCTCGCCTTCGCCGATCAGGAAGAGGTCGAAGAAGTCCGCGAGCGGCTCGGGATTGAGGAAGGTGGCGGGACCGCCGGCGATGAGCAGCGGACCACCGGTGCGCCCGTTGCGCAGCGGCGCGATGCCCGCGCCGGCGAGGATCTCGACGACGTGAAGGTAGTCCGACTCGAACGAGATCGAGAACGCCACCAGCTCGAAATCGCGGAGCGGCCGTCCCGACTCGAACGACACCACCTCGCGGTCGGGATCGTCGCGATCCGGGAGGAACGCCCGCTCACAGCGTACCCGCGGGTGACACGAGAGGATCTCGAAGACCGCTTGAAACCCGAGGTTCGCCATCCCGACCGGATAGGTGTTCGGGTAGACGAGGCAGACGGCAACGTCCCCGCCCGCCGTCGGCTCGAAGAGCATCCGCTCCTGCGCGAGCCGCTGGCGCGCTCGTTCCCGTGGCCGTTGTCGCATCGTGAAGGGTCGTCGCTCGAACTCGCGAGTGGACGATTATAGGCAGCCGCGCGCGCGCGCCTCAAGCTCGACGGAAAAGGCCCGTCGGGCGAACGGCACATGCGCCGAGGGCACGGTCCCGCGCCCGACACCGCTTCGGCGCACGCGCTCATGGAGAGCGCGTGCGCCGAAGAGCGAGGTGATCAGTCCGCCTGCTTGCGCAGGAACGTCGGGATGTCGAGGCTGTCGTCCTCGTCCGGGACGGTGAGGTCGATCGGCTCGCTGCGGTCGCCGTTGTTGTTGCCGGAGCGGCGCCACATCGTGCCCTCGATGTCGTCGATGACGCCGACGCGCACGACGCGGCGCTGTGCGGCGGACGCCGCTGCTTCGCGGACGGGGTCGCGCGCCGGCTCGCGGTTGTGGGCGACACGCGCCGCCGCATGTTGCGAGGAGGTGGCGGTCGTCGGCGGCCGTTTCATCTCTTCGCGTGGCTCGCCGAAGCCGGTCGCGATGACGGTGATGCGGATCTGATCTTTCATGCTCTCGTCGATGACGGCGCCGAAGATGATGTTGGCTTCGTCGTCGGCTTCCTCTTGGATCAGCGTCGCCGCCTCGTTCACCTCGTGCAGGCCGAGGTCGAGACCGCCGGTGATGTTGATGAGGACGCCGCGCGCGCCTTGGATCGAGACGTCCTCGAGAAGAGGACTCGAGATCGCTTTCTGCGCGGCCTCGACGGCGCGGTTCTCCCCGCTCGCGCTCGCTGCGCCCATGAGCGCCATACCCATCTCGGACATGATCGTGCGCACGTCGTTGAAGTCGAGGTTGATGAGGCCGTGGACGGTGATGAGGTCCGAGATGCCGCGGACCGCTTGCAGGAGCACGTCGTCGGCCTTCTTGAAGGTCTCGAGGATCGAGGTGTTGCGGCCGGCGACCGCGAGGAGGCGCTGGTTGGGAATGGCGATCAGCGTGTCGACGTTGGCCTTGAGCTCGCGCATGCCCTCGTCGGCCTGCTTGCCGCGTTTCTTCCCTTCGAACAGGAACGGCTTCGTGACGACGCCGACGGTGAGCGCGCCCATCTCCTTGGCGACTTGCGCGACGATGGGCGCGCCGCCCGTGCCGGTGCCGCCGCCCATGCCGGCCGTGATGAACACCATGTCGGCGCCGGTCAGGTACTCACGGATGCGCTCGATGTCTTCCGTCGCGGCCTTGCGGCCGATCTCGGGATTGCCGCCGGCGCCGAGGCCCTTCGTCACCTGGGAGCCGAGCTGTAGCTTCGCCGGGGCGAGATTGGCGGCGAGCGCCTGCGCGTCGGTGTTGGCGCTGATGAAGTCGATACCCTGGAGGCCGGCCGCGATCATGGTATTGACCGCGTTGCCACCTCCGCCACCGACTCCGACGACTTTGATTCGAGCGCTCAGGTGATCGCCATCGGACACTTTGCTCATCGCCCCTCCTCCTTCAACATGCCTCGCCACCGGGTTCTCGCTCTTGGGTGAGCGGCCACCGTGGCTTCCCCCTGCCCCGCGTCCATGCCGCCTCCTCATCCCGCACCTCCTGTAGCGCAATTCACCATCGCTGTCACCTATTTTCCCGCGACCATGCTGCGCTTTTTAAAAGAATTCCCGGAGCCAATCGGTCATGCGATCACGTACCCGTCCGATGACACCCTGATCCCGCATCGAGGTGGCGCGTCCCGCCCCGCCGCTACCTGCGCCCGCGAGAACGAGGCCGACGACGGCAGCGTAGAGCGGGCTGCACACCAGGTCCGCAAGCGCGGTGACGTGTTGTGGGACGCCGATGCGCACCGGCAGGCGCAGCGTCTGCTCCGCTACTTCCGTGACGCTGTCGAGGAGCGCCGTGCCACCGGTCAGTACGACACCCGAGGCGAGGCTGCCCTCGAACCCGGAGCGGATGATCTCGCGGCTCACCAGTGCGAAGATCTCCTCGACCCGCGGCTCGATGATCTCGCAGAGGATGTGGCGCGAGAGCACGCGCGGCTCGCGATCGGCGACGCTCGGCACCTCGATCGAGGTGTGCCGCGCCACCTTTTCGGCGCGGGCGCAGCCGAAGCGTTGCTTGATTTTCTCCGCTTCGAGGGTCGGGGTCCG
>JBGOSW010000114.1:0-13559 GCA_041476145.1 Binatia bacterium
ACTATCACCTGCACCGTCATCGTCGGCAGCGTGGCCATCCGCAAGTCGCCGTACGCCAGCAGGCTGAAGAAGCACCGCTCGCCGCGCCGCGTGACCGAGATCCGGTAGATCCCGTCGCGCACGCCCCGCCCCCTCGTCGCCGTGCGGTCGATGAACCACATGTGCGTGGTGCTCTTCCCCAACAAGTCGCCCGGCCGGAGAAACGCGCGATAGACGACGCCGTTCGCGTTGGTCAGCACGATTCCCAGCCCTTCCGCGACCGGATCGATGGGCGTCTTCGGGACGAGGCTGCCATGCATCCTCAGCAGGTCGGGCGTCGCGCGCTTGAACGTGTGCTTGAACGTGATCGTCGCCGGGTCGCGGAGGATCGGCTCGCACGTCGGACAATCGGGGTCCTCGCAATCGATGAGACCGTCGCCGTCGTCGTCGTACAAGTCGGCGCAGCGCTCCTCGACGCGGCACTCCGTCGAGCACCCGTCGTCGGCGGCGGTGTTGCCGTCGTCGCACTCCTCGCCGAAGTCGAGGATGCCGTTCCCGCAGCGCACGATGACGCAGTCGCTCGAGCAGCCGTCACCGTCGGCGGTGTTGCCGTCGTCGCACTCCTCGCCGGGGGTGACGACGCCGTTCCCGCAGCGGGTGACGGTGCAATTCGCGTCGCAGCCGTCGCCGTCGACCTGATTGCCGTCGTCGCACGCCTCGCCCGCCGTGACGATGCCGTTGCCGCACGCGGGAATCGTACAGTTCGTGTCGCAGCCGTCACCGTCGACGGCGTTGCCGTCGTCGCACGCCTCGCCGGCGTCGACGATGCCGTTGCCGCAACGGGGGACGGTACAGTTGGCGTCGCACGAGTCGCCGTTCACGAGGTTCCCGTCGTCGCATTCCTCGCCGGCGGTGACGACGCCGTTCCCGCAGCGGCTGACGGTGCAATTCGCGTCGCAGCCGTCGCCGTCGACCGCATTCCCGTCATCGCACTCCTCGCCGATCGAGACGATGCCGTTCCCGCAGCGCGTGAGCGTACAGTCGACGTCGCAACCGTCGCCGCTCGCCGCGTTGCCGTCGTCGCACTCCTCGCCGGCGGTGACGATGCCGTTGCCGCACCCGGTCGGCGTGCAGTTGCCGTCGCAGCCGTCGCCGTCGGTCACGTTGCCGTCGTCGCAGAGCTCGCCGGACTGATTGCGCACGCCGTCACCGCAGCGCGCCGGCGCCCAGTTCTTCGTGGCGGTCGCGGCGACGCTGCCGGGCCGCGGCTGCCCCGCGAGCACGATCCCCTGCTTGCCGGTGCGCTTGAACTTGAGGCCGACGGGCACCGTGAAAGTCGCCCGCGCGACGACGGTATCGGTCCCCGTCACCAGCGCCGGGTTGTCGTACGCGACGGTCAGCCGGCCGGCATCGTCGGCGCTGCCGTGAAACGACTGCGGACCGGCCGCGCCGGTGATCGTCACGTCGACGGCCTGACCAGGCCGCGGGTTGCCGTCGGTGCCGATGACCGTCGCGGTCACGCTATGGCTCGTCGACTCCGGCAAGTAGTTGATCGCGGAGGGCGGCATGAGCGTCATCGTCTGCGGCACGACCGGGACCGTGCCGCAGCGTGCCCGCGCCGCATCGATGATCTGTTCGGCGCGCCCGACGATGTCTGCCGGACTCGTCACCGTGAAGTCGTCGGTGAAACGCCAGATCGCCGCCTGCACGGCCGCCGCCTCGCGGTTTCGGTCGAAGAGCCGCCCGGCGATGGTGTTCGGATTCGGGAAGGTGTTGTTCAGGACGTACACCACCTCACACGGGTAGTCGGAAGGCGCTTGCGGCTCGGAGTCGCCGATACGAATCTCGTCGTGGAGATCGACGCAATACGCGTCCGTTTCCGTACCGCCGTCGACGCGGATGTGAAGGCTGCCCACGAACCCGTAGGTCCTGATCGAGCCTGCCGCGATGCGGCCCTGCACGACCCGGGAGACGCCCGAGCCGAGACTGGTCACCGTGGCCGTCGCCGCGTGCACGTCGGCGGCGAGGCCGACGAGTAGCGCAACGCCGAACACGCAAGCTGTCAGCGCGGCCGCGCACCGGCCGAGCAGGTGAAGCAATCGGACGCGTCGTGCCGTCGACATGATGTCCCTCCGTCGAACCATGACTGCCGTTCTTCGGAGCAATGCGCCGGCCAGCGACGACGCGTGAAAAATGGCGGAGTTTCCGTGCCGCAGTCTCATCGACGCGACGCCACGAGCGAGATGATTTTCGATACTGCCAAGATAACGAGAAGCCGATAGCACCGTTGCTACGAGATGTTCGTCGGAGCGCGGTAGGCTCCGCGACGAAACGTCGCATGCGACGTGCAACGCAGCCGCCGTCGAAGCTCGCGTCGCTCGAGGGCGACATCGGCGCGCTCCGCTCCGAGACGCAGGCCGGTCAGCTCGCGCTCGGCGCCGAGATCCGCCGGATGGAGGCGCGGCTCGGACCCGCTCCCGCGATCCTACGTCAGAAGAAGATCCCTTCCTCCTCCATCAGGAAGAACGACAAGCTCGACAGGGTCGCGGCGTCGCTCGGACTGATGCTCTTGCCCACCTGCTTGCTGAGCTTGGTGCGGAAGGTCGCGAGCAGCCTGTCGCGTTTGGCGGTCTTGCCACCCGCGATCGCCTTGTCGACGTTCGTCAGCGCCTTGCAGAGCGACTTGGCGTTACGCGGATCAGAGGAGGACGACTGCACGAACTCGCACAGGCCCGCGGACCCGCCGACCGTGAGCTCCGAGCCCCTAGGCGCGCCGATGCCGCTCACCAGCACGTCCGCGAGATCATAGAGCAGATCGCCCGAGTGCCCGCCCTCCGGTGAGAACTGGACCGCGGGCAGCAGCGCCATCTGCTCGCTGCCGGCGCCGAATTGCAACGCGGCGAGGATGTCCGTTTTCACTTGCGTGAGTGTCTGCTGGAGCGTCGCGTCGGAGGCGTTCGTCACCGATCCGTCGCACGCGGCGGTAGCCTGGGTGTCGAAGAGCGAGCCGACGCTGCGCGCCATGGCGAGCGGGTTCAGCTGGTCCAAGTTCTGCGGCGCGATCGCACTGCTGCGGCCTGTGTCCGCGGTCACGGCGAGCGACTTCCGGACCGAGCCGTCCCCCAAGAGCCGGGTCGCGCACCCGATCTTCGTGAGGCTGTTCTGCTCGACGTACGGCAGGAGCAAGCCGAGCGCGCCACGCATTTTGCGATGGAGGTCGCGGCGGCCTGCGTCGGCACCGGGATCCGCTTGGCAGCGGATGCGCTGCTCCTCGGTGATGCGGCAGACGTCCCCGCCGGTGACGCCGGGTACCGTCGGCGAAGTCACGATCTCAAAGGCGGTTCCCTGGCCGGGCGTGAACACGAACGCAAAGCCATCGAAGGAGCCCTGGGGAAAGATCTGGGCAGGGACGCCGGCGTTGTCGATCTGACCGAACGAGGTGGGCAGATTGCCGCCCGACTGGGCGTAGTTCACGATCGCGACCCCGAGTCGCCTCAGGTTCTCGGTGGCACGCGCGCGGTTGGCGGCCTCCCGGACCTTCTGCACGGCCGGGAGCAAGAGCCCGATGAGGATCGCGATGATCGCGATCACGACCAGAAGCTCGATCAGGGTGAAGCCGCGCGAGCGTGGCGCGCGCACCATTGGGGGCTGGTATGGCATACGCCCCTCCTAGCGCGGTGGCGTCACGAGGGTCAACCTGCGGGGTGCGCGCTAGCGAACCCGCATCAACGGTACTTGTCGTGATGGCGCACCCACGCTTGCGGGTGCGGCTTCTGATCCCCCTCGTCGCGACCCTTGGGGACCAGATCGAGGTAGTGGTACGCGCCGTTCACCATGTCGACGCCGCGCGCGTAGCACGAATAGGTGTGGAACACGTCGCCGCTCCCGTCCTTGTGGAACACGCTGATGCCGACCATTTCCGTGGCGGGAACGCCGCGCCGCGCGTAGTTGTACTCGGCGTCGCCGCTCGCCTGCTCGGCCTCCGTGAAGGACACGTGGTAGTCGCGGTTGAAGTCGCTCGCGAACGACGACAGCCACTTGAAGCCCCATCCCATGCGCTTGCGGAACGCCTCGAGCTTGGGGAACGGCGCTCGGGAGATCGCGACCATGGTCACGTCGCGCCGATTCAGATGCACGATGATGCCGTTGAAGTTGTCGGCCCAGAAGGAGCAACTCGGGCATCCCTCCTCCCAGCTCGGACCGAACATGAAGTGATAGACGATGAGCTGGCTTCTCCCCGCGAAGAGCTCCGGCAGGGTCTCCTTGCCGTCAGGTCCCTCGAAGACGCAGCTCTTTTCGACACGCTCCCACGGTAGATCGCGCCGCTGCGCGCTCAGCTGGTCCCGTAGACGAGTGAGTTCTTTCTCCTTGGCGAGGAGTTGCTTGCGGGCCTCTCCCCACTCTTCTCTCGAAACGACTCGGTGATTCATGTTCCGTCCTCCGTTCCTCTATCTCAGGTGCGCGGCGAGCTTCTCGACGATCGCCGTCCAGCCGCGCTCGTGTTTCCGCCGCGCCTCGTCGTCGGGGAGCCGCTCGTGCGTGAGCGTCAGCTCGGTCTCCTGCCCGATCGGTCGCAGCTCCACGGTGACGAGCGTCTCGCGGTCGAGCGTGTTCTTGGAGATCCACGTGAACACCAGACGCTCGGGGCGGCGAAGCTCGCGGTATTCGCCGGTATGCTCGGTATCTCCCGTTTCGTCGCTCATCACGATCCGGAAGCGCCCGCCGAGCCGCGGATCGACCTCGGCGATCGATACGTGAGTCGTGCCCGGGCACATCCATTCGCGGAGGCTCTCGGCGTCGATCCACGCGTCGAACACTTCGTCCGGTGAGGCCGGCAGACGCCGGACGACTTGCAGCACTGGCTCCTTCCGATCGGTCACGTCTCTCTCCTTCCGCGCCGCTTCGTCTTTCGCCGCAGGAATGCGTCGAGCGCATCGAGGCGGTGCTCCCAAAACGCCTGGTAGGCGGTGATCCACTTCGCGGCCTCGCGCAGGGGTCGCGCCTCGAGCGAGAGCAGATGCTCGCGGCCACGGACCTCGCGCCGCAGCAAGCCCGCGCGCTCGAGCACCCGCAAATGCTTCGAGACCGCGTTCAGCGACAGGTCGTACGGCTCCGCCAGGTCGGTGACGCGCGCCTCTCCGAGCGCCAGCTGCGCGAGGATCGCGCGGCGCGTCGGATCGGCGATCGCGGCGAGGGTACGATCGAGCGGCACGGGACATTCAACCATGAGGTTGAATGTTTGTACCCCGAGGGCTACGTTCTCGTCAACACCCCGTTCCGCCGCCGATCTGCGCAAACACGTCGATCGATGCGGCGACGGCCGATCGTTGACGGTACGGGCCGGAGCGTGCTTTCCCCAGATGATGACTGCCCGCCTCGAATTGCCCGCCGACCACCCTCATGTCGCGATCGTCACCATCGACCGCCCCGAGCAGGCGAACGCCCTCGATCCGCCGACGCTCCGCGAGCTCGCCGCCGCGTGGCGCAGGATCGCGGCCGACGCCGACATCCGCTGTGCCGTGCTGACGGGAGCCGGCGAGCGCGCGTTCTGCGCCGGGATGGACATGAAGACGACGATCCCCGCATCGCAGCGTTTGGCGCGTGGCGAGCGCATCGACGACGAGACGTTCGCGGGATTGCGGAGCGTCGCGACGGCGCTGCTCGCCGGCTTCGACCTCGCGACGCCGCTCGTCTGCGCCGTGAACGGGCACGCACGCGCGGGCGGCTTCGATCTGATGCTGGCGGCGGAGATCCGCTACGCGGTGCCGCACGCGACCTTCGCCCTCGAAGAGGTCGCGCTCGGGCTCTACCCGACCGGCAACGCGACCGTCCTCCTGCCCCGCCAGATTTCCTGGGTGCACGCCCACGAGCTCCTGCTCACGGGACGCCCGATCGATGCCGCACGTGCGCTCGAGATCGGCCTCGTCAATCGGCTCGTCGACCCCTCGGAGTTGATGACGACGGCGCTTCAGACCGCCGATGCGATCGCCGCCAACGCGCCGCTCGCCGTGCGGGAGACCCGCCGTGGCGTGCGCGAGATTTTCCACCTCGCGCTCGCGGACGCCTACCGTCGTCAGGAGGAGATCGGCGCCCCGCTCCGACGGACGGAGGACGCGCGCGAAGCGCAGCGCGCGTTCGTGCAGAAGCGGCGCCCGGTGTGGACGGGAAAGTGACCCGAAAGATTCCTAGAACCCGAGGGCGGGCTCTCCTTCATGCGCCGACTCTTCGGCGGCGGCACGCACCCAATCCTCGTCCGGACCTTCTTCCGGGAGCACCACCGGCTTGCCGTCATAGGTGAGCCGCTCTCCCGACCAGCCGTAGGCCTTCCATAGATAGCCGGAAAAATCGTGCAGCTCCAAATTGGGATCGATGAAGGGGTGGAGCACACTATCGTGCTCGTCGCGCAGGAGGCTCCAGTGCAATCCGGGTCGCATGTGGTGGATGCCGTGAAGGCCGTTGTTGAAGGTCACCCAGTTGAGGGCGCGTCCGACGAAGTTGCCGTCGTGCTGGACGAAGTTGATGCCGACGATGCCCCAGGCGGCGTACGCGTGGGGCAGCATCACGTAGAGGAGGAAACGGCGCCAATCGACCGCGGCCAAGGCCACTTGCATTCGGAAGCGGTCATGACTTAGCTCGTCGCGATGCACACCATGCGGGCCGGTGCCGGTGACGGGTCGCGACGGATGTTCGAGAACGAGCTGCTCGAACGCTGCTCGCGCATCCCCCCCTGGCAACCGCCGCTGCTCTACCTGCCGCTGATCGTCTACTTGAGCGTGATCGGCCTTCGGCAGAAGGGTCTCTCGATCGCGATCTTCGCCGCTTGCACGCTCGCGGGCGTCACCCTCTGGACCTTCCTCGAGTATTGGCTGCACCGCGTGCTCTTCCACTACCATCCACGAAGTCCGCTCGGCCGACGCCTGTTCTGGGTTCTCCATGGGGTGCACCACGATTGGCCGACCGACGCGCTACGCCTCGTCTTTCCACCGGCCGTCTCGATCCCGCTCGCGGTGCTCTCCTGGTGGACGTTCACCGCCGTCGCGGGAGATGCGTGGCGCTATCCGCTGATGACCGGCTTCGCCTGCGGCTACCTCGCCTACGACATGGTCCACTATTGGCTGCATCACGGACGGGCGAAGAGCGGAATCGGCGCGCGACTCCGCCATCACCACCTCGCCCACCATTTCCACGATCCCGGCAGCGGTTTCGGCGTCTCGAGCCCGCTCTGGGACTACGTCTTCGGCACCGCCGCGCGCACGTGAGGTAATCATGGCGCGTGCGGTAGCGCTGACCGATCCGACGTACACGCCGCGGAAACGCAGCGCGTTCGAGCGCGTCGCGCTCACGTTCATCGACGACGAACGCGATCTTCCCTTCGTCCGGCTCGCGTTCGAGATGACATTGGTGCTGATACCGTGCGCCGTGTATCTCTTCGTCACGGCGCGCTTCTCGTGGTGGATGGGCGCGGCGTACTGGGCGCTGCTCTTCGGGTGTTTCTTCGACCGCTACGTCCTGATGCTCCACAACACCAGCCACCGTCGCTTCTTCAAGCGGGAGTACGACGTCTTGAACGCCTACGTGCCCTGGGTGCTCGGACCCCTGTGCGGCGAGACTCCGGAGACCTACTTCTCGCACCACGTCGCGATGCACCACGTCGAGGAGAACCGCGATGCCGACCTCTCCTCGACGAGCGCGTACCAGCGCGACTCCTGCCTGGACTTCGCGCGGTACTTCGCCGACTTCTTCGTGCTCTCGATGTGGAGGCTCGGGCGCTATCATCTCGTCCGCGGCCACACGAGGATCGCGCGCCGGATGCTCGCCGGCGAGCTCTCCTTCTATGCGCTCGTGGCGGTCGGTCTCTGGCTCAACTGGCGCGCCGCGATCGTCGTGCTGGTCGTTCCGTTCCTCGCGTGTCGATTGCTGATGATGTGCGGCAACTGGGGACAGCACGCCTTCCTCGATGCCGGGGACCCGGGGAACGCCTACCGGAGCGCGACGACCTTCATCAATGCCCGCTACAACCGCCGTTGCTTCAACGACGGCTACCACGTCGGTCATCATTTGGTGCCGAGCCGGCACTGGACCGAGATGCCGCAAAACTTCATCGATGACCGCGAGAACTACGAACGGAACGACGCGATCGTGCTGCAGGGGCTCGACAACTTCTCGTGCTGGTTCCTGCTCATGATGAAGGACTACGACCGCCTGGCGCGACACTTCGTCGATCTCCGCGAACACCCGCGGTCGCATGCGGAGGTCGTGGCCCTTCTCCGCTCGCGCACCCACCGTACACCGCGATGAGTCGGTCGCGGCCGCTGCGCACCATCTGGATCTCGTCGATGACCGAGGACGGCGTGCGCTGCATTGAGCTCATCAGCACGGCGGGGAGGAGCGGGTGATCGATCTCGTCTTCTCGCTGACTCTCGCGGCTACCACGCTCATCGTCGCCGTCGCCTATGCTGGCCGCGTGTCGCGCGCCGGGGCGGCCAGGCATTCGCGCATCGAGCGTGCAGGGAGCTCTCCCCTGCTCGGCAAGTGGGCCATGGAGATGGGATATTGGGCCATGCGCCCGGCGGCCCGCGCTTGCATTGCGCTGGGCGTGAGCGCCAACGCCGTGTCGTGGGCGTCCTTGGGTCTCGCCGTCCTGGCGGGCTCTGCGCTCGCGGCCGGGGCGTTCGGCGTCGGCGCCGTGCTGAGCGTCTTGTCCTCGGCGGGCGACGCGCTCGATGGAATGATTGCGCGGGAGACCGGCACGGCAAGCGATGCGGGTGAAGTTCTCGACGCGACGGTCGACCGGTACGCGGAGCTCTTCTTCTTCGGCGGCATCGCGTACTTCGAGCGCTTCGATGGATTCACGTTCGTCCTGACGCTGGCTGCCGCGGCCGGCGCCATCATGGTCAGCTATGCGACCGCGAAGGCCGAGGCGCTTCAGGTGGTGGTACCGCGCGGCGCCATGCGGCGGCAGGAGCGCGCCGTCTATCTCGTAGTCGGTACCGCTCTCGTGCCCATCGCGGCGGCCGTCTGCGCACGCATGACGCTGCCGATGTGGATCGCCCACGTACCGCTCGTCGCGGTCCTCGCGATCGTCGCGATCGTGGGAAACGTGTCCGCCGTCCGGAGACTTCGCGCCGTCGCGGCGGCGGTGCGCAAACCGCAGCCGCTTCGGGCACACACGACCGATGAAGCGAGCGGATTCGCGAGGAAACATGCCGCCGGCGGCGACGCCGTCCGTTGAAGCGCGCGCGCGAGCACGAACGAACGCGACGCACGTGACGCGCTTCTGGCGACACGTGCGCGCCCTGTGGTCCGGGTTCACGATCCTCGTCCCGCTTCCCTTCCTCCTGCACGCCGCGTGGGCGTGGTCGCGCCACCAGTTTCACTGGGAGCACGCCGCCATGCTGGTCGCGCTCTTCACTCTCTTCACGATCGGCCCGAGGACGAAGAGGCTCCTCGTGGGCATGTACCCGCTCGCTCTCGTCGAGCCTCTCTATGATGCGACGAAGCTCGTCCAGAACGTCGGCGTGACTCCGGAGAGGGTGCATCTCTGTGATCTTCGCGCGCTCGAGATCATGCTCTTCGGCGTCACGATGAACGGCGAGCCGACCACCCTCCCCGATTGGTTTCAAGCGCACGCATCGCTCGCATTGGATCTTCTGAGCGCGATCCCCTACGCGATCTTCATCGCCGTCTGCATGGGGTGCGCGGTGTGGCTCTACTTCAAAGACTACCCGGCGATGTTGCGATTCGCGTGGGGCTTCTTCGCCCTCAACGTCGCAGGGTTCCTCACGTACCACGTCTACCCGGCGGCGCCGCCTTGGTACTTTCACATGCACGGCTGCGTCGTGGACATGACGACGCAGCCGAACGGTGGCCCGAACCTCGCGCGCGTCGACGCGTGGCTGGGCGTTCCTTTCTTCACCGGCATGTACGGCCGCGCGAGCGACGTCTTCGGCGCCATCCCGAGTCTTCACGTCGCCTACGCGCTCATCGTCGTGCTCGAGGGATGGGCGAGCTTCTCCTGGTTTTGGCGAGGCGCCGGTGTCGCGTTCTTCTGCCTCATGGCTTTCGCCGCGGCGTACCTCGACCATCACTGGGTGCTGGACGCGGTGGCCGGTGTCGTTTACTGCGTGATCGTCGTCGCGATCGCGCGAAGCTGGACGCGCCGTCGCGCGGCAATCCGGCTCGCAGCGTGATCGCGGCGTCAGGCCGACTCGATCGGGAGGCCGTCCCGCATCTTGGCGGGGTTGAACACGTTCGGATGCTGGTGGTGGTTCGCGTGCATGTAGATGCCGTGCCAGATGTGGTTACCGACCTTGTAGTAGCCGCTATCGAGATTCACCGGCCGAAAGTCGTACGTCTTCGAGAAGCCGTTGTGCGTCGACCAGTTGAAGTGAGCGAGGTGCAGGATGCCCACGACCGCCGACGGTAAGAAGAAAAAGACAAACGCGTAAAAACCGAGGAACGTGTACCAACACGCCACGACCAAGACCATCGTCGTGAAGCTCGCCGCCGCGCGCAGCAGCTCGAAGAGCCGGTTGTCGGGCGTGTCGCCGTAGAGCTCGTAGAACTGCTGCTGGAGCTGCTTCTCGACGTTCACGATCATGAACCAGGTGAAGCGCCAGTAGCTCGACATCACCGAGTGCGGATCTTTGTCTTCTTCATCCGCGTAACGGTGATGGCGTTGGTGGATCACTTCCCACGAGGCGAACCGTGTGAGCACGACGACGCCGCAGATCTCGCCGATGACGCGATTGACGGCGCGGGGGAAGTTGTTGTGCGCGGCGTTGTGGATGAACACGCTGCAGAGAATCTGCGCGTGGCACACGAGCGGCAGGAGCAAGAGGTAGCGCCAGTCCCACACTTCGATCATCGGGCGATGGCTCCCGTAGGACATCGCGACGAGCGCGAGAAGAGCGAGAAGCGCGAAGAACCCGTCGTACCAGAGGTAGAAGTAGCGGTTTCGTCGCAGCTGCGTGAACGGCAGTGACGTGAGCGTGGTGACGATTGCGGTCACGGACCTGGCTCCTCGCGACCCGATACCGCAGAACGTGCCTACGGTCTACGGGCCGGCGATCTTGTCGGCGCGAAGGATCCTTCGCGCCCCACGCCGTCCGAAGCCCGCTCGCCGCGTTGTCCGGCGCGGCGGCCTTTGCTAGGAGCGGCAGTCGTGGATGTCGTAGCCGCTCCGCGCTCCTCTTCGGACCCCGGCGCGATGTCGTGGCTCGTCGAGCATCCGGCCGAATGGCGGCAGCTCGGTATCGTCGCGACGTACCTCGCGATCCTCGCCGCGATGGAGCTCGTGCCCGCGTGCCGGAACGTCCTGTTTCTCGGCGCCGCCTGCTGGTTCAGCTTCCTGAACGCCGTCGTCATGCACAACCACATGCACCAGGGCATCTTTCACAGCCGGCGGCTGAATCTGCTCTTCCGCTGCGTGCTGAGCTTCGGCGGCCTCTACCCGGCGTCGGCGAACATCCCGGCGCACAACTTGGTGCACCACCACTTCGACGACGACGGCCAGCCCGACTGGACCGCGTCCGAGCACGTGCGATTCGAATGGAACCTCCTGAACCTGATCCACTTCCCCAACGTCGTCGGGCCGAACACGTTCGCGGGCATCACGCGTTGGAAGGAGACCGCCAACCGCGGCGGGTTCGCACGGCAGTTCTTGCTCGAGCAAACGTTCGCTTTCGGTCTCACCGCGGCGCTGCTGGTCTACGACTTCTGGACGACGATGTTCTTCATCGTAGTGCCCCAGCTCTACGGCGCACGCTGCATCCTGCGCATGAACCTCATCCAGCACGACGGGTGCGACACGACGAGCGAGTGGAATCACTCGCGCAACTTCGTCGGCCGCGGCTTCAACTGGATCATGTGCAACAACGGCTACCACACGATCCACCACAACCGCGCCGGAATACACTGGTCGGCGCTGGCCGAGGCGCATCGACGCGACGTGGTGCCGCGCATCGATCCGTCGCTCGACGAGCCGAGCATGGCGCTCTACCTCTGGCGCACGTACGTGTGGAACGTGAAGCGGCCCGCGCCCCGTGACGTCGCGGCGGCCGAGCGCGCCGCCACGCCGATCAAGCTCGCCCCGCGCTCGCTCCGCCGCGCCGAAGCCGAAGCCGCGAGCGCCTGAGCGCGCGAGGGCCGCATGCTGCCCTACCCGCTGATGGGCGCGCTCGCGCTCGCGATCCTCTGGGTGAACGGGTTGCTCGTCGCCGCCGCCGCGCTCAAAGAGCTGTGGCCGATCCGCGCGTGGACACGCGCGATCGCGGGCGGGGCGCGACTGGTCGAAGGCATCGTCGTGCGCGGGAACGGCCCCTACGGCGCGCTCGCGGTGCACCGAGTCGAGCAACTCGGCCGGGCGACCGACGCCGGCGGCGTCGTGTTCTCGGATCGCAGCTACCGGGGCGAAGTCTTCGGTGGTGCCATCGCCCTCGAGGGCGGAGGCGCCGAGGTTGCGATCGCCGAGTCGGCCGTCGCCGAGGTGTGGCTCGACGCGACCGAGGTCGCCGAGGCTGCTGCGTGCCCCTCGCCGAGCGCGTTCGTCGCCGCGCTCGAGCCCGCGAAGAAGGCGTGTGGCCACACGCGAACCGTGGAAGCGGCCGTCCGCGAAGGCGCGCGCGTGTTCGTCGTCGTCGGACGGGCGCGCGAGAGCGGACCCGACGTGCTCGTCGCGACGATCGACCCTCGCTCGTGGGCCAGGAAGCGGTCGTCGCTGGTCATCGCCTTCGCCATGGCCGAGCTTCTGGTCCTCGCGGGCTTCACGACGCTAGCGCTCGCGCCGCCCGCGTTCGGCGCGGTGAGCAAGGTGGGCGCACTGCTCGGTCTCGCGTTCTTTCTGCTCGTGACGCCGCTCGGCACCATGGTCCGCGACGCCGTACGTCCGCCGAGCCGCTGCGCGCTCCGCGGACGCTGGTCGCGGGAAGGCAGCGTTGCCATCGAGGCGGGGGCGATGTTACGGCGTCCGCAATGAGAATCGCTCTCAGCCCCACGGACAAGCTCCGCGCCATGGGGAAGTTCCTCGGCGGGCGGGTGCGGGGCCGGCCGCTTTCCGTTTCCATCGAGGTCACCAAGCGCTGCAACGCCCGCTGCGACTTCTGCGACTACTGGAAAATCACCGACCGCGACGACATGCCCGACTTCGCCGACGTGGTGCAGCGCTTCGACCCGCTGGTGGTCGTGCTCACCGGCGGCGAGCCGATGTTGCGTCGGGACCTCGCTTCCATCGTCCGCTCCATCCGTGCCGTCCCCGGCTTTCGCTACATCACGCTGCTCACCCATGGCGGTTTCCTCAACGAGGAGAAGATCAACGGCCTGGTGAACGCCGGGGTGAACCAGATCAACATCTCTCTGAACTACCCAGACGCGCGCCAGGACACGGAGCGCAACCTCCCGGGCTTGTTCGCCCGCCTGGAGAAGACGGTGCCGAAGATGGTGCGGGAAGGCGTCCGCGTCTTCGCGTTCGCCGCGATGCTGATGGCGGACAACATGTACGAAGCGGAGCCGCTCATCCGGCTCGCTCACTCCTGGGGCATCAACATCGCCTTCTCGGGATACAATGATCTGAAAAACGGCAA
>JBGOSW010000115.1:0-13472 GCA_041476145.1 Binatia bacterium
CCTGCATCTTCACCAGGAGGTTGGTGATCCGATAGCCGTGCAGCGCCGCGAGGAGGTGCTCGACCGTCTTGGCGACGATGCCGTCGTGGAAGAGCGTCGTCGCGTAGCCGGTCGAATCGTCGTACTCGATACGCGCGGGGAGCGTCGCCGACGCCGAGATGCTGCCGAACACGATGCCGCTTCCGGCGGGAAGCGGTTGCAGAATGAGTCCGGTGCGAATGCCCGAATGGAGCCCCTGACCGTTGGCGACGACGCTCCGCCGGATCGTACGCTGGACCCACGGATGGTTCGTGAGCGGCACCGTGAGGCCGGCGGCGAGCGCGTCCGTGGCCTCGTCGCCGCCGGCGTCGGGATGCGACTCGAGCGCGCGGTCGACGACGTGCAGCAGCCCGTCGAGTGAAAACGGCTTCTCGATGAAGTCGAACGCCCCGAGCTTCGTCGCGGTGACGGCGGTCTCGATGTTCCCGTGACCGGAGATGACGATGACGGGCGTCGTCGGATCCGAGTCGCGGATGCGTCGCAGGAGCTCGATGCCGTCCATCTCCGGCATCCAGATGTCGAGGATCACGAGGCGCGGACGTTCGCTCTCGATCAGTCGCAGCGCGCCGCGTCCGTCTTCGGCCTCGAGGACGCGATAGCCCTCGTCCGCGAGAACGCCGCGCACGCTTTGCCGGATACCGGACTCGTCGTCGACGACGAGAATCGTTTCGAGCGCATGACCTTGTTCGCTACCCATCACCCCTCCTGTGCGGACGGTCCCGCCTAGTGCAGGACGATCTGCTCGACCTGCCCTTTCACCGGGAGCTCGATCACGAAACGACTGCCCCGCGGCTCGTTGTCCTTGACCCGTACGAATCCTTGATGATCGGCGACGATCGTCGAGACGATCGCGAGGCCGAGCCCCGTCCCGCCTTGCTTGGTGGAGAAGTAGGGCTCGAAGAGCCGCGTCCGGGCGTTGGGATCGATCCCGCAGCCGGTGTCGGCGACCTCGAGCGCGACGATCCCTGGCGCGCGATGGTAGCGCGTCCGGACGTCGATGCGCGGCTCGGCGCCGTTCGGCGCCGAGCAGGCGGCGACGGCATTGTCGAGCATGTTGATGACGGCGCGCTTGATGCCCTCACGGTCGAGCGCGAGGAGCGGCAGCGCCGGATCGGGATCGAAGCTGAAGCGGATGTCGCGATGGCCTTCCTTGAAGAGCAGCATCGCCTCCTCGACCAGCGTGTTCAGGTCTTCCGGCGTGTGCTCCCCCGAGGGCAGGCGCGCGAAGGTGGCGAACTCGTTCACCAAGGTCTTCAGCTCCTCCACCTGGGTGACGATCGTGCGCGTGCACTCCTCGAACAGCGTGCCGTCGCACTTCAACTGATCGGCGTAGCGCTTGTGCAGGCGCTGGGCGGAGAGCTGGATCGGGGTGAGCGGGTTCTTGATCTCGTGCGCGATCCGTCGCGCAACCTCGCGCCACGCCTCCATGCGCTGCACCTTCACGATCTCGGTGACGTCCTCGAAAAAGAGTACCGCGCCGATCGCTTGCCCGGCGTCGTCACGCAAGAGGGTCGCGGTGAGAACGATGGTCAGCACGCGGCCGCCGGCCACGAGCTTCAGCTGCCGGTGTGCGCGCGCGCCATGAATGGCACGGGCGGCGTTTTGATGGAGCTCCTGCATCAGCTCACGCGCCGTGTTCAAGTCGGGACGCGCGAATACCTCCGCGACGTCACGCCCGAGGGTAATCCGGCCGTCGAGACCGAGGAGGCGCTCGGCGGCCTCGTTGATGGTGGTGACCCGTCCCTCCTGGTCGAGCGAGATCACGCCGCCGGTCATGGTCGCAAGGATCGTCTCCATGTAGCGGCGGCGCCTCTCGAGCTCGAAGTTGATGGTCTCGAGGTCGGCGGTCATCTGATTGAACGAGCCGACGAGGCTGCCGAACTCGTCGTCGGCGGCGATCGACGTACCGTCGCCGAGACCGATGCGGTACTGCCAGTTGCCCTGCGCGACCTCACGCGTACCCTCGGCGAGCTTCTGGATCGGAACCGTGATGCCCTTCGCGAGGTAGAAGCCCATCCACGTCGCGCAGAAAATCACCAACAGCGTGACCAGGATGAGCGTGACGACGTAGTTGTTGGTGATCGGCTGCTTGAGGATCTTCAGCTGCCGGTACTCTTGAAACGAGCGCGCGATCTCGGCGCTGCGGTTGGCGACGCTCTGCGGAACGAAGTAGTCGACCACGACGGCGCCCGCGACGCCGTCGGAGCCGGTGATCGGTACGGCGGCTCGGATCACGTCACCGTCACCGATCGATTGGATGCGCGTCTCGGAGCGACCCTCGAGGGCGGCGGTGAGGAGCGACGACGTCCGTCCGAGCGTGACCTGCGGCGGCACGTCCTCGGCGAGCGCGACGGCGCGCCGCTGGCGGTCGGTACCGTAGACCTCGACCGTGCCGACGTTGTACTCGCGCTGCTTCGCGGTGACGAACTCCGCGAGTCGGTCGTCCGCGTCGCCACCGACGAGACGCTCGCGCACCACGTGCTCGGCGAGCTCGCGCGCGTGGTGGAGCGCGTTCTCGGAGGAGTGCGCGTAGTAGGCACGGGCGATTTCGAGCGAACCGGCGAGCGAGTTCTCCACCTGCACGTTGAACCAGTTCTCGATCGAGCTCGTCATGAAACCGAGCGCGACGAGGAAGATCAGCACCGCGGGGAAGATCGAGACCGCGAGGAACGCGAGCACGAGCCGCGTCCGCATGTGCGAGCCGAGCATGCGGCGGCGGCGCTCGAACACCAACTTGGTGAGGTTGCGGGCCACCAGGAAGACCAGCAGCACCAGCAAGATGATGTTGAGGTTGATGAGGAGGAAGAAAATGACGTTGTTGGAAAGCGAGTTGCCGCCCGAGAACTGCGGCAGGCGGGTCTCGAAGAAGGCGAAGAGGAGGACGGCGACCGCCGTGCAGAGGATGATGAGGCCCTCGCGGCGCCGCTGCAGCTCGGCCGCCGTCGCCGGCGCGCCGGGGGCGCCGGCTCCGTGCTGTTCCGAGGACCGCGAAGGTCGAATTTTGAGTCTCATCGTCGTGCCGTCGCCGGCGCCCCGCTCAGCGCCGGAAGAGGAAGAGAAGCAGTGACACTATCGCGCTCACGAGTACGCAGCTCGCGAGCGGGAAGTACAGCGTGAAGTTGTCGCGCCGGACCACGATGTCGCCGGGCAGTCGTCCGAGCCAGGGCACACGGCCCGCCGCCAACGTGACGACGCCCGCGAGCACCAGCACAACCCCTGATACGATCAGCACTTTCCCAAGTCCTGGCATGCCACCTCGGGATCTGGGAGCTGGCGGATTGTAGAGAGCCAGGCGGTCGATGTCTATAGCGACACACCGCGTCAGCCGACCCTATGTGAACCCTCACAGCAAGCGCCCTTGCGGCGCCCGCCCCGTACCGAGCCCGAAATGGCTGAAGGCGTGCTCGGTCGCCACCCGCCCTTTGGGCGTGCGCGCCAGGAAACCTTCCTTGATGAGATAGGGTTCGTAGACGTCCTCGATCGTATCGCGCTCCTCGCCGACGGCGGCGGCGAGGGTGTCGAGGCCGACCGGGCCGCCGCCGAACTTCTCGATGATCGCCAGCAGGATGGCACGGTCCATCTTGTCGAAGCCCCGCCCGTCCACCTCGAGAAGCGCGAGCGCATCGGCGGCGACTGCGGCGCTGATCGTCCCGTCGGCGCGCACCTGCGCGTAGTCGCGCACGCGGCGCAGCAGGCGATTCGCGATACGCGGCGTGCCGCGCGAGCGACGTCCGATCTCCGCCGCTCCCGCGGACTCGAGCGGCACCTTCAAAATCGCCGCCGAGCGTCCGAGAATGCGGCACAGGTCGTCCAGACCGTAGAAGTCGAGGCGAAAATGGGCGCCGAAGCGGTCGCGAAGCGGCGAAGTGAGCAGACCGGTTCTGGTGGTGGCACCGACGAGCGTGAACGGCTTCAGCTCGAGCTTGAGCGTGCGCGCCGACGGCCCCTGGCCGACGATGATGTCGAGCTGAAAGTCTTCCATCGCCGGATACAGCACTTCCTCGACGACACGGTTCAGGCGGTGGATCTCGTCGATGAAGAGGACGTCGCCACGCTCGAGGTTGGTGAGGATGGCCGCGACGTCGCCCGGACGCTCGAGGACCGGCCCCGACGTGCAGCGGAGATTCACGCCCATTTCCTTCGCGATGATGTAGGCGAGCGAGGTCTTGCCGAGCCCCGGCGGACCCGCGAGCAGCACGTGGTCGAGCACGTCGTCACGCCCGCGCGCGGCGTCGATCGCGACCGCGAGGTTGCTCTTCACCGCGGATTGTCCCACGTACTCGGCGAGTGTCGTCGGCCGGAGCGAGACATCGAACGTCAGCTCTTCGTCGGCGACATTCGAATCGACCACGGGGCGAGTCGGTGGATTCACGACGCGAGCCTCCGCAGAGCCTCGCGGATCAGCTCCGGCAGCGGCGCCGATCCGGCTTGTTCGGCGCTCTGCACGGCGCGCTCCGCCTCCTGCGGCTTGTATCCGAGGTTGACGAGCGCGGAGATCGCCTCGGCACCGTCCCCGGCGATCCGCGTCCCCGGATCGATGCGACGGGCCGTCTGCAACGCGCGCACCTTTTCGCGCAACTGCAACACGATCAGGTCCGCCTTCTTCTTGCCGATGCCGGGGATCGCGGTGAGGCGGCGTGCGTCGCCGTCGGCGAGCGCGTGCTCGAGCTCGGCGGCGTCGAGGCCCGAGAGCACCGCCATCGCGACCCGCGGCCCGATCGTCGCCACTTGGATGAGCAGCAGGAAGAGCGCGCGTTCCTCCTCGTCGAGGAAGCCGAAGAGCTGCAACGCATCTTCACGGACGTGCGTGTGCACGCGCAGATCGACCTCGTCGCCGAGCGCCGGGAGACGCGCGAACGATTGCAGCGACACCGCGAGCTGATACCCGACGCCGCCGACGTCGACGACGATCTGCTCCGGCGCCTTCTCGAGGAGGCGCCCCCGCAGGCGGGCGATCATCGCACCCGCGCCGGCAGCGCGCTCCGCCGCGGCTCGGCTGCGGTGAGGAGAGCCCGCAGGCGAAACGTCTGGAGGTGGCAGAGTGCGAGCGCGAGTGCGTCGGCGGCGTCCGGCGACAATCCGCCCTCGAGGGCGAGCTCGCGGGCGATCGCGTGCTCGACCTGAGTCTTCTCGGCGCGCCCGCTGCCGGTGACCGCGAGCTTCACTTCCGCCGGGCTGTACTCGGCCACGACGACGCCGGCCGTAGCCGCGGCCAACATCGCCACGCCGCGAACCTCGCCCAGACGGAACGCGCTCTGCACGTTGCGGCCGACGAAGCTCTTCTCGAGCGCGAGCGCGTCGGGGCGCCAGACGGCGCACTGCTCGACGAGGGCCGCATGAATGCGCTCGAGCTTCAGGGGCAACGCCGTGCCCGCCGGCGGCGACACCGTGCCGTGACCGAGGTGGCGGAAGGCGCCGGGCCGCCCTTCGACGACCCCCCACCCCGTCACCGTCGTACCGGGATCGATTCCGAGGACGCGCACGCTGCCCTGCGTCCTGTCGCCGCCACCCCTCATCCCGTCCGCTCCCACGCGGAACGCACCCGGCCCCGCGGCCTCAGGCGCTCAAGCGCTCGACTTCCTCCTGCGGAATGTCGACGTTTGCCGCGACCTTCTGCACGTCGTCGTGATCCTCGAGCACCTCGAGGAGCTTCAGCGTCTGTTCGGCCTCGCGCCCACGCAGCGTGACCGTGCTCTGCGGAACCATCGCGACCTCGGCCGAGGCGACGACGATTCCCGCCGCCTCGAGCGCCGTCTTCACGTCCTCGAGCCGCTCCGGTCCGGTGGTCACCTCGAACACCTCGCCGCCGTCGCCGATGTCGTCGGCGCCGGCGTCGAGCGCCACTTCGAAGACACGCTCCTCGGCCGCGGTGCTCTTGTCGATCGTGATCAGCCCCTTCTTGGAGAACATCCAGCCGACGCAGCCGGTCGCGCCGAGATTGCCGCCGTTCTTGTCGAAGATGTTGCGGATCTCGGCGACGGTGCGATTGCGGTTGTCGGTGAGGACCGAGACCATGATGGCGACACCCGCCGGTCCGTATGCTTCGTAGTTGATCTCTTCGTACGACACGCCCTCGAGCTCGCCCGTGCCTTTCTTGATGGCGCGCTCGATGTTGTCGGCCGGCATGCTCGACGCCTTGGCGGTGGTGACAGCGGTGCGCAGGCGCGGGTTGGCGTTGATGTCACCGCCCCCCATGCGCGCCGCGACGGTGATCTCCTTGATCATCTTGGTGAAGATCTTGCCGCGCTTGGCATCCTTCGCCGCCTTCTTGTGCTTGATCGAGCTCCACTTCGAGTGGCCGGACATGCGGTTCCTTTCCCCGTCCGCTGTCGCAGGACGGCGCGCGCTGTCTCGATCTGATGGGGCGAGTGCCGAGAGCCTGAAGCGCCGCTCGCGACCGGATGGGTAGCTTGTTCTGTTACCACAGCGGGATGCCGCAAGTAAACGCCGCGCCGGTCACGGACTTGTCGCGCGAGCGGCGCTCGCGTACATACCGCGCGATGCGGTGGTGGCGGGGAACGGACGGGGGGGCCGCGCTCGCGGGAGCGGCAACGACGGGTGGCGTGCGTTCGCGGCGCGCGTTCCTCCTCCTCGTGGCGACGCTCGTCGTCGCCGGCTGCGGTCTCCGTGCGCCCACACCCTGGGAGCCGGGGCGACCGCAGATGGGGGTCGCGTCGTGGTACGGACCCGGCTTTCACGGGCACGCGACGACGAGCGGCGAGATCTACGATCAGGACGATCTCACCGCGGCGCATCCGAGTCTGCCGCTGGGGACGCGCGCGCGCGTGACCAACCTCGACACCGGCCGCTCGGTCGACGTGCGCATCAACGACCGCGGCCCGTTCGTGAAAGGTCGCGCGATCGACCTCTCGTACGCCGCGGCGCACGCGCTCGGCATCGTCGGAGCGGGCACGGCGCCGGTACGCATCGAGGTGATCGAGCGGCCGCGGGGCGGCTACGTCATCGTACGCTACTGCGTGCAGGTGGGTTCGTTCAGCGAGGAAGAAAAGGCGACCGCGCTGCGCGCCAACCTTGCTCCCCGTTATGGCGACGTTTATATAAGTCCGGTGCGGGCGCGCGCAGATCTCTTCTACCGAGTGCGCGTCGGCCCGTACACGGAGCGTCACGACGCCGAGCGACGCGCCCTCGAGCTGACGAGCATCGGCATCCCGGCCATCGTCACCGAGGAGCCCGAGTGAGCCGTGCCGCCGCCGTCCTCGTCGCCTACGCGCTCGCGACGAGCGGCTGCGCCTCCTACCACCTGATCCGTGCGGGGCAGGTGAACACCAATGCCGCGGGCCGTATCCAGGCGAAGCTGGTGGCAACGCGCGGCCTCACCTTCCAGTCGCCGGTCCCGCTGCAGGGGGTCACCGCCGCCGAGGCGCGGACGATGCTCGAGCGCGAGTTGCACGCGCAATACAGTTCCGACGAGCTCGCGAAGCTGAGCCGCGTCTACGGCACGCTCGGCCTGATACCGCCCGGCACCGACCTCGAGCGCGCGTACCTCGATCTCTACGGCCAGCAGATCGCCGGCTTCTACGATCCCCTCGACCGTCGCATGGTGCTGGTCGAGGACGCGATCACTCCCGATCTCCTCACGCGCATGGTGGAGGGGGTGCTGCGGCGGGATTTCGCCGGTGAGCTCGTGCTCGCCCACGAGCTCACCCACGCGCTCCAAGACCAACACTACGGTCTGGACGTCGGACGGAACGATCTCGGCGAGGACGACGCGCAGCTCGCGCGGCACGCGATCTACGAAGGCGACGCGACCCTCGCCGGCTTCGCCGTGGTGCTCGGAACGCTGAAACCGAGCGCGGCCGTGTCCCTGGCCGGGAAGCTCGAGGACGTGCCCGGCGCACTCGCGCGCGCCTACCCCGACATCCCGGACGCCGTGCGCGCGACCGTCGCTTTCCAGTACGTCGCCGGCACCAACTTCGTCTCCTGGGCATACCAGCGCGCCGGGTGGGACGGTGTCAACGCGCTCCTCGCACATCCACCGTTCTCGACCGAACAGATCCTCCATCCAGAAAAGTACTTCGTGCGCGCGGAGTACCCGCTCGGGGTGCGGGTCGGCGGAATCGCGCCGTACCTCGCCGCGGGATGGCAGGTCGTCGAGGAAGCGACGGTCGGCGAATTCACGATCCAGGTGCTCGGGAATCAGTTTCTCGCGCCCGAGCGCGCGCAGACGATGGCCGCGGGGTGGGGCGGCGATCGAATGATGGCGCTCGGCCACGGCAACGACCTCGCGATCGTGTGGCTCAGCACCTGGGACACGGAGCGCGACGCCGCGGAGTTCTTCGCCGGCTACGGCGCGATTCTCGCCGCCAAGCACTCCGGCGCCGCGGCCGCGACGAGCGAGGACACCGTGCTGGCGTCGCAAGGCTCGTCGCCCTATCGCGTCGAGCGCCAGGGAACCAAGGTCCTCGTCGTCGAAGGGCCGCTCGACCGCGACCTCGCGCGCGTCACCGAGCGCGTCTGGGTCCACAGCACGTACCAACAGACGATACCTGCGGTGCCGGTCGATCTCGCGGAAGTGAATTCCGCGGGCTCCTAGCGGCGTCGCCTCCGCCGGCGCGGCAGCGGCGTTACGGCGGCGATCCAGGCGAGATACGCCGCCGAGCCGGCGTCGATGGGGAGCGCGATCACCTCGGGAAGGTCGTAGCTGTGGAGCGCGCGGATGCGCGCGCCGACGCGTGCCATCCGCGCGCGCCGCGTCTTCACCAGCAGCAGCACCTCCTCGGCACGCTCGACGGCGCCCCGCCAGCGGTAGATCGACGTGATCGGCGCAACGACGTTCACACATGCCGCCAGGCGCTCGTCGACGAGCGCCGCGGCGATACGATTCGCCTCCGCGCGCGAGCCGGCGGTCGTGAGCATCACCACCGCGGACGGTTGCGCTCGCGAGCGGCGACGCGGGCTCACGACGTCTCTCCACCGAGACGGCTGCCGCTCGCCTCCCACACGTCGATGAGCCGCGGATACTCGATCGCCGCGATGGTGATGAGCGGCTGCACGAGGGGACGCCTGCGGCGCCGGCGCCAGCGTCGCCAGAGCTGACGCGGCCACGCGCCGAGCGTCCCGGTCGAAGGCAGCAACCCGGCGTCCTCGAGATCGCGGCGCAGGCTCGCAGCGACGTTCGGCGCGAGATACGCACGGCGCGCGAGGTCGTCGAGCGAGTTCCGCAACCGCTCGCGGGTGTACGCGGAGCGCTCGAGCAGCGAGCGCCCGACTTCGACGACCGCGGCGAGCGGGACGACGCCCTCCTCGTGGAGCACGAGCGCCGTCTGGAAGTAGTTGAAGGTCGGCACCAGCCGCGCGCCGAAGGATCGGAAGCGATCGGGAGGGGTGCGCCGCTGCAAATTGATGAAGATCCGCCGCACGGCGTCGGCGGGCGCGATGCGGTGGCTGAGCGCTTTGATCTCGACCAGGCGTGCCGGGTCGATCCGCAGGCGCACGAGGATGTCGCCGAGCGCGTCGTGCTCGAGACGGCCGGCGATCACGTCGGCGTAGAGCGAGTAGATGAGCGGATCCGACTCCCAGTCGTCGCCGAAGAGGAACTCGACGGCCCCCGGCGGCGCGGCGATACGCGCCTTCAGCAACTCGGCGAGCTTGAAGCCGACCTGCTCGCGCAGAAATCGGAAGCGCCCGCGCACGAGGTGCTGGAGCTGGTCCTTGAAGACGATCCCGTCGCACTCGATGCCGTCGAGTGCCAGCTTCTCGCGGATCGCGCGCCCGATCTGCGGCGGGCTCGCGGAGATGAAGTACACGAACGCGGCGCGCTCCTCCTGGCGCGCGCTCGTCTTGAGCGCACGGATGAGGGCGACGACGCCGGGCTCGTCGATCTTGTCCTCGGCGCGCTCGAACGGCACGCGCATCATCTTCCGCAGGCTCTCGAAGTCGCTCTTGAGGTACGTCTTGTCGAGATCCCAGCGGTAGATGACGGCCGACGGCGCGGGCCGCGGCGCGACCGTGCGCGCGCCCCCCGCGAGCGACCAGCGCCGACCGGACCGCGGCCAGCGCGCCAGGAGTCCACTCCAGCCGGTCATCGGACCGCCTGGATCCCCGCCGCGATCTCCTGCGCGACGCCGTCGCGCACCGCCTTCGCGGCCACCTTCACCGCGTTCTCGATGGCGCGGGCCGTCGAGCGGCCGTGCGCCTTCAGGAACAGGTGCTCGAAGCCGAGGAGCGGCGCGCCGCCGTACTTCGTGTAGTCGGCGAGATGCGCGATCTCGCGGATGCCGCGCGACAGGAGGGTCATGCCGAGGCGCCAGACGACGCGCCGCTTGACGGCGTTGCTGGCGACGTCGGTGACGACGTCGGCGATGCCCTCGATGAGCTTCAGGACGACGTTCCCGAGAAGGCCCTCGCACACGATCACGTCGGCGCGCCCTTTGGCAACGTCGTTGCCCTCGATGTTGCCGACGAAGTCGACACCCGGCAGCGCCGTGAGCCGCTGATACGCCTCCGTCAGCACCTCACCCCCCTTGAACGGCTCCGCCCCCATGTTGAGAAGGCCGACGCGCGGCCGCTCCACCTTCGAGACCCGACGCGCGTAGGCGCTCCCCATGACCGCGAACTGCACCAGATCGAGCGCGTCGCAGCGGATCGTGGCGCCGACGTCGAGGATGAGCGCCAGCTGGTCCTGCCCGGGGTACTCCGTCTGCCGCGGATAGACGCTCGCGAGCGCCGTCTTGCGGATCCCCTTGATGGCGCGGAAGTGACGCGCACAGGCGAGGATGCAGGCGCCGGTGTTGCCGGCGCTGACGAGCGCCTGCGCGTGGCCGTCGGCGACGAGCTTCGCGCCCACCACGATCGACGCGTCGCGCTTCGCGCGCAGCGCCTCCTTCGGCGGCTCGTTCATCTCCACCACCTCGCCGGCGTGGCGGATGCTGATGTGCTCGGGGTTGTAGGAGACCGAGCCGAGGATTTTCTGGATGCGGTGCTCGTCGCCGACGAGCACGCACTCGATCGCGGTGCCGAGGGATGCACGCGCGACGCCCTTGACCACTTCGTCGGGCGCGAAGTCCCCCCCCATCGCATCGATGGCGATCACCGGCATGGTACGTCCCTCTCGCGCTCGCGAAGGCGCGCATTATAGGCGGGTGCACGCCATGCCAAAAGCGGACGCCGCGCGCCACGCGCGCTCATCGCCGCAGGCGGCGGCGCAGCGCCGCCGTGTCGACACGATGCTTGAACGCCTTCCGTCCGTCGATCACCAGGACCGGGATCTCCAAGCCGTACGCCGCCTCGAGCGCGGAGTCGCGGCCGACGTCGACGACCTCGAACGTGAACGGCACCTCGCGCCGCACCTCGTCGACGACCGTCTTCATCTCGTCACAGAGCTCGCAATCGACCCTGCCGTAGAGGACGACGTGGGTCACGACGCAGCGATTCTCGCGCCGGCGCGTCGCACCGCCGCGTCGCGCTGCCGTCGGCACAGGCGCGCGAGGACGCGGCGCGTACGTGGACAGCGGTCTTCGCCGAGGGTCGCGAGCACGCTCAGGTGACGCGTTAGCAGATCCACGTCGGCGGGCGTGTCGACGTCGTACCAGGCCGGGAGCAGCGTCGGCGCGATCCGCGCCCGTCGCAAGCGCGCGAGCGTGCGGGCGAGGACGCGGTCGCTGCTCCACGGCATGCGCGCGAAGATGTCGGGGAGGGGCGCGCGCAGGCCGAGAAGATGATAGCCGCCGTCGAGACTCGGACCGAGGACGACCCGCGCCGGAGTCGTTCGCGAACGCGCGCCACGGGACCGAAGCGCGCGCAGCGCCGCGGTCACGCGCGCGACGGGGAGCGTCGGCACATCGCTCCCGAGCAGCACGACACCCGACACCGACGCGAGCGCCGCCGTGGCGATTGCGCGCATGCGCGCACCGAGATCGCCCTCCTCCTGCGGCATCACCGGCACGCCGTGGCGCCGCGCCAGCATGGCGACGAAGCTCGCCGCCGCGGCAGGCGCCGGCAGCGGCGCGCACGCCAGGGCGAGGGGTACGCGGGGCGCGAGGCGCGCGCACGCGTCTTCGACGAAGGCACGGTAGAGCGCGGCCGCCCCGGCGGCACCGAACGCGGGAATCAGGCGCGTCTTGACGGTGCCCGGGATCGGCTCGCGGACGAGCATCACGACGAGCGCCTGAGTGTGGACGGAAACGGCGGCGATGTCGCTCGTGTAGCCGGCGTTGACAGGAGGAGCAAGCTCGCGTAGTGAACGCGATTCCGCTGCAGGAGACTTTGCTATGGATTACGCCGTCATTCGCTCCGGAGGGAAGCAGTATCGGGTGCAGCCCGGCGAGACGATTCGTCTCGAAAAACTTCCCGGTGAGCCGGGCGCCGCGTGTGTCTTCACCGACGTCCTGCTGACGTCTTCCGGCGGCGGCGTCAAGGTCGGCACGCCGCTCCTCGACGGCACTCGCGTCCTCGGCGAGATCGTCCGCCAGGAGCAGGCGAAGAAAATCCTCGTCTTCAAGAAAAAGCGTCGCAAGAATTACCGCCGCCGTCAGGGCCACCGCCAGCAGCTCACGGTCGTCCGTGTGACCGGGATCGAGAGCGGCGCGGGCGCGGCGAACGCGAGCGGGGAGCACGAGCATGGCGCATAAAAAAGGACAAGGGAGCAGCCGCAACGGCCGCGACAGCCAGGGTCAGCGCCGCGGCGTCAAGGTCTACGCCGGTGAGGTGGCCAAGGCCGGCAACATCCTCGTCCGCCAGGTCGGAACCCGCGTCCATCCGGGTCGGAACGTCGGCCAGGGCCGCGATTTCACCCTCTTCGCCAAGATCGACGGCATCGTGCAGTACGAGCGCTTCGGCAAGGACCGGCGCCGGGTGAGCGTCTACCCGCCGGCGGCGTCGGAGCAGGCGGCAGGCTAGCCGCCGTCGCGCCGCAGCACGTCGCGACGGGCACCGCGACGATCGCGGCCGCGCATCCCGGGTCGCCCGGCATCGCGAGCAGCGTGGCGGCGCTCGCGCCCGGCAGCCGTCGCACGTCGCCATGCCGATGCTCGATGCGGTATGATCTCGTCCCTCGATCATGAAGTTCGTCGACGAAGCGCTGATCTCGGTCAAGGCCGGCGACGGCGGGCGCGGCTGCGTCGCGTTCCTGCGCGAAAAGTATCGTCCGCACGGCGGGCCGAGCGGTGGTGACGGCGGCGCCGGCGGCGACGTCGTCTTCCGCGCCGACCCCGGCCTGACGACGCTCCTCGACTTCCGCTTCCAGCGCCACCTCGAGGCCGACCGCGGCGAACACGGCCGCGGCAAGGAGCAGACCGGCGCCGCCGGAGCCGCGCGCGTCGTGGGGGGGGCGGGGGGGGCCCGCCACAACCCCCGCGCGTCGGGCGCCCGCGGCGCCGCCCCCCCCCGCGCCGGCGGGGGGGGGGTGGGATGGGGTTTGGGGCCCATAGGCCTGCAAATTGTAGGGGGCATGGCCGGAACCGGGGTGTGGGTGA
>JBGOSW010000116.1:0-13419 GCA_041476145.1 Binatia bacterium
CGCCTACGCGACCCGCGTCGAGGCGTCGCGTATCCTCGAGCGGGTCGAACTCGCCGGCGCGCCGCGCGCGAGCTTCCTCCCCGGGGCGGCGGCGGTGCTGGAGGAGGCGGGACGTGCCGGCTTGGACCTCGCGATCGTGAGCGCCAACGCCGCGAGCGCGATCCGTGTCACGCTCGACAGGTTGGGCGTGCTCGAGCGCTTCGTCGTGGTCGTCGGTCGTGATCCGTGCCGGCCGCTCAAGCCCGAGCCCGACATGCACCAGGAGGCGTTGCGCGTCCTCGGCTGCGCGGCGGAAGCGGCGCTCGGGATCGGCGACAGCACGAACGACGTGCGCGCCGCACTCGCGGCCGGCATGCTGGCGGTCGGGGTGGCGGGCGGCGAGAGTCCTGCGGAGGAGCTGCTCGCGGCCGGCGCCTCCTTCGTCCTCGCCGATCTCACCGCTGCGCCGACTCTGCTCGCGCTGTGGCGCGCCGCCGCCGAGGATGCGCCTCCATTCCCATGATTCCAGTGCGGTGATTTCGCCGGCGTCCTCCGCTAATCCCCTGGAAAAATAGTGCTTTGACTTGCCGGGTTGCGCTGTGTCACGCTCGCCTGAGCGATGAAGCTCGTCATTCAGATTCCGTGTCTCGACGAGGAGGAGACGCTCGCCGAGACGGTCGCGGCGCTGCCGCGGACTCTGCCCGGCATCGACGAGATCACTATTCTCGTGATCGACGACGGCAGCACGGATGGCACGACGGAGGCCGCCGAACGCGCCGGGGTGAGCGAAATCGTCCGCTTTCCGAATCACCAGGGGTTGGCGCGTGCCTTCGCGGCCGGCCTCGAGCGCGCGCTCCAGCTCGGCGCGGACGTCATCGTCAACACCGACGCCGACAATCAATACTCCGCCGCGGACATCCCGGCGCTGATCGCGCCCATCCTGCGCGGCGAGGCCGACATGGTGATCGGCGATCGCGATCCGGCCAAGCTCACGCACTTCAGCCTGTCGAAGCGGATTCTGCAGCGGCTCGGAAGCTGGGCCGTGCGGCAGCTCTCGGGTACGCGCGTGCCCGACGCGACCAGCGGCTTTCGCGCCTTCAGCCGCGAGGCCGCGCTCAAGATCAACATCCTCTCCGACTTCACGTACACGCTCGAGACGGTGATTCAAGCGGGGAAGAAGCAGCTCGCGGTCACGCACGTGGCGGTGCGCGCCAATCCGACGGCGCGTCCTTCGCGGCTCTTCTCGGGCCCGTCACACTACATTCGGCGGTCGGCGAGCACGATCGTGCGCATTTACGCCCTCTACGAGCCGTTCAAGGTCTTCAGTCTCCTCGGCGGCGCGCTGATCGCCGGGGCGGCGGCGATCGCGTTGCGCTTCCTCTACTTCTATCTCCGTGCCGGCGGGTCGGGGCACATCCAGTCGCTGATCCTCGCGGCGGCGTTGCTGATCATCGGCTTCCTCACCATGCTGAGCGGCATGCTCGCCGACCTGATCGGCCGCAACCGCCAGCTCTCCGAGGACGTACTCTTGCGGGTGCGCCGCCTGGAGCTCATGCTCCGGGCCGGCTCGGACGCGGACGCGCGCCAGGCGGAGCGTCTGCAACGGCGCCGACGGGCCGACGGCCTGCCGCGATGATCCGAGCGTGTCTCTTCGGCACCTACAGCTCGACGCATCCGGCAAATCGACTGCTCGCAGACGCGCTCACCGCCGCCGGTTGTGAGCTCAGGGTCTGTCACGAGCCGCTCTGGGAGCGCACGCGTGACAAGATGGCGTCGTTCTTCGGCGTCCGCAGCCTGGCGCGTCTCGGTGTCGCGTACGCCGCCGCGGCGGCGCGGCTCGCGCGCCGGTGGCGTCAGCTCTCGCCGCCCGACTTCACCGTCACCGGCTTCAACGGCCAACTCGACGTGCTCCTGGCGCGCGCGCTCGCGGGGCGACGCGCCCGGGTGGTGTTCGCGCCGCTGGTAACCCTCACCGAGACGCTCGTCGACGATCGGCGCGTGTATCGTCGCGGCGGCATCAAGGCGCGGCTCGCGTCGCTGCTCGATCGCCGCACGTTGCGTGCCGCCGACCTGGTGCTGCTCGACACCGAGGCGCACCGCGACTACGTCGCCGAACGCATCGACCCCCGCTGTCGCGCCGCGACGCTCTACCTCGGCGCCGAGCGCATCTTCACTCCCGGCCCGGAACGCCCGCGCGCCCCCGGCGAGCCGTTGCGGGTGCTCTTCTACGGACAATACGTGCCGCTCCACGGCGCGCGGACGATCATCGAGGCGGCGGCGCTCCTCGGCCCGCATGCCGGCGTCGAGCTCACGATGATCGGCACCGGCCCGGAGCGCGCCGCGGTGGAGGCACTCGCCGGCGCGCGCGCGTGCACGCACGTACGCTTCGAGGATTGGGTGCCGTACGAGCTGCTGCCACAGCGCCTCCGCGAGAGCGACGTCGCCCTCGGGATCTTCGGCGTCACGGCGAAGGCGAGGATCGTCATTCCCACCAAGGTGTACCAAGCGGCGGCGACGGGACGTGCGGTCGTTACCGGCGAGACCCCCGCGATCCGCGAGGTCTTCACGCCCGGCACGCATCTCGTGACCGTGCCGCGGGGCGATCCGGGCGCGCTCGCGGGTGCACTGCGGCAGCTTCGCGACGACCCCGAGCGCCGCCGTGCGCTCGGCGCCGCCGCCGCCCGCCTGCTCGCCGAAGAGCTCGACTACGCGGCGCAGGGCGCGCGGCTGCGCGCCGTCCTCACGGCGGCGTTTCCCGATCTCGCCGGGCGCTTCGGCGTCGCCCGCGCGGCGGAGCAACGCCAGCGCGCGATCGGCGTCACGCCTCCGATTCCCCAGCCCGAGGAACGCTGACGTGTCGGCGGCGGAGGAGCCTGGTCGCGCGGCGCACGCATCGGCGCGGGCGCCGTTGATCGGCGTCGTCGTTCCCACCTGGAACCGCGCCGCCGCCGCCGCCCGCTGTCTCGCGTCGCTGGCGCGCCTCACCTACGCGCGCCGCCGTACGATCGTCGTCGACAACGGCTCCCGACCTCCCGAACGCGCTGCGCTCCGTGGCGCGCTCGGCGACGCCGCGGCGACGACGCTCGTCGAGCTGCCGGAGAACCGCGGCTTCGCCGCCGGAGTGAACGCCGGCCTCGCGGCCGCGTTCGCGGCCGGGTGCGACGCCGTGCTGGTGCTGAACGACGACGCCGAGGTCGATCCGGGGCTGCTCGAGGCGCTCGTCGCCGCGGCCGACGCGGACCCCGCGGCCGGCGTCGTCGCGCCGCGCGTCGTCGACGCGCAAAGCGGGCGCGAGGTGTCGCGCGGCGAGCGCGTGCACGTCGCGCTCCTCTGCCTGCCGCGGACGTGGCTGCGCGTGCGCGGACACGGGCGCACGCCCCAGCGCGTGAGCGGCGTCCTCGGCGTCGCCTTTCTGGTGACGCGCGCGTGCTACGAGCGCGTCGGCGCGCTCGCCGAGCCCTTCTTCGCCTACTACGAGGAGGTCGACTACTGGCTGCGCACCCGTGCCGCCGGCTTCGCGATCGTCGTCGTGCCGGAGGTGAGCGTGCGGCATGCGGGGTTTCGCGGCTTCGCCGGCGGCTTCACGCCGCTCGCCGCGTACCTGAAGGCGCGCAACCTGCCGCTCCTCCTGCGCCGGCATGGCGGCATCCTCGACTGGCTCGCGTTCGTGCCGACGTACGCGGCGTTGCTGGCGGCGAGCGCCGCAGGGTACGCGCTCCGCCGCGGCGGCGCTGCGGTGATCGGCGCGCTGCTGCACGGCGTCCGCGACGCGTGGCATGCGCGCGGCGGCCCGCCGCCCGCGGCGCTCGTCCCGCCGCCGGTCGCGGTCTGATCGTGCGCGTCGCGATCGGCGCCATCGTCCGTACGCTCGGCGGCCCCGCGACCTACGCCGCCGAGCTCGTCGCCGCCCTCGTGGCGCGCCGGCCGTCGCCCATCGAGTACGTCGTGATCACCGACGGACCCGAGGCGTTTCGCGGCGTCGACGTCGAGGTGGTCGCGGTACCGTTGCCGACCCCCTACGCGCAGCTCCTCTGGGACCACGTCGCGGTGCCCGCGGCGCTGCGGCGCGTGCGCGCCGATCTCTACCACGGGACCAAGAACACCGTGCCGCTGTGGCGACCGTGCCCCGCCGTCGTCACCGTCCACGACCTCGCCGTGTATCGGCATCCCGAGAGTTTCGCGGCGGCGCAGCGCTGGCACCTCCGCAGCCACGTGCCGCACGCGATGCGCAGCGCGCGCGTCGTGCTCACGGTATCGGAGCACGCCGCCGCCGATCTCCGTGCCGAGTTTCCCGCCGCGGCGGCGAAGGTGCGGCCGATTTTGAACGGCGTGAACGCACGTTTTCACGCCGCCGACGATCCGCGGGCGCTCGCCGCGTTCCGCGCCCGGCACGGGCTCGGTGCCGGCCCGCTCGTCGCGTATCTCGGCACGCTCCAGCCGCGGAAGAACGTCGAGCTCCTCGCCGCCGCGTTCGCGCGCGCGCGGGCGCGGATGCCCGACGCCGAGCTGGTGCTCGCCGGCCGCATCCGTCCCGGCTATCACCCGACGCTCGAGCGCGAGGACGGGGCCGTGCGCTGCATCGGGCCGCTCGCACCGGCCGAGCTGCCGCTCTTCTATGGGGCCGCGAGCGTCCTCGTGAGCCCGTCCCTCTACGAGGGCTTCGGCCTCACTCTCCTCGAGGCGATGGCGTGCGGCTGCCCGGTGATCGCGCTCGAGCGCAGTGCCGTGCCCGAGGTCGTCGGCGACGCCGGGATTCTCCTCGACAGCGCCGACGAGGCGACGCTCGCCGACGCGCTGGTGCGCGTGCTGCGCGAACCCGGCTGCGCCGCGGCGCTGCGCACGCGCGGGCTCGCGCGCGCTGCGACGTTCTCGTGGGCGCGCACCGCCGCGGCGACCGAGGCGGTCTACCGCGAGGTCGTCGGCGACGACAGCAGCCGTCGTCGCCAGCCGTCGCGCGCCGAGCCGTAGCGCACGCGTACCGCGTCGAGCCGCTGGTGACGCTTCTTCGAGCGCAACCGGATGGGCGTACCGCTCACCGGCTCGGTGCCGGCGCGGGTGAAGGACGCGCGGTCGACGAGCACGGTGCCGGCCGGTGCCGCGGAGCACAGAAACGCCGCCAAGTTCACCGGCTCGCCGATGACGCCGAACTGTTTCTTGCCGGCGGGTCCGATGTAGCCGATCGTCGCGCGTCCGAAGCTGATGCCGACGCCGAGACCGATCGGGCTCCCGAGACGTCCGCTGCGTTCCCATTCGGCGCGCCAGCGCGCGTAGGCGGCGATGAACTCCTCGTGCAGCTCGCGGGCGAGCCCCTGCACCAGGCGGTCGAACATCGATGCCGCGTCGCTGGCGGTGATCTCGGGGAGAAAGAGTGCGAGCAGACCGTCGCCGGTGTACTGGAAGACGACGCCGCGGTGGCGCTCGACGACGGCGGTCATCGCGGTCAGGTACTCGCCGATCAGCTCGGTCACGTGCTGGGTGTCATCGAGTGCGTGCGTGAGTCGGGAAAAGCCGCGCATGTCGATCGCGACCACGGCGACGTCGTGGGGGTGCGGGACGAGGAGACCTGGGTGGGCCCGGGCGCGGAGCGGCCGTTCGACGAGCGCCGCGCCGAGGCGGTCGGCCGTCGCGGCGGCGGCACCCGACGTCCAGCGCACGACGGCGGATGCCGTGGGCCCGAGCCATCGCGAGGCCTGGGTCGAGAGCGTGTGCACGAACGCGTACGGTGCGCCCGTCAGGCGCGCGACCGCCGGCCGTTCGCGGGTCTCGGCCAGCCACGAGACGAGCGGCAAGGGCACCTCGGGCTGGCTCGCGCCGCAGGCGAGCAGCAACTCGACGTGGCGCGGCTTGTAGCGGACCGCGTTCACGACGCCGCGCGCCGCCGACCACGCGAGCCAATCCCACCAGGTCCCGAGGCCCGCTCGCGTCGTTCTCCCGTTCCCGTCGCTCCGACTCACCTCCGCCACCTCTGCGAGGAAGCGTATCAGACGCGCCGCGTTAGAAATACGGAGCTACCGCACTAGCTCAGTTGTTCTATGATTATTAGATGGTTACGGAATCCGAGCGATTGCCGTACGGCGGTACTGGAGGCGAAGGGGCAGCGAAAGTAGGTCGACGATGGAGGCGCCGGCGACCAGGTACCAGGGCGCCGGTTCGGCGAGCCAACGGCCCAGGTAGGCGCGATCGGCCCGCCAGCGTTCGATCCGGAACCCGCTCTCCTCGAGGAGGCGGCGCAGCGCCGTGCCGGTGAAGTAGTAGTTGTGGCGACTGTCGTAGAGGAGCTCGAGCGGACGCTCGATGCGCCCGCCGCTCGCGCGTTGCAGAAGATCCCCGAGCCGGTTGAAGAGGCTCGTGGCGTCGATCGTGAAGACGAGCAACACCCCTCCGGGGGCGAGCAGGCGGCGCGCCTGCGCGAGGACGGCGCGGGGCGCGAGGACGTGCTCGAGAAAGTCCCACATCGTGATCGCGTCGAAGGACGCCGGGGCAAACGGGGCGTCGCGGAAGTCGCCTTCCCATACCTCGAGGCCGAACGCCGTGCGCGCGTAGGCCGCGTGACGCGCCGACAGCTCGACGCCCTGCACCTTCCAGCCCGCGGCGCGCGCGAGATCGAGGAAGACACCGGTCGCGCAGCCGACGTCGAGGAGCCGTCCACGCCGGGCGACGCGCGCGAGATCGGCGAGGGCGCGGCGGTAGATGCGGATTTCCGGTGCGCGCTCACGATAGCCGGCGCGCGCGTTCTCGAAGTAGACGCTCTCGTGGTAGCGATCGTCCTCGTACATCGCGCGCAGCTCGGCCGCGTCCGGGAGCGGGTGCCGGAAGCGCAGCGTGCATCCCGCGCAGCGATAGACGGAGAACCGCGGCAGCCGGCAGTGCAGCGCGAGCGCGGTCGCGCCGCAGAGCGCGCACGACGTGGGCGCCGCGCGCGCCGCCGTCGCGGCGCTCACCGCGGCGGCTCGCCGGGCACGCCGAACTCGCCGGAGATCTCGAGGTCGCCGCGCGCGCGCAGTTCGCTGCGCAGGATCGCGAGCTCCTGCGCCAGGAGCTTCACGTGCAAGGTCAAGCTCGAGAGTCTGACGGCGTAGTTCAAGCAGAGGACGAGGAGGAAGAGCTCGCCGAAAAAGAAGAGTGTCGAGCTCGGTGCCCAGGCACCGACCGCGTGTGTGATCGCGCGCAGGCCGTCCGACCAGACGCTCAACGTCATGATGCCGAGCGCGACGACGGTCCAGATCGGCGTGTACTCCTCGCGCAGTCGTCCGCGACGAACGAGGTTCAATACCGCGGCGAAGAACGCGACGCTCACCGCGAGCGCGATGGCGCGCGTCGTCCACGGCTCGGGTTGATCCATCAAGAGGCGGCGCAGCGCCGCGACATCGATGGTCTCTGGGCTCATGACGTCTCCTTTCGCGGCGCGAGCGCGCTGCGCAAAGTCGAGAGCAGCATCTTGTAGGGATAGTACACGGCGCGCAGGCCAGCGTGCATCGGGACATGTCCGGGTGGGTTCGGCGCCATCGTGACCGGCACCTCGACGATGCGGAGCCCGCGCCGATGGAGGAGGAGCAGCACGTCGACGTCGGGAAAGTCGGACGGGTAGAAATCGGCGCAGCAGAAGGTGAACGCGGCGCGATCGAGCGCTTGAAAGCCCGACGTCGGGTCGGTGACGCGCGGGCCGCCGCAGGCGACGAGGAGGCGTTGGAAGAACGTCCGCCCCGCGGCGCGCGCCGCCCCCATGTGGTATCCGCTCGCGGCGACGAAGCGCGAGCCGATCACGACGTCGGCGGCACCGGCACGCAGCGGCGCCACGAGGCGTGGAACGTCGGCGGGATCGTGCTGCCCGTCGGCGTCCATTTGGACGAGGTGGGCATACTGCGCGCGCAGCGCCTGCTTGTAGCCGGTCTGCAGCGCGGCGCCGTATCCGAGGTTGAAGGGGTGCGAGACGACGCGCGCGCCGGCGGCACGCGCGCGCGCCGCGGTGTCGTCGCTCGAGCCGTCGTCGACGACGAGCACGTCGAGGTCGGCCGCCGTCCGCCGCACACCCTCGATCACGCGCGCGATCCGACCGCCCTCGTTCAGCGCCGGAATGACCACCAACGCGCGTGTCGCATCGCCGCGAGGACTCATGAATGGGCGGCCGGCGCGACGACGTCGAGGCGCACGCCGGACAGCACCAGATCCGGTGCGTCGCCGGGCGACAGCGTGAGCTGGTATTCGCCGGGGCCGACGGCGATCGGCACCGCGATCTTCCGCACCATGGTTTGTGCCGGCGCGAGCGCCAGCGGCAGCATCTCCCGCACGCGATCTTCGCGCACCAGTGCTCCGCTCGTCGAGTACCAGCGCAGCAGCAGCGACGTCGGCTCGATCGGCGGCGGATGGTGATAGGTCGCGGCCGCGCCGTTTCGAAAGGTGAAGAAGACGTCGACGCGCGGCGGCTTTGCGGTCATGACGGCGGTCGGCGGCTCGTTGGTGGTGTGGGTGGTGTCGATGGCGAGGGCGGTGTAGCTCGTCGTCGTCGCGACCTCGTACTCGAGAAGGTACGCGCTGTGCCCCGCGACGTGATCGAGCAGGACGAGATGCGTCAGCTCCGGATCCGGGGGATGGGCGACGGCGGCGTCGCCGGCGAGCGGCCCGAGGTGGGGATCGTGCCGTCCCAGCATTTCACCGTGCACGACCAGGGAGCGAAAGCCCAACGCGGCGAGGGCGTCGACCGCACCGTGATCGGGCAGACGCGACACCAGCGTCGCCAGATCCTGCTGCACCTGGACGACGAACGATTCGTAGCAGGCGCCGATCGGCCGATGGTGGTACGCCGCGAGGAAGACGTAGTGCGGCATGTACCTCAGGATCCCGGCCCCGCTGTAGTCGAATGGGACGTCGAGGACGGGCCCGGCGGGGAGCCGATCGTAGAGCGCCAGCAGGTCCGCGGCGGGCCGTACCTCGTGGGCGGCCATCGTCACCGGGGCGCCGAAGTCGCGAGTCGCGCGCGCCGGCACGAACACCTCCACGAGGGCGACGGCGGCAATCGCGCCGGTGAGGAGGGCGCGCGTCAACGCTGCGCGCCGCTCGACGAGGACGAGGACGCCGTAGCCCGCGAGGAACGTCGCGATCAGCGGCACGCCGCGTCCGATCGCGGCGCCGGCGCGAATGGAATCCAGGCCGGGAACGACGGACGCCGCGAGCGTGTACAGCGAAGGCAGGGGTGCGCCGAACGGCAGCGGGATGCTGAAAACCGATAGCCAGATCGTCAGGAGTCCGCCGACGAGCAACGGCAGGCGCGGATCGTAGCCGCGGCGGTCGCGCCGACGCCACAGCCGCTCGCCGACGCCGATCGCGGCGAGGAGCATCGTGACCGTTCCGGGAGACGCCTTGCCGCCGAAGCCGAAGTCTTGCAGCTGGTACAGCAGCGTGTTCCGGCCCGCTACGGCGTCGCCCCAGACCTCCCGCATGTGCAGGTACGGCGCGAACACGGCCGCGGCGACGAGGGACGCGGCGCCGCCGACGGCGAGCAGCTTCGGGACGAGCGCCGGCAGGCGCCGCCAGTAACGCACCGACAGGTACAGGCCGTAGATGCCGCCGAGGACGGCGAGGGCGAGGACCGTATAGATGCTCTCGAGCGTCTGCAGGGCGATTGCGCCGGCGAGCATCGCGGCGTCGATCCATCGGCCGCGAGTGAAGAGCAGGTGCGCGGCGAGGAGCGCGATCACCGTCCAGTCGTTCGCTTCGACGTACGGATGGATCACGTTCGTCAGGCGCTGGGGTTGAAAGGCGAAGAGGAGCCCGGCGACGAACGCCGCTCCCGGATCGCCGGTCCAGTACGCGACCAGGACGTACATCACCATGCCGGCGAGCCAGAGCATCGACAGCAGCACGATGTTGGTGGTGAGGACGGGATCGCGGGTGAGCGCGTACGGAACGACGCCGCGGAGTCCCACGCCGAACATGTGTTCGCCGAGGGCCGTGGAGTTGGACGTCGGGTAGCATTGCCCGTTGTCGAAGAGCAGCCAGGGCGCCGTGGTGATCCGGCGCGCGTTCTGCGTCAACAACGCCGCCGTGAGTGTCTGGTCGTTCCACGAGAGCTTGAGCCAGCTACCCCGGAGCGCTACGAGCGCGGTCGGGTAGGGCAGGGCGACGCTCGCCAGCGGCAGCACGGGGCGTAACGCCCAGAGCGCGACGACGAGGTACACCGCCGCCGCGAGCGCGACGTGGCGTCGCCATGGCACGAGCGGCGCCGCTGCCGAGGACGAATCGTCGACGGTGGCGGACGGTCGCGGAGCGCTCACGCGCTCCCGTTACCACGCCCTCGGCACGCGATCGAACGTCGCATGATCAACTGCGGGCGGGGTCGGGCTTCGCCGGGTCGATGCCGAGGTCGCGGATCGCAGCGGCGACGCACGCCGGCTCGAGCGCGTGCCGCTGCGCCAACGACTGCAGCGCGGCGACGCAGATCGACGCCGCGTCCACTTCGAAGAAGCGGCGCAGCGCCTCGCGCGTCTCGCTGCGTCCGAAGCCGTCGGTGCCGAGCGGATGGAGACCGGCGGGTGCGAAGCGGGCGATCTGCTCCGGCACGATCTTCATGTAGTCGGTCGCGGCCACGATCGGCCAGGGTTCGGCGGCGAGCACGCGCGTCACGTACGGAACCACGGGGGGCTCCGTCGGGTGCAGCAAATTCTGGCGCTCGGCCGCGAGCGCGTCGCGGCGGAGCTCGGTGTAGCTCGTCACGCTCCACACGTCGGCGGCGACGGCACGCGCCGCCAGCAGCTCCTGCGCCGCGAGCGCCTCGCGCAGGATCGCGCCGCTCCCGAAGAGGTGGACGCGCGGGCCGATCGTCGGGTCGGGCGCCGGCCGCACCTTGTAGAGGCCGCGCAGAATGCCGTCCTCGACACCGGCGGGCATCGGCGGCTGCGTGTACGCTTCGTTCATGACCGTCAGGTAGTAGAAGCAGCTCTCGCGCTCGGTGTACATGCGCCGGATGCCGTCCTCGACGATCACCGCGAGCTCGTAGGCGTAGGCGGGATCGTAGGCGCGAATCGTCGGCACCACGCTCGCCAGCACGTGGCTGTGGCCGTCCTGATGCTGCAGTCCTTCGCCGGCGAGCGTCGTGCGCCCCGCCGTCGCGCCGACGAGGAATCCCTTGCCGCGTGCGTCGGCGTGCTGCCAGATGAGATCGCCGACGCGCTGAAACCCGAACATCGAGTAGAAGAGGAAGAACGGAATGGTGTTCACGCCGTGCGCCGCGTAGGCGGTGCCGGCGGCGGTGAACGACGCCATCGCGCCCGCCTCGGTGATGCCCTCCTCGAGGAGCTGGCCGTCCTCGGCCTCGCGGTAGTAGGCGACGATCGCGGAGTCGACGGGATCGTAGCGCTGCCCCTGCTGCGAGTAGATGCCGAACTTGCGGAAGAGCGAGTCCATGCCGAAGGTCCGTGCCTCGTCGGGCACGATCGGGACGATCAGGCGGCCGATCGTCGCGTCGCTCATCAGGTGGCGCAGCATGCTGACGAAGACCTGCGTCGTCGCCACCGCACGATCGTCGGCCGACTTGAACGGCTCGAAGAGCGCCGGCGGCAGCGCGGGCAGCGCCTGCGAGCGGATCATCCGCCGCGGCACCGGGCCGGCGAGCGCCGCGCGGCGCTGGCGGAGATACTGCAGCTCCTCGCTGTCGTCCGCCGGACGGTAGAAGGGAAAGCTCGCGAGCTCCTCGTCGCCGACCGGGATCCCGAGACGGTCGCGGAAGTCGCGGAGCTCCTTCTCCCCGAGCTTCTTCGCCTGGTGCGAGATGTTGCGACCCTCGCCGGCGGCGCCCAGAAGGTAGCCCTTGATCGTCTTCGCGAGGACGACGGTCGGGGCGCCGCGGTGCTCCGCGGCGGCCTTGTATGCGGCGTAGACCTTCTCGGGATCGTGGCCGCCGCGGCGCAGCTTGCGGAGCTTGGCGTCGGTCACGTCCTTCACCAACGCGAGAAGCCTCGGATCGGTGCCGAAGAAGTTCTTGCGGATGTAGTCGCCGGACTCGACGGTGTACTTCTGGTACTCGCCGTCGACGACCTCGCCCATGCGGCGCACCAGCAGCCCTTCGTCGTCGCGCGCCAGCAGTGAATCCCAATCGTCGCCCCAGACGACCTTGAGCACGTTCCAGCCGGCGCCGCGAAACGCCGCCTCGAGCTCCTGGATGATCTTGCCGTTGCCGCGGACGGGACCGTCGAGGCGCTGCAGGTTGCAGTTGATCACCCACACCAGATTGTCGAGGTGCTCGCGGGCGGCGAGCGTGATCGCGCCCATGCTCTCGGGCTCGTCCATCTCGCCGTCGCCGAGGAACGCCCACACTCGCGAGCGCGCGGTTTCGGCGAGGCCGCGCGCCTGCAGATAGCGGGCGAAGCGCGCCTGGTAGATCGAGCAGATCGGGGAGAGCCCCATCGAGACCGAGGGCCACTCCCAGAATTCCGGCATGAGCCACGGATGCGGATACGACGCGAGCCCGCCGCCGGGCGCGAGCTCGCGGCGAAAGTTGCCGAGCTGCGCCGCCGAGAGCCGCCCTTCGAGGAACGCGCGCGCGTAGACGCCGGGAGACGAGTGGCCCTGGAAGTAGACGAAGTCCCCCGCCGCCTCCGCGGTGTGGGCGCGGAAGAAATGATGGAAGCCGACTTCGAGCAACGTCGCCAGCGAGGCATACGTCGAGATGTGCCCGCCGATGCCGCCGGAGTGCGCGTTCGCCTGCACCACCATCGCCGCCGCGTTCCAGCGGATCAGGTTCTTGATGCGGCGCTCGATCTCGCGGTCGCCCGGATAGAGCGGCTGGTCCTCGGCGCGGATGGTGTTCACGTACGGCGTGTTCGCCGTGAACGGGACGACGACGCCGTTTGCGAGCCCGTACTCGGTGAGACGCGCGAGGAGGAAGCGCGCCCGCTCCCGTCCGTTCTCGCGGATCACCGCGTCGAACGACTCGACCCAGCCGTTGGTCTCCGATGGATCGCTATCTGGCGAAGACACCGTGGCCATCGGGGCAGAATACAACTCTGCGTCGCGACGCGCGATGCCTCCGGGTAGGCTCAGCCGGTCTTCTTCTCCTCGCCGGGCGCGTCCTTCCCCCGCTCGTCGGGACACCGCCGATCGCCGACGTAGCTCAGCAGCGGCGGCCCGCCCGAGCGGACGCCGAGCTGCCACTCGACGTCGCGTGGCGCCGTGCCCGAGGCGCGGACGACGCCGGCGTGAATCCCGTGCAGGTGATGCGCCGCGCAGACCGCGACGCGATTGGCGCGCGCGTTGCCGCCCCCGCGCGACCGGTAGTGGAGGTGGTGGTCGTGCAGGTTGCGACGCGAGCTGCAGCCCGGCACGGCGCACCGCCAACCATCACGGTCGAAGATCGGGTCGCGGTGCCGGGGGGTCGCCTCCCAGTAGGTGATCACGTGCTGCAGCACGCGCGCGAGCGCCAACCAGCGTGGCGCCCCCGGCTCCGCG
>JBGOSW010000117.1:0-13278 GCA_041476145.1 Binatia bacterium
CGCGATCGACGATGTAGACGAAGCCTTCCTCGTCGACGCGCGCCAGGTCGCCGGTCTTGACCCAGCCGTCGACGAAGGTCTCCGCCGTCGCCTGCGGATTGTTCCAGTAGCCGCGGACGACGATCGGCCCGCGGTACCAGAGCTCGCCGACCTCGCCGGACGGCAGCGTCTCACCCCGCTCGCCGACGATCCGCACCTCACCCGTCGGCGACGGCACGCCGCAGCTCTCGGGCTTGCGCTCGTAGTCCTCGGCGACGTTGCTGGTCGCGGTCGCCGACGTCTCGGTCATGCCCCAGCCCTGCCCGACCTGGAGCTTCGGGAAGCGCGCCTTCAAGCGGCGCACCAGCTCGGGCGCCGACGGCGCGCCGCCGTAGGAGATGCCCTCCAACGAGGAGAGATCGAAGTCGTCGAACCGCGGATGCTCGATGAGCTGCCAAGCGATCGTCGGCACGCCGCCGGCGTTGGTGATGCGCTCGCGCTCGATGAGCGCGAGCGCCTGCTCCGCGTTCCAGCGCCGCTGCATCACCAGCTTCGCGCCGCCCATCAGCGCCGGGATCATGACCGCGAAGCAGCCCGTCGCGTGGAAGAAGGGCACCGAGATCAGGATCGCGCGCTGCGGAGCGCTCGGATCGGGCGCCGGCGGCCGCTCGCCGCGCCGCAGGTACGCGCGCGCCTGCGCGCAGAGGGCATTGAAGACGTTCGAGACGATGTTGCGGTGCGTGTTCACCGCACCCTTCGGCTTGCCGGTCGTGCCCGAGGTGTAAAAGATCGTCGCGTCGTCGTCCGGCTCGAAGGCGATGGCGGGAAGATCGGCCGGCACCAATGACGTCCAAGTGTTCGGGCCGCCGATCACCTCCTCGAGCTTCTGCACGCGCGGGTCGGCGATCTCCTCGCTCGTCCGGCTGACGTAGAGGCGTTCGAGATCGGGACACTGATCGACGTGCTCGCGCAGGCGCTGCCAGCGCTCCGCGTCCGCGATCGCGACCTTCGTCCCCGAATCGGTGAGCCCGTACTCGAGCTCCGGCCCCGTCCACCACGAGTTCAGCGGCGTCACGATCGCCCCCACGAGCGACGCCGCCCAGAAGGCAACCGACCACTCCGGCAGGTTCCGCATGATGATCGCGACGCGATCCCCCTTGCGGACGCCGTCCGCCGTCAAACGCGCCGCCAGGCGTGTGACCGCGCGGCGGTGCGCATCAAAGGTGACGCGCTCGTCGTCGTTCACGAGGTACGTGCGGTCGGCGTAGGCCGCGCTCATCGCGAAGACGGTCGCGAGCGACGGCGGCGCGTGCTTCCACGTCTTGATGCGCGCGCCGCGGATGTCGCGGTCTTCGACCTCGAAGAGGGAGCCGGGGGCGGCGAGCAGTTGGTGTGCCTCTGCGATCGAGATGGCGGGGAATCCGGCGGCTGATCGTGACGCGGGGCTCGACATGAAGTCCTCCGGTGAGAGCGTCGTTACCCCTCGACTAGCGCGGAGCGCTTCGGAGCTCAACCATGCCGTTCACGCGGCTCGTGAATCGAAGCGCAGAGCGGTGGCGCGCGACGCTACGCGAACGGCGACAGCGTGTGAGCGCGGCGAAGGGGCAGCGCCGGCACGCGATGGAGGGTGCGCCGCACCGGATCGACGGTGATCCCGACGGACTCGAGCGCCGTCACGCCGAGAATCGGCTCCATGTTCTCCGGACCGAAGACAACGCGCCCGGCCGTGATCTCCCCCATGAATTCGATCTGGACGATCCCGACGTCGTACTCATGCACGCTTCCGTCGGCGAGCTGGTACGTCATCTTACCCACTGGTCGTACACCAATGGCGCTGAGCCGCGACGCCGGCCCCACACAATCCGTCGCCCCCGTGTCGACGACGAAATCGGCTTCGTAGCTCGCGTCCGACGTGCCGGGTACGCGGAGCGTGACGGTGACGCGTGTCGTGCCCACGGAGCGATGATCCCCAGAGTCGCCGCCAATCGCAAGAGCTATTTGTAGCTCGGCGGTTCAGCGGCGGCGCGTAGCAGCCTTCATCGTGCACGTTGCCACAGGTCGAATCCGGCGATGGTGAAGTCGTGATCGAGCGTCAGCGCGGCGCGTAGCCGCTCGGCTTCCATGAAGGCGAAGCTCACGGCATCGACGTACGAGATCGGCTGATCCGGAAACTTCGCGAGCCACCGACGAGCGCCGGCGTGGTGCTCTGTGTCCGGGAACGCGACCCGCACGAGCCGGCTCGCGTCGATCGCGTCGAGCGCACGCGCCGCGGCCGCGATGCCGGAATGGAAGAGCTGAAAGCGATGCACCTCCGAGAGGACGAGGCTCGTCGTCACGAGACGAACGGAATCGGCGACGGCGACGCGGAATACGCGATCGACCTCCTCATGATGCCGGTCGCGCGCGCTGAAGAGCGCGATCCACGCGCTACTGTCGACGAAGACGACGGGCGGCGCGGCGCGGCCGCGGCCGGTACCGAGGTGCCGTTTCGGCAACGACGGTCTCCTTCAAATAGCGCTCGAAGTGTTCGCTGCAATCGGCCGGGAGGCCGTCGACGTAGCCGCTCAACTCGAGCACCGGATCCGACGCGGGCGCGCGCGTCAGCGCCCGGATCGCGGCACGCACCGCTTGCGACTTGGTCCATCCACGTTGTCTCGACCACTCATCGAGGCGCGCGAGCTCGGCATCCTCCAAGTACACTTGCAGCGGCCGTGTCATGATAGACCGATGTATTGTATCATGAGCTGCTTGTCAATGTAGTCATGAGCTTGAGTCGGCGGCGAGAACGCCTTACGAGAACGCCTCATGAGGAGGGATTTATGACCGGAATCACCGCCGTACTGCTCTTCGCCGCGTGGACGCTCGCGCTCATGCTCACCTACGTCTTCTACCGAACCGGTCTCGTCGCCGCGGGCCGCAAGCGCGCCGATTCGTGGACACGCGGTCGCCCGACCGACGACCCCGGCTTCGTCGTCCGCGCGCAGCACGCGCACATGAACTGTGTGGAGAACCTGCCGGTATTCGCGGCGATCGTCCTCGCGGCGTACGCGCTCGGGAGGCCCGCCGTCGCCGACCACGTCGCCCCGTACGTGCTCGGCTCGCGTCTCGCGCAGAGCACGGTGCATCTGATCGGCGTGAACCACGGGCTCGTGTTCGTCCGCGGTGGCCTGTTCACGATCCAGGTGGCGCTCTTCCTCTACATGATCTGGGAGCTCCTGCCCTGAGCCGGCGCGCCGTATGCACGGCGGTCCGCGATAGAGATTCACGCCGCAATCGCGGTGGATCTGATCTTTTCGAGTACGGTCATCAGCTCATCAATGTCGGTCGAGCTGAAGAGCCCGTCGGGCCCCTGTGGCGTCACATCCGTGAACGGCGATTCGTAGAGCGCGGCAGCCTCTACCACACCGTGTTCGGTGAGATGATCCACGATCAGATTGACGAACTCGATCTGATTCGCGCTGAGCGTCTTTGACGTGAGGAACCCCGCGAGCGCTTCTTTAGCGGCTTCGCGATCCATTCCTATCAACGATCGAACGAACAACCCGAGCCCTTGGGATTCGGACTTCGCCCGGTTGATGTCCTCAGCGACCCCCACTCCGCTTTCCGCAAGCATGCGCTCCAGTTCTGCGAGATCAGCTGCGGTCAGCGCCTTGTTCGTGCGCAACTTGCGGATGGCTAGGTGATCCTGATGCGCTCGCAAGAACGCCCGCGCCTTCGCCCTGAATTTCGCGAACTCGGCTCCTTCCCCGAATCCAGGCAGCACCACACCCGTCTCATCGCCCATCACGTCTTCGAAGTCGGTGTAAATCGGCCTCCGCTTCTTCTTGTCGATGAGCTTCACCAGGTCGCGCAGACGTCGCCGTAGCACCTCGAGCATCGGCGCCGTGACGTCCTGCCACCATTCGTCGGTTTGGACGTCTTGGATCAGCGGTAGCTGCGCCCGCACCATCGGAATCGCCGACTTCTCCTCCAGCATCCCGGCGATCGCCTTCACCTGGTCGCGGAGACGTTGGAAAGCGGGCTCGCAGCGCAGCAGCGCTAGCTGGAGGTTGAGAACGAGCAGGTCGAACCGTTTTGCCTCTTCCGCCTCCGCTTCCTGCTCCGAGGGCAAACCCGCGACCTCATGCGACAGCTCGGCCAGTGCCTCGGCAGTCAGCGCGGACCAGACTGCGGCCCTGGCGTACCTTTCCACGAGACGGCGCTTGGGCCGGATGATGAAGTTGTCGAGGTTCATCGCGGCGACTTCGTCGTGCAGGAGCTCGACGATCGTGCGACGCAGTTGCGAGTCGGTCTTGGGCTCAGCGTACTGCGTCCCCTGCTCGCTGATGGCTTCGGCCTGCGCGCCCGCACCGAGTTTCCCGTCCAGCACGCCGACGATCTCGAGCCGTGCCTTGAAGAGCCGCTTGCCTAATGACTCGCCGAGCGCACCGTCGATCGTCTCGGGGTTCTGGCTGAAGTATTCGAGGTTCTGGCAATAGTCGAAGAGATAGAAGCACTCCTTGTCCTGCCCCGGCCCGAAGAGGTCCGCACATAGGCGCGTACCCCGCCCGACCATTTGCCAGAACTTCGTCTTCGAGCGCACCAGCTTGAAGAACACCAGGTTGACGACTTCGGGCACGTCGATGCCGGTGTCGAGCATGTCCACGGAGATCGCAATGTGCGGCGCCTTCTCCTTGTTCGAAAAGTTGTCGATCAGACTTTGGGCGTACTCGGTCTTGAAGGTGATCGCGCGGGCGAACTCGCCCTTGTAGTGTGGATAGTTCGCGTTGAAGCGCTCGGCGATGAACTCGGCGTGGTCCTGGTTCTTGGCAAAGAGGATCGTCTTCCCGAGTCGGTCCCCGCCGGCAACTGTCAGGCCGCGCGTCATGAGATGCGCAAGCACTTTGTCGACGGTGTCCTTGTTGAAGAGCCACTTGTTGACGGCCTCCGCTTCGACGCGATCGGGTACGGTTCCGTCCTCGTTCCACTCGACCGCGTCCCACTGATCCTTGTCCTCTTCCGGCAGCTCGTCGTACTTGATCCCCTCGCGCTGAAACTTGAGCGGCACCGAAACCGCTTTGGGCGGCACGAGGAAGCCGTCGCGGACCGCCTCTTCGAGCCCGTACGCGTCGGTGGGCACGCCGTTCTCCAGCTCGAACAAGCTGTAGGTGTTGCGATCCACTTCGTCCTTCGGCGTCGCCGTGAGCCCGACGAGCAATGCATCGAAGTAATCGAAGATCGCGCGATACTTCTGGAACACCGAACGGTGCGCCTCGTCGATGACGACCAGGTCGAAGTGACCAGCGCCGAAGCGGCGCTGGCCGTCACGGGTGTCGTCGATGAGGCCCATCATGGTTGGATACGTCGAGACGAAGACGCGCCCTTCCGTGTCCTTCTCCGTGACCAGGTTCACGGGCGCCGCGTCGGGCAGATGCCGCTTGAAGGCGTTCACCGCCTGGTTCACCAGCGCCACGCGGTCGGCGAGGAACAGCACGCGCTTGGCCCAGTTGCAGCGCATGAGCAGATCGGCGAGCGCGATCACCGTGCGCGTCTTGCCAGCGCCGGTGGCCATCACCACCAGCGCCTTGCGATCGTGGTCGCGCTCGAAGGCCTCTGCGATGCGGCGAATGGCGCGCGTCTGGTAGAAGCGCTCGACGATCACCGTGCTGATCTCGCCCTGACCCAGCGGCCTTCGACTGCTGCGACGTTGGATCAGCAGCTCGAGCTCCGCTTTCTTGTAGAAGCCCTGCACCTGCCGCGGCGGATAGATTGCGTCGTCCCAGATCCAGTGCTCGTAGCCGTTCGAGTAGAAGATGATCGGGCGCTGGCCGAACTGCCGCTCCAGGCAATCCGCGTAGAGCTTCGCCTGCTGCTGCCCGACACGCGAATCGCGCCGCGTGCGCTTGGCCTCCACCAACCCGAGCGGCTTGCCGTCGTCGCCCCAGAGCACGTAGTCGACGAATCCCTTGCCTTGCTTGTTGGGCATGCCCGCGACTTCGAGCTCACGGTCGCGCGATTGATCCAGCGGCCAGCCCGCTTCCTTCAGAAGCAGGTCGATGAAGTAGTCGCGGGTCTGGGTTTCCGAGTAGTCGTGCGTGTCCGGCTGTCCTTCAGCCGCTCGCTTGGCCTTGGATACCTCGACGCGCAGGCGCTGCAGCTCTTCATTCAGCGCCGACTTGTCGATCAGCAGCGCCGCGAGCTTCTCGTCCCGTTCGCGCAGGGAGGTTTCGAGCTGCTGCAACTGCTCGACGGTTCGCTTCGGCAGCGGCGCCGTCTTCGGCAACGCGCTGGCGTCGAAGGCGAGCCCCGGCGCCGGCCGTTCCGCGCGGCCGTAGGTGCGAGCGAGCCAGTAGCTCACGTGGAACAGTTCGCGCACTGCGACCAGCGCGTCGTCATCCGGAATCGCGCGATGGCTGTGCACGGCTCGGTTGCCGAGCGTATTGATCACCCGCGCCTTGCCGAACACCGCTTCGCCCGCCGCCTTCTTGAACGTCGGCTCGTGAATAAGCGCGCTCAGGTTGTCCTGGTAGGGCAGCGTCAGCGCGGCATCGTGCTTGTAGACCCACGCCACCGTCAGCTCGAGCGCGCGGCGCGCGTAGAAGCACGCCGTCCGCGGGTCCGGGTGCACCGCCGCCGCAGCCTTGCCGGCGGCCTCGTACACGTCCGGCCATTCGCGCTGGAGGAAGGCGAAGAGGCTCATCGCGGCATATCAGAGCTGTTTGTCACAGCTTGTCACAGCTTCGTGTCGTAGCTTGTCACAGCTTCCCAGGCAGGTAATGGCGAGTCGGGTCCGTGGGCCCCGTCCCCGCTTCGCGGATCAAACCTTTGTCGAGCAAGGTCTTGAGATCACGCTGGAGCGTTCGGCGATTGACGTGCGGGAAGGCCGCCTCGAGATCGGTGAGAGTGAGTTTGCCCACCGCGAGGACTTCGGCGAGCACGGCGGACTGCCGCGGGTTGAGCCGATGCCCCCGAGCCACTACGTCGGCGCGGATCGCTGCCGTGCCGCGCGCTTTCACCTCCTCCAGTTGTGTGGCCAGGCCGCCAGTGAAGAACTCTAGCCATGCCGTCAGGTCCATGTTCTGCTCGCGCACGCTCTGGATCGCCCGGTAGAAGGCGGCGCGGTCGCGATCGTAGAACTCACTGATGGTGAACAGGCGCTTGATGTCGTAGCCGGAGCGGTACAGGCAGAGCGTGGAGAGCAGCCGCGACGTGCGCCCGTTGCCATCCACGAATGGATGGATGTGCACGAGCTGGAACTGTGCGATCCCAGCGACGAGTACCGGATGGGTGGCCGACGCTTCGCCCAGCCACGCCACGAGCTCCTGCATCAGCGGCGGCACATCGTGCGGCGGCGGTGGCGTGTAGATCACCTGGCGGGTCCGGCTGTTGACGACGTAGTTCTGAATGGTCCGATACAGGCCGGGGCCACCCTGGCCGCCGCGTACGCCGTCCACCAGCCGCTTGTGGATCTCGCGGATCAGGCCCTCGGTGATCGGCTTGCCGCTGTCGAGGTGCTGCGAAACCAGTTGGAAGGCGTCGCGATAGTTGAGCAGCTCGCGGACGTCGTCTGGCCGCGCTTCCTCCACTGTCTCTCCCGCCCAGAGGCGCTCGCTCTGTTCGAGGGTCAGCTGCGTGCCCTCGATGTGGGTGGTGTGATGCGCCTCCAGCAGTAGCGCCCGCTGGCTCATGCGCCGCACCCATTCGTCCGACAGCGTCGCCGCTTCCAGAAAGCCGCGCGCCCGCTCGATGGCGGTCAACCCCGCGGTGATGGCGTTGGTAATGGTGAAGCGGGGTACGAAGCGGCTCATCTCACAGCTCGCCCCGGAAGGCGCGGTGCTGGAGAGCCGCGAGGACAACGAAGGTGCTCACCTCATACTCCCCGATACACAACGTCGGCGTTGATCTGGTCACACAGATACGGCGTGAATCCAACAAGCAGAATCGACATCGCGACCATGTCTCGCATTTCAATGGTGCGGATGGCGCTCGCTGGCGTCCCGCCGTGACGGATCCCTGGGTAGTCGGAAGCGAATCCATACAAGGACTTCATCGCCTCTTTGATCTTCTCATGCGGCCAAGTACCAACTTCGTTGCAGATGGCGCCGAGCGTGGTCGCCGTGACGCCGACGCACCCGCGGCCAATGGCCTCCAGCAGATTTACCTCCTTCTGGATACACGTCTTGATTCGCCCGTCCGAGCAATTCGTGCGCAAATCGCGGATGGCATTCTCGAAGTCCTTCATGAGGCTGTCGAGGTGTGCATCCCGACTGGTCACAGCTCGCAGATCGCGCACGAGACTGGCGAACACGCCGGGTAGCGTCGGGCAAAGCGTGCAGGGGCGGCGGAGGTCGTAGCGGAGGCTGAACTTCTCAATGAACCCACCGAGAAGATTGAAGTACTCGTTCGAGATCGCGTCGCCTGAAAGTTCTTCGAGCGCATCGTGCGTTCTTTCAAAGAACTCCGTCAGCTGACGCTCGCCGGCAAGCTCATCAGCGCGGGTTGCTTGCAGTGAGTCGCGGCTTTGTACCGTATCGTCGATGATATCTGCGAGTACTTCGGGCTTCAGTTTGAACTTCAACGCCCCTGCGAGTTCTCGATAGATCTCACAGAAGATGTCATCAGGCGCTCCTTCACATGAGGCCAATGGCCCCCAGATCTCGCGCCAAATCTCAGACCAGACGCCTAAGAACTCCCCGCGCATGGCTACAGATCCCCCCGGAACGCGCGTGACTGTAGAGAGTTGAATAGTTCATCCGATGAAGCCAAAGATGCTCTGTTGGCAGCTGCGAGGTCGTTCACGGCCGCGAGCCTTTGCGCAAACAGCCTCTGCAAATCGATCGGTGGAACCGGAATCTCGATTTGCTCGAAGGCCGACTTCTTGAGTATCGGCAAGGTCGTGGACGCACCCCACGCAACGATTGTCGGCTTGAAGAAGCGGAGCACGGCGAGACCATAACTGTCGTCAACTGCCATGCCCCATTCCACTGCATTGATCTGTTGATTGAAGGAGCTCCGAACGGCTGTCTTCCCGATCTTGCCGATGGTTGCTCCGATGCAGCACACCAGCGTCGCACCGGACCGAACCGTGACACTTTCATAGGCGCCGGCCTCGGTCACGCTCCGCTTGACTGGTGCATCACTTTCGAGGTCGCCCGGCGTCACGAAAGGTATCGGCCCATCGAACATCCCCGCCTTGGCGCTTGGTGGGGTACCGCCGGTAGTTACTTTGCCAAGCGCTTTGACCGCGCGCCGGTGCCATCCCTTCGGATTCGCGGCGGGGTCACCGAACATCTCGAGGAAGATGGCTTGGGTGAGGGTGTCGAATTGGGCGAGGGCGGCACGGCGCATGGCTCGCAGCGCCGACGCCCGGTCCAGCACATCCGCAATCCGCCGTTGCTCAGGGAGGGGCGGGAGGGGAATTCGCAGCCCCAGAAGAGAATCACGATTGACGGTTGCCTGATTGACCCACTGGCGACACATCGCCTGAAAGACCCCTCGCTGAAACTGCAGCACCAGCCACCGCGCAAGATAGCGGCCGTCGAGCTTGTCCTCGCGAGGTCGCAATCGGAGAAAGTGGTTGCTGACCACAGCAGGCTCGTCGTGCCCAGGGAAGAACGCCGACTTGCCAACAAGGTCCGGGCTATTGGTAGCGTTGAACAAGACGTCGCCAGGCTCCGCGACAAAACTCTCGAGATTGCGCGTGTCGCGTGGAACACGTCGTTTCTTCGAAAAGTCGAGCTGACCCTCAGTCGTGATGTTGTTCATCCGGAATTGGAACACTCCATCTGTCGGCTCTTCGCCGCATGCGAAGCCAGGCTTTGCGTCGATTAGAACGTCCGACAGCGCCGCCGTTTGCCACGCGGTCATCCGAGCTTCTCCTCCAGCTCCTTCATCCCCCGCCGGATCTCCTCTTCAAGCTTCGCGAGGTCGGCGAGGACCTCCTTCGGCGCACGGTGCTCGATCTCCTCGTGCACGAGTTCCTTGTGTCGGTTAAGGCTCAAGTCGTAGCCCTTCGCGGTGATGTCGGCCTTGGGCACGCAGAAGCTCTGTGCGGTGCGCGGGCGGTCGCGCTCGGTGCCGTCGCGCTGCGCCCAACGAGCCATCACGTCGGGAAGGTTGTTTTTTGCATGATCCTCTTCGCTAAGCACCGAACGCGGAATCGGGCCGAGCTTGTCCTCGCTCAGCAGCGGCGTGCGCTTGTCGTCGAGGCTCCAGCCATCCGCCTCGACGTCGTAGAACCACACCGTGTCGGTGCCGCCGGAGTTGGTCTTGGTGAAAAGCAGAATGGCGGTGGACACGCCGGCGTAGGGTTTGAACACGCCACCGGGAAGCGAGACCACGGCGTCAAGCTTCTGTTCCTCGACCAACACGCGGCGCAGTTCCTTGTGCGCCTTGCTGGAACCGAACAGTACGCCGTCGGGAACGATCACCGCCGCACGACCGCCGGGTTTTAGAAGACGAAGGAAGAGCGCGAGAAAAAGCAGCTCGGTCTTTTTTGTTTTGACGATCTGCAGCAAATCCTTGGCGGTGTTCTCGTAGTCGAGGCTACCGGCGAAGGGCGGATTGGCCAGCACCAGGGTGTAGGCTTCCTCGTCGTCGGCGTGGTCCTGCGCGAGTGAGTCGCGATACTCGATGGCGGGATTCTCCACGCCGTGCAGCAGCATGTTCATGCTGCCGATCCGCAGCATGGTGTTGTCGAAATCGTAGCCGTGAAACATTTTCTCGTGGAAGTGCTTCCTGAGCTTGGCGTCGTGCAGGAGGTTCGGGTACCGCTCGCGTAGGTGCTCGCCGGCGGCCACGAGGAAACCGCAGGTGCCGCAGGCGGGATCGCAGATGACGTCGGTCGGCTGCGGGGCTGTCATTTCCACCATCAGTCGGATGATGTGGCGCGGCGTGCGGAACTGGCCGTTCTGCCCGGCGGTCGCGATCTTGCCAAGCATGTACTCGTAGAGATCGCCCTTGGTGTCGCGGCCCTCCATCGGCACGCCGTCGAGCAGGTCCACCACCTTCGCCAACAGCGCGGCCGTCGGGATGGTGAAGCGCGCATCCTTCATGTGATGGGCGTAGGTGGAGTCGTCGCCACCTAGCGTGCGCAAGAACGGGAAGACGTGCTCGCCGACGACGGCGTACATCTCCTTCGCTTCGAAATGCTTGAAGCGCGACCACCGCAGATCCTCGTAGCGGCGGCCGCCGCCCTTGCCGATGCCGTCCTTGCCGGCGGGGAAGACACGGCGCTCGATGGGCTTCTTCACCCGAGCCGACTTGTGCTCCGCCAGCTTCTGCAGATCATCGAGCCGCCGCAGGAAGAGCAGATACGTGATCTGCTCGATGACCTCGAGCGGATTGGAAATGCCGCCGGACCAGAAGGCGTTCCAGACCGCGTCGATCTTGCTCTTGATCTCGCCCGTGATCATCGTCGTGGTTCCGCGTGTAAGCGGCGAGCCGGTCGCTACGACTCGTACAGCTTGACGATCTTCACCTTCCCCGGCGCCGCCTGCACGCAGAGATCACACAACGTACACTCGTCGAGATTCTCCTCGACGATCCGCAGCGCCCCGTCCGGCTTCACCGCGAAGATGTTCACCGGGCACACCTCGGTGAGCTTCTTCGCCAGCGCGGGGTCGGCGGCGACCTTGGGGTCGACCTCGACGCCGATGAACATTCCGTTCGCCATGATCAGTGACCCCTGGTCGCGAGGATGCGCTCCTTGATGAGCGCGGGGATCTGCTCGATGCGCTCGGCGACGGCGATGCCGGCGGCGCGCATGCGCTCGATCTTGTCGGCGGTCGTGTCGGCTTTGCCCTCGACGATCGTGCCGGCGTGGCCGAAGCGCATGCCGGGCATCTCGTCCATGAAGCGGCCGGCCATGAAGGCGACGATGGGGAGCCGCGATTCGTTTTCGCGCACCCAGTCGGCGAGCTCGGCTTCCATGCGGCCGCCGGGCTCGGAGTAGATGGCGATCGCTTTCGTCTCCGGGTCGGCCTCGAAGAGCGGCATGAGCTCGGCGTAGGTGGAGCCGATGATGGCGTCGCCGCCGATGGAGACGCAGGTCGATTGCCCGAGGCCGGCGGCGGTGAGGGTATTGGCGATCTCCGTCGTCATACCGCCGGAGCGCGACATGACGCCGACCGGGCCCTTCTTGAAGGCGCGCCGCACGTTCACGGCGGGGCCGCCGAGGCCGCCCATCTTGGCCTCGTCGGGCGAAAGGATGCCGAGGCAGTTGGGGCCGATGATGCGGGCGCCGCGAAGCTTGGCGAGCTCGACCATCTGCGCCACCTCGCCGCGCGGGATGCGCTCGGTGACGACGACGATCGTCTTGACGCCGGCTTCGAGCGCCTCGAAGACGGCGTCTCTCGTGAAGCGCGGCGGCACCGTCACGATCGAGCCGTCAACGTGCTGCTTGGACGTGATGTCGCGGACGCAGTCATAGACGGGGACGCCGTAGACGTCGCGGCCGGCGCGGCCGGGCGTCACGCCGCCGACGATCTTGGTGCCGTAGTCGAGACCCTCGCGTGTCAGGTTCACGGCTTCGCGGCCGGTGATGCCCTGGATAATGACGCTGGTGTTCTTGTTGATGAGGATCGACACGCCGTGGTCGTTTCGTTGGGAAGCCGGGAGTGGCGCTCGACGCGCCAAGTGCTCGCTGCGAAAGGGCGTTCTCTACACTCGCCCCGGCAGAGGGTCAAGGACGACACTGGCATGCCGCGTGCTGCTGCAAGACGCGACGCCCATGGTCGAGCAACGTACAGCGCGTACGCAGCGAAAGGCGCACGTCAGTTCGCACACGACGCACGACGCGCGCAGTCTCTGGCGGCTCGTCAATACGCCACTGCCGCTCGAGCCGCGCGCCATGCGTCTCGGCTGCACGATCTTCCTCGTCGTCTACGCGATCATCGCCGGCGCGCGTTATCATGAGTCGCACGCCTTCTTCTGGTTGCGACTCCTGGTGTGTTGCTATGCCGCGTTCGGGATCTGGCTGTCGCGACGGGTAACGTGGACCGTGGCGCGCGCCTACGCGGTCGGCCTCGCGTTACTGCTGCCGCTGCAAGCGGCTTACGTCGACGGGATACTCGGCAATCACCTGCCCGAGCTCGCGATCTCCGCGCTCGCGAGCTTCGCCGGCATCGTGTTCATCCAGACCGGGATCGACCTCGTCCTCACCGTGCCGGCGCTGATCGCCGGCCACGCGCTCGTGCTCGCGGTCGTGCCGAGCCCCGCCGTGCCGTGGGCGACGGTCGCCGTGATGCTCGGCGGCGCGATCGCCACCGCGACGGCCGTGGTGCTCTACACCCTCATCTATCGCGCGCGCTGGACCGACAG
>JBGOSW010000118.1:0-13201 GCA_041476145.1 Binatia bacterium
GTGGCCGAAGAGCTCGCTCTCGAGCAACGTCGGCGCGAGCGTCGTGCAGTTGCAGATGACGAGTGGGCGCTCCTTGAGCGGGCTCAAGTCGTGCAACGCACGCGCAACGAGCTCCTTGCCGGTGCCGCTCTCGCCGGTGATCAGCGCCGTAGTCGGGTAGCGGGCGAGACGCTCGATGAACGAGAAGATCTCGAGCATCTCCTGGCTGCGGGCGACCATGCCGTGAAACTCCACCCGTCCTTGGAGGCGCTGCTGGAGGATCTTGTTCTCGCTGCGCAGCCGGCGGCGCTCGAATACGACGTCGAGAATGCGCTCCAGGCGGCGGAAATCGATCGGCTTCTCGATGTAGTCAGTGGCGCCGGCCTGAATCGCCTCGACGGCGTCCTTGACCGACGAGTAGGCCGTCATCAGCACCAGCTGGACGTCGGGATCCTGCCCTTTGATGTGATGCAGGAGCTCGATGCCGCTCATCCCCGGCATGCGAACGTCGGAGAGGATGAGGTCGACCGGGGCGGCGGCGAGAGCGTCGAGCGCGGCGGTCGCGCTCTCCGCCGTGGTGACGGCGAAGTCCCGCTCGCTGAGGAACAGTTGAAGAATGCGCCGAATGTCGGGATCGTCCTCGACGACGAGCACCCGATATCTGTCGTGCAGTCCCATGAGCCTCCTGGATGACTCCGCATCACGCGCAGCAAGTGCGCGATCGAGACCGGTCTCTCCCGGTCGTGCTCAGCACTCCGCGTTTGCGGTAGAGGTCGGGGTCGCAAGACGCATGCCACGCAATGAGTTAGCTCGGCGCGGAGTCCTCAACTGAGCGTCGCCGTGAAAGCGGAGGGTTTTCGGCAATGCAATCGAGCGTCGATGGCGCCGTGACGTGACCGAGGTCGTCATCGGCGTCAAACGGGTGACGAGAGTGCGCGTTCTCGTCGCCTCCGAGTGTTCAAAATGGTCGGATGACGTGCCCGCGGGGGGCACGCTCCTTGCTCCTTCGCATCGCAGGCGGAACGCTCATGATGACGATCTCCCGTCCGACCATCGACGTCTCGGTCGCGAGGCACGCGGCTCATGCACGCTGACGCCCACAGCGCCGTCCACGATGCCGATGCGATGCGATTCGTGCGTGGAGCTCTGCTCGTCGCGTTCGCGCCGCTCCTCATGTCGGCGCCCCGCGACGTCGTGATCGCCACGTTCGTGACGCTCGCACTGGTGATCGCCGGCACGCTCGCATGGCGCCGACGGCGGGCCGCGCTCGTGCAAGCGCGAACGACGCGTGCGGCTGCACGCGTCGAACCGCCCGGTGTCAGCGAACGCGACGATGCGCTTTCGCCCGAACTGACGTGGGCCCTCGCCGTCGCCTCAGATGCGGTGCTCGTCACCGACGTGGACGGTACGATCGTGCGCGCAAGCACGCAGGCACGCGCGATCCTCGGCGACGCGATTCGGCGCGGCGAGACGTTCCCGGCGCGCGAAGGCTTCGCGGCAGCGCTGGCGAACGCCGACGACTTCGCGCGTGCGGTGCGCCAGCTGTATGCCGACCCCGCCGCTCACGGCAGTGGCGAGATCTCCGCCGTGCACGACGACCGGCCGCGCGCCTACGAGTGGACGAGCGAGCCCGTGTGCGCCGCCGACGGCGGCGTCGTCGGACGTGGCTTCGTGCTGCGCGACCGCACCCAAGAGCGCGAGCTCTCGACGCTCAGGCGCGAGTTCCTGTCGACCGTCTCCCACGAGCTGCGGACGCCGCTCACGTCCGTCAAAGGGTCGCTGCAACTCGTCCTCGGCAAGGCGTCCGCGCTCTCTGCGATCGAGCGTGAGCTACTCGCGATCAGCCTCAAGAACACCGACCGCCTGATCCGACTCATCAACGACATTCTCGACATCTCTCGGCTGGAACTCGGCAAGATGGACTTGACCTTCGCGTCCGTCGCGCCCGAGTCGCTGATCGAAGAGGCGATCGCCGGATTGCGCGCCTATGCCGCCGGTCGCGACATCGCCATCGGCTGCGAGCTCGAGCTGGACTTACCGCCACTCGCCGGCGATCGTGACCGTCTGATCCAGGTGCTCACGAATCTGGTGTCGAACGCGGTGAAGTTCTCGCCGACCGGGGGGCGCGTGCTGGTGCGTGCGACGTGCGCGGCCGGCGATCTTCGCATCGCCGTGCGCGACTGGGGCATCGGTATTCGCGCTTGCGATCACGGGCGTCTCTTCCAGCGCTTTCAGCGCTTGCATCCGGGTCGCAGTGAGGAGCCGGGCACCGGCCTCGGGCTCGCGATCTCGAAGGCGATCGTCGACCGCCACGGCGGCCGGATCACCGTCGAGAGCGAAGAGGATCTGGGCTCGACGTTCACCGTCGTGCTGCCGCTCGTGGCACCGGGCACTGCCGTGTTGCAGGCCGGCGCTGAGGCCACAGCGCCTACGGTGCCGCGGCCGACGCTCCTCTTGATCGACGACGATGCGGACTTTGGCACCGTGCTCGAGGTGTCGCTCGGGACGACCTACCGACTGTTGCGCGTCGAGCGCGGCGTGCAGGCGCTCGATGTCGCCCGCGTCGAGCGCCCGGATCTCATCCTCCTCGACGTGGTGCTGCCGGATCTGAGTGGCTACGACGTCCTGCGCATCCTGCAGCATAGCGAGGCGACGCGTCAGATCCCGGTGGTGATGCTCACGGTGCAGCCCGAGCGTATGCTGGCACGCGGGCTCGGTGCCGCCGACGTGGTGGCGAAGCCGGTCGACGTCGAGGAGCTGCGCCGCGCCATCGCGCGCACGCTGCGCCCCGTCGCGCCGGGCACCGCACTCCGGGTCGCCGTCGGGCCGTTGTCCGTACGGGCGACGGCGCCGCTCCTCGCGGCCCTCGAAGCGGGAGGTCATGCCGTCTTCAGCGCCGGCGACACCTGGGAGTTGGTGCGCTGCGCCGACGAATATCAGGCGGACGTCGCGATCGTCGACGCCGCCACGGAAACCGGTGAGGAGGGCGCGATCGCCTTCCTGCGCGGCCACGCGAGCACGCGCCGCCTGCCGCTGGTGCTCCTCACCGCCGACGCTGCCGGTCCTTTGGCGAGCGGCTGTACGTCGGTGGCACCGAGCGTCGGTGATGCCGAGGTGGTGCGAGCGGTGGAAGAAGCGGCGGGGTGTGCGCGCGTGCCGCGCGCCAACGTCGGCGTCGCCTAGCGCGGTCGCGTCACGAGGCGCGGTTTGGCGCCGAGTTCAGCGGCCGACGGCGGCGCGCTTCTTCAGCAACGTTTGGATCGCGCGCCACGCGAGTTTGCTCGGCGTGGCGTGCGCGTTCTCCCAGCGGTTGACGGTCGAGACCGTGACTGCGATGGCGTGCGCGAACTCTTCCTGCGTGAGGCCGAGCCGGGTGCGCAGATCTCGGATGGATTGGGGTCCCGTGGGGTCCTCCGTGGAGCCCGGGTCACGCTCGCGATCCATACGTCACTGTCCTCCGCTCGGTGATCAGGTGCCGCCGTGGAGACCACGGCGGGTGCCGTGGCAGGCAGCAACCCGCGTGCCACGCCAGGTGCATTGCAGAACGCGGGTACGCCGCGGGCTCGATCGCGGGCGAGCGGCAGCACGATGGCGGGTCGCCATGCGAGTGACGGCAATGGGGCGCGCGTCCGTTGCCTTGCGGAGCCGTGTTTCGCTATCGTTGGTTGCATGCGCTTCCGCACAGAACGAAGGAGGAGAGTTATGACGAAGCTGCGAACGTTGGTGGTGCTCGTGGTCGCGAGCGCGGCCGTGATCCTCACCACGGCGACGGCTCGTGCGGCCGGCACCCCGGAGGACACCGTTCGCCTGTATCTGAAGGCGATGCAGAATCAGAAGTACGACGAGGCCTACAAGGAGATCTCCAAAGCGATGGCCGGTGGCAAGGACTCCGAAGCCTGGGCCAAGGAGCAGAAGTACATGATGCAGTCGGCCGAGGTGAAGATCTTCAAATTCGACGTCTACCCGGCGAAAGTCGAAGGGAGCACGGCGAAGGTCCCGAACATTCTCAGCTCCCAGGACAAGTTCTTGAACCAGCTCGGCGCCGACGAGTACGAACTCTATACGGTCATCAAGGAGAACGGCGACTGGAGAATCGATCAGCAGGAACAGGTCGACAAATCCGAGCAGCCGAAGTGGTTCACGAAGAAGGCGGGCTGAGGCAGCCTCGGCTGTTGACTCCGGCGACGTTCCGGGGCACTAGAGCGCTGGTCTTACGGCGGTTTCGATCCTGGACTTCCCTTTTTAGGAGGCGGGCACATGCGAACGACGCGACGAGCATTCGTAGTGCTCCTCATGGTGGCGGGCGGATGGACAGCAGGATGCCATCCCGAGGTCGAGTTGCCGCCGCTTCCCGAGGCGAAGATCTCGATCATCGGCGACCGCTTCTTCGACGTGAAGGCGCTCTCGCCCGATCGCGCCCTCGTCATCGGTTACCGTGGGAAGATTCTCGAGACGCCGGACTCCGGCCGCACCTGGAACATCATCCCCACGCCCACCGATCGCGGGCTCTACAGCATCCGGTTCGCGAATGCCCAGATCGGCTGGATCTGCGGCCAAGCCGGCCTGATCTTGGCGACGAAGGACGGCGGCAAGACGTGGACGGAGCAGAAGAGTAACACCGATAACTATCTCTTTGCGCTCTATCCGCTCAGCGCCACCCACGTGTACGCCGTCGGCGACAAGTCGACGCTGGTCGAGACCACCGACGCCGGCGCGAACTGGCGGCCGCGAAAGATCGCGCAGTCCAGCGAGGGTGTGAGCGAAGACATCGCGCTCGCGGTGCAGGATCCGATCTTCTACGACATCGAGTTCGCGGACGAGCAGAACGGGTGGATCGTCGGCGAGTTCGGCACCATCCGCCACACCGCCGACGGCGGCAAGACCTGGGTCGAGCAGCAGAAGAGCCTCCTCGGCGGCGGGATCGTCGACATGTTCGACCTGCCGACGCTCTTCGGCGTCCATTTCGTCAACAATCAGGAGGGCGTCGCCGCCGGTCTCGAGGGCAAGATCGCCCATACGCACGACGGTGGGAACAGCTGGGCGTTCGACAAGATCGACGAGGCGCTTGCGATCGAGGATCCACTCTACGCACCATTCCTATTCCCCGACGGGAAGGGCTGGGCGGTCGGGTCCGGTGGGGAGGTCGTCACCAAGGAGTCCGGCGACGTCGTCTGGAAGCGCGCGAAGCTCGGCATGCGGCTCTTCACCTGGCTGCGCGGCATCGACTTCTTCGATCAGAACAATGGCTGGATCGTCGGCGGTTTCGGCACCATCCTCAAGACCAAGGACGGCGGCAAGACCTGGACGCCGAACCTCGCCTGACCTCTGCCGAGGGGACGGTCGCCCCTGGGCCGTCCGTCGACGACGCGCGCATGCGCCGGCTGAATTGATCGCTCCGGCGCGATTCCCTAGCATGGCATCCGATGCGGGTCCTCGGCGGCGCGTGGCGTGGATGGTGCGTACCGCTCGCAGGAATGGCGGCGGGCTGCAGTCTCGCGACGCTGCGGCCGCGCGTCGCCGAGCGCGATTTCTTCCCGCTGACGCCGAACTCCCGGTGGGAGTACGCGGTCAGTCGGCACGCCGGAACGGAGAAGTTTCGCTTCGTCGCGACCGTACGACGCGACGATTTTCACACCACCGACGGCCGAGCGTGCGCGATCGTCGACGAGCAGTACGGCGCCGAGCCCGAGCGTTTTCCGGTGATCTACTGCACGGAGAGCGGCTTCCTCCATCGCATCATGTCGCTCGAGTATCGCGGTGAGACGCTCGAGGACAACGGACTCCGCTCCGGCGAGCTCAAGTTCCTTCCGACCGATCTCCGCCACGCCGACGCCTGGGAAGGCCTCACCAACGCCTACCATCTGCCCGACGGCTCGGGGTTCGAGGTGCAACAGCTGCACCACGTCCGCCCCGAACCCGAGCGCGTCGTGGTGCCGGCGGGCGTGTTCCCGCGCTGCGTCCGCGTCGAGACCACCGCGATCCATTCCGCCGTCGATGTCGGCGGCGCGCGGACGGGACCGCGCGTGATCTACTACTACTCCGACTGGTATGCGCCCGGCGTCGGCCTGGTAAAGACGGAGCAGCGCGGCAGCGACGCCGAGCTGGTCGCGACGATCGAGCTCGTGCGGTACGTCGTCGACTTCCGGTCACACTCGTGATCGCCGTCGACGGCTTGGTGAAGGATTTCGGCCGCACGCGCGCGGTCGCTGGGGTGAGCTTCGACGTCGCCGCCGGTGAGATCATGGGTCTCCTCGGACCGAACGGTTCGGGAAAGACGACGATCATGCGCATTCTCACCGGCTTCTTTCCGCCGACCGAGGGAAGCGTCGCGATCGACGGGCTCGACGTCGAACGCCATCCGCTCGCGATCCGCGAGCGCATCGGCTACCTGCCCGAGAACGTCGTCCTCTATCCCGACCTCACCGTCGTTCGTTTTCTCCGTTTTTGCGCCGAGGTGAAGGGCGTCCCGGCCGCGGTCCGGCGGGCCCGCCTCGACGAGGTGATCGGCGCCTGCGGTCTGACGGAGGTCGCCGGCAAGTTGATCGGCAAGCTCTCGAAGGGCTACCGCCAGCGCGTCGGCATCGCGCAAGCGCTCGTGCATCGACCCCGCGTCCTCATTCTCGACGAACCGACCGTCGGCCTCGATCCGCGGCAGATCGTCGAGATCCGTGCGCTCATCAAGGCACTCGCCGGCTCGACGACGGTGCTGCTGAGCACGCACATTCTGCCCGAGGTGAGCATGACCTGCGGGCGCGTCATCATCATCGACTACGGGCGGATCATCGCCGAAGACACCGCCCTCGGGCTGACGCAGCGGGTGCGGGGTTCCGACGAGACGCGCGTGCGTGTCGCCGGCCCGCGTGCCGACGTGCTCGCGGCGCTCGCCGCCGTCGGCGGTCTCGACGAGCTTCGCGAGGAGACGACGCGCGACGGCGCGGTCACGGTCGTCGTCCGTTCCGCGCGCGGCGACGCCCTCCGGCGCGAGATCGCGGCGCTCGTCGTCGGCCGCGGCTGGGGACTCCTCGAGATGCGTACGCTGCCGATGAGCCTCGAAGACCTCTTCGTCCGTCTGGTGCGCGACGATCGGGACGCCGCGGCGTGAAGAGAACGCTCGCGCTCGTCCGCAAGGAGCTGGCGTCCTACTTCGCCGGCCCGCTCGTCTACGTCGTCATCGGTGCCTTTCTCTGCGCGACCGGGTTGCAGTTTTACACGACGCTCAACAGCTACGTGACGATCGGCTTCGGGCTGAACATCCTCGAGCATTTCTGGGAGGAGTTCTTCGTCAACTACATCGCGTTCTATTTGCTGATCGTCGTACCCTTGTTCACGATGCGCTTGCTCGCGGAGGAGCGCCGCCTCGGGACGATCGAGCTGCTCTACACGTACCCGCTCCGTGATCGCGAGATCATGTTCGCGAAGTTCACCGCCTGCCTGATCGTCTTTCTGCTGTTCATCGCCGGCACGCTGCTCTACCCGGCGATCGTCTACGCGATTCAGCCGTTCGATCCGCGTCCCTTCGTCGCGCGCTACCTCGGGACGTTGCTCTTTCTCGGGAGTTGCATCGCGTGCGGCCTTTTCATCTCGTCCCTGACCGAGAGCCAGGTGATCGCCTCGTCATGCACCTTCGTCGTTCTCTTGCTGTTCTGGATCCTCACGTGGAACGAGGCGGCGGTGAGTACGTCGCTCGTGACCGTGCTCGGCCAGGCATCGACGTTCGATCACTTTCACACCTTTGCGACCGGCGTCATCGACCTGAAGGACTGCCTCTACTTTCTCTTCTTCATCGGCCTCTTTCTCTTTTTGACGTTGCGCTCCATGGAGTCGCGGCAGTGGCGCGGTAGACGGTGAGGTCGGGTACACGCAGGCTGCCGGCGCTCGTCCTCGGCACGCTCGGGCTCCTCGGCTGCGCGGCGCTGGTGCTCGCCCTCGCGTACCGACACAGCGTGCGCCTCGACCTCACACCCGAGCGCAACTACACGCTCTCGCCGCATGCGCGCCGCATCCTCGCCGGGCTCGACCGCGACGTTCACGTCACCGTCTTCGTGCGCAGCGCGGACGCGCGGACGCCGTTCCTCAAAGACCTGCTGTGGCGCGTGGCGAACGCGTCGCCGCGGGTGCGCTACGACTTCGTCGATCTCAACCGTTCGCCGGCGCTCGCTCACGAGTACGGCATCGAGCGCTACGGCGCGCTCGTCGTCGAGAGCGGCGGTCGGCGCCGCGACATCTCGAATCCGTCCGAAGGCGCGCTGCTGAGCGCTGTGCTCGCCGTGACCCGCCCGTCGGAGCGAGTGGCGTACTTTCTCAGCGGTCACGGCGAGCACGCGCCGACTGACAGCGATCGCAAGCTGGGGTGCTCGAGCGCGGCACGCGCGCTCGAGGAAGATTTGTTCCGCGTGCACGAGCTGCCGCTCGTTGGACCCGACGGCGTGCCACCCGACGCGACCGTGCTCATCGTTGCGGGGCCGCGGAAGGACCTGCTGCCCGGCGAGGCCGCGCGGCTCGACGCCTACCTGAACGGCGGAGGGGCGCTGCTGCTGCTACTTGATCCGGAGAGCCCGAGGACGATCGCGGCGCTCGCCGCGGGTCGCGGCATCACGCCGCTCGACGCGGTCGTCATCGATCCGGAGCGCCGCCTGGCGTCCGGGGAGGGGGTCACGATCCTCGTCTCCGGTCTCACGCCGTCCTTTCTCGTGAGCGGCACGCTCGCGGCGCCACCGGTCTTCTCACGCGCGCGGCCGCTGCGACTTGCGGGCGGCGACGAGACGGGCGCGATCGGTTTCCTTCAGAGTGGCGCGGGGAGCTATGCGGTGGCCGTCGGTGCGCCGGGTGACGCTGTGGGCGGCCCGCGGGGCGCGCAGGTCGTCGGCGCCGCGGTTTCCCTTCCGACCACGGCCGAGGGCGTCAAGCCGGGGCGGCTCATGGTTCTCGGCGACGCCGACTTCGCGACCAACGCGTTCCTCGACTATCTCGGCAACCGCGACCTCTTGGTGAACGCCGTCAACTGGCTCGCCCGTGACGAGTCGTTGATCGCTGCGCGCGCACAACAGAAGGAAACCGGTCGCGAGCAGTTCTTCGTCACCCAGGCGCAGGGTCGAATGGCGTTCTGGTTGGCCACCGTCGCCCAGCCGGCCGTCTTCTTCGCCTTCGGTGTCTTCGTCTTCATCCGCAGGCGCTTGGCATGAGCTGGCGCGTCGTCGGTGTCGTCTACGCCGTCTTCGTGCTCCTGCTCGCGTTCGTGCTGCTGGTCGAGCGGCGGCCGGCGGTCGAGGCGCCGCCACCTGAGGCGTCGCCGGCGCGCTCGCTCTTGGGCATCGAGTCGAGCGCCGTGCGCGCCGTCGTGTTCCGCCGCGCCGACGCGCGCGTCCGCGCCGAGCGCGACGACGGCCGCTGGCGTACCGTCGAGCCTCCGAAAGCGACCGTGCCCTCCGATCTGGTGGATGCGGCGGTGGCGACGCTCACCGCCGGTCAGGTGTCGGAGGTCGTCGCCGACGACGCGCGCGCGACCGATCTCGCGACCTTCGGGCTCGCCGTGCCGACCGCGGCGATCGTGCTCAGGACCGGGTCCGACGGCGGCGGCCGCGAGGTCACGGTCCTCTTCGGCGCGTACAATCCGACGCGGACCGCAGTTTACGCCCGCCTCGCCGACGATCCCCGTGTGTATCTCGTCGGCTTGAACGTGCGCTACTATGAAGAGCTGATCTTCGAGGCCGCGTTCGCCGGACACGGCTGAGGCGTGCCGCCGAGCGCGTCGTCGCTGCGGATCCGGCGAGCGAAGCGAGCGAGGTGGAGGATCCGTCCTTCGACGCGGTACTTCCGGGCGAACGCGGTGTCGAGCCCGGGATGGTCGTCGCCGGGTACGAGATCCACGAACGTCCCACTGGCGATGATCGTAGCCCGGATCGTCGTCATGTAGGCGCCGACGTCGGTCGCGACGTAGAGCTCGCCGCCGTCGACGAGCGTGCGCGCGAGCGCGCGCACGAATTCGGGAGAGAAGATACGTCGCCATCCGTGGCGCCGCTTCGGCCACGGATCCGGGAAGTAGACGTGGTACGCGTGCACCGACGCCGCGGGGACGATCGCGAGCACGTAGGTCGCGTCCGCCTGTAGCGTCCGAACCCGCGGCACGCCGAGGCGCGCGAGGCGCGCCGCCACGCGCCGCGCTTTTCGCGGGGCGCGCTCGATGCCAAGGAGGTTGTGCCGCGGCGCCGCAGCCGCACGTGTGACGAGGAACGTGCCGTCGCCGCAGCCGATCTCGATCTCGACGGGCGCGTAGTCGCCGAAGAGCTCCGTCCAGAAGGAGCTCCCATCCGGCCGTAGGAAGACGGCCGCGTCCGTGCTCATCGCATGTACGGCGAGCGTTGCGGCCGCAAGACGATCTCGGCGCAGGCCGCCGTCGAGGCCGTGCGCAGCGCGAACAGCACCGCGGCGGCGACGTCGTCGGGCCGCAGCATCCGCGCCCGGTCGATCTTGCGGTTGGAGGGGATGAGCGCGGTATCCACGAAGCCGGGGCAGATCACCGAGACGCGGATGCCGAGCTCACGGACCTCCTCGAAGAGCGACTGCGCGAAGCCACGGATGCCGAATTTCGCCGCCGAGTAAGCGGCGGCGCCGGCGCTGCCGGTCATGCCGGCGATCGAGGCGACGAAAACGATCGCCGGCTCGGTGCCGCGGCGGAGATCGGGCAGTAGATGATGCGTGAGCAACATCGGCGCGCGCAGGTTGAGGCACAGTGTCCGGTCCCACGTCGCGATCGGCCCGCGCGCGAAATCACCGTGGGGGGGTGCTCCTCCGGCGTTGTGTACGAGGAGATCGACGCCGCCGAGGACCGTCCGCGCGCGCCCGACCAACGTTGCGACGGCATCGTCGTCGGTCAGGTCGGCGACGATCGCATGCGCACGGCCGCCGGCGTGCGTCACCTCGGTCACCACCGCATCGAGCTCGCGCGCGCTGCGCGCGGTGACGGCGACCGTCGCGCCGGCGCGCGCCAACGCCAGCGCGATCGCGCGTCCGATTCCGCGACCGCCGCCGGTGACGAGCGCGGCGCGCGCGCGTAGGGGAGCGTCGCTCGTCACGACCGCGTTGCGTTTACCACGGAGGGCAGGGACTATCCACGTCCCGGGGGCGGGCGTCGTCGGGGGGATCGGCCCGAGCGTCGCCACCGCGCGCCGTACTCTCGGACCGCACCTGCTCTGACGCGCTGCTCCGTCGCCATTCTCTCGCTTGGAGAGCTCCCGGACCCTCTCGTTGGCCTTCATCGTCACCCCAACAAGTTCACGTTTCCCGCGTCGATACGCGTCGTCGCTGCTCCACGGTGGAGCAGCGACGGGTATGTAAGACCTCCAAACGGTCGAAAACCCGCGATTAGGCATATCTTTTCCATTGACATTCTCTCGAGTTGTCAGTAGTCGAGCACAGCCGATTCTCCGAGACTCTGAAGCCCGTACACACATTTCCCGGCGCCCGACTTGCGTGCGCCGGCATCACCCTGGAGGCTTCATGCTGCCCCTCCGCCGTACATCGCCGAACCCGGTTGCGCCCTGCCGTCGCCGTCTGACCCTCGTCGCGGCGGTCGCGGTCGCGAGCATCGCCCTCCTCGGAACGTCGGCAACACCGAGTTTCGCCGCGAGTGCCAAGGTCACCGGACTCGGGCAGGGCTTGGGCATTCAGGGGAAGATCGGCGCCGGTCCAGTGCAGAGCTACTCGTTCGCCGGAGTCATCCACATCTCGATCGACAACGGGCCCACGAACGACGCGTATTGCGTCGACCTCTTGCACCACATCTCCGTGGGCGACACCGTCCCGCAGATCACACCGAATTATCCGTGCGAGGTCGTCTACATTCTCAACAACACATTCCCGCACACGAACAACATCGGGACGGCACTCGCCGACAACAACTACGAAGCGGCCGCCGTGCAGGCGGCGATCTGGCACTTCACCGACAATTTCACCGTGACCTCCCCGACTTCTCCGTTGAACGTGGTGACGCGCGCCAGCGCCATCATCACCGCGGCGCAGTCGCAGTGCAGCAGCGTCCCGCCCGTGCCGCAGTCGATCACGATCTCGCCCGCGTCGGCGACGAACTACCTGAATGGGACCGGTGGTGGCGACACCACGCACAGCGTGACCGCAACGCTGAAGGATACGAACAACGCCGTCATCCCGAACTATGCCATCAAGATCGTGATCACCGGCGTGGCCGGTCCGCAGACGTTCAACGGCACGACCAACGCCTCAGGACAGTTCACCGTCAACTACTCGAACACGAGCAGCGTGCCGGGCAACGACAGCATCAAGGCGACGGCGACCTTCACGATCCCGGTCGGCCTCGAGTTCAAGGACGCGGACCATCAAGGCATCGTGTTATCCGGGACACCGCAGACCGGTACCGTGACGGGGACGGCGTCGAAGGCTTGGATCGTCGCGACCTGCGGCGACGGGGTCCTCAATCTGCTGGGCGAACTGTGTGACGACGGGAACCTCGTCAATGGTGACGGCTGCGACAGCAATTGCACCCCGACCGGGTGTGGGAACGGGATCGTCACCGCCGGCGAGCAGTGCGATGACGGCAACGTCACGAACGGCGACGGCTGCGACACCAACTGCACGTTCACGGCGTGCGGCAACGGGATCGTCACCGCCGGCGAGGAGTGCGACGACGGCAACGGCGGCAACGGCGATGCGTGCGACACCAACTGCACCACGCCGCGCTGCGGGAACCAGATCGTCGATCCCGGCGAGAGCTGCGACGACGGCAATCTCGTCGACGGCGACGGCTGTGACCACAATTGCACGGCGACCGGGTGCGGCAATCACATCGTCACCGCGGGCGAGCAGTGCGACGACGGCAACCTCGTCAACAACGACGGTTGTGACTCGAACTGCACCTTCCCGAGCTGCGGCAACGGGATCGTCAACCCGGGGGAGGCGTGCGACGACGGGAACGCCGTCAACGGCGACGGTTGCGACGACAATTGCACCGTCACCGCGTGTGGCAACGGGATCGTGACCGCCGGGGAGCAGTGCGACGACGGCAACCTCGTGAACGGTGACAGCTGTGACAACAACTGCACCGCTCCGGCGTGCGGCAACGGGATCGTGACGGGCGCCGAGCAGTGCGACGACGGCAATCTGACGAACGGCGATGGCTGCGATTCGAACTGCAAGCCGACCGGCTGTGGCAACGGGATCGTGACCGCCGGGGAGCAGTGCGACGACGGCA